>NZ_LZMP01000006.1:0-224458 GCF_001691435.1 Gordonia sp. UCD-TK1 | reverse complement strand
ACCGCCGCCTGACCCCTAAACCCCTTCCGGCCGGGACAAGCTCGCTGCTCCTTGGGCACATAAGCCCGACCCTGAGCCTGAGCAGTCCCACCCCGGCGCGAACCAAGCTCGAATGAAGGCTGTTGGGTACCAACCCGTTTGACCGCTAGGTAGAGCCCGCGCCAGGCAACGACCCCGGCCATCCAAAACCCCACCATCATCCMTCCCGCAGCCACCACCGGCCGCCGGGCCACACCCCCACGCCCACACCCATCACAGGACCCTGTTGACACAAACCCTCATAGG
This sequence comes from Gordonia sp. UCD-TK1, assembly GCF_001691435.1. Lineage (NCBI taxonomy): Bacteria > Bacillati > Actinomycetota > Actinomycetes > Mycobacteriales > Gordoniaceae > Gordonia > Gordonia sp. UCD-TK1. The sequence goes on along the minus strand of NZ_LZMP01000006.1, from coordinate 224,173 downwards.
CTGCTCAGGGAGCGATGGTATGGCCCTCCGCGAGCTCCGGGGCGCCCCTAGCCCAACGACCCGAGCGCCTTCAGCCGTTCGTGTGCCTGCGTCATGATCGCCTGGATCAACTCGTCACAGCTGGGCAGGTCGTCGATCATGCCGACGACCTGGCCGGAGGCGAGCACGCCGGCGCGGGTGTCACCTTCGACGAGGCCGGCCTTGAGCAGCATGGGGGTGTTGCCCGCCATGATGACCTGCTGCCACGTGCGTTCGCCCGACTTCTTCATCGTGCGCCCGTCTTTGAGCATCGTCGTCCAGCGCATGCCGGTCATCTGCTTGAACTCGTTGGCATTGCGGGCCGCGGCGACGAGGGCCCGGGCCGGGCTCCCGCTCTCGAGCGCCTCCACCAGCGGGGTACGCAACACGCGGTGCGGCATGCCGTCGACCTTGACCGAGACAACGGTGTCGCCGAGACCGCGGGCGAGGTACTCCTGCTTGACGGAGTCGGGCACGGCACTGTCCGACGTCAGCAGGAACCGGGTGCCCATGGCCACGCCCTGAGCCCCGTAGGCGAGTGCGGCGGCGAGCCCACGGCCGTCGAAGAACCCGCCCGCGGCGACCACCGGCATGTCGATACCCTTGGCGGACAGCGCATCCAGCACCGACGGCAGCAGCAGGGTGGTGGCGACCGGTCCGGTGTGACCACCGCCCTCGCCGCCCTGGACGATCACTGCGTCGGCACCCCACGAGGCGACCTTGACGGCATGTTTGGCCGCACCGATCGACGGGATCACGACGATGCCGTTGTCCTTGAGCTTCGCGATCAGTTCGGGTTTCGGGGCCAGCGCGAAGGAGGCGACCTTGACGCCCTCTCGGATCAACAGGTCGATGCGTTCGGGGGCATCGGTCGCGTCGGCACGCATGTTCACACCGAATGGCTTGTCCGTCAACGATTTCGTCTTCGCGATGGCCGCCTCGAGTTCCGCGAACGTCATCGTGGCCGACGCCAGGATGCCCAGCCCGCCGGCGTTCGAGGTTGCCGAGGTCAGCGACGGTCCGGACACCCATCCCATGCCGGTCTGGACGATCGGGTACTCGATGCCGACGAGCTCGGTGAACGACGTCGACAGTCCGGCGGCGCGCGCGGGACTCGGTTGTGCGCTGGTGGGACTGCTCATCGGACTTCCTTGTTGCGGAAGCCCTTCGGGTCGAGGACGTCCCGGATCAGACCGAGCTCCTCTGCCGTCGGCCGGCGCGTTTCGGGTGCGTCGGCAAGGCCTTCGACCTCGAAGCCGGTGTTCTCGGCGACCTCGTCGGCGCCGACCCCGGGATGCAGGGACAGGGCCCGCATGGTGTGGCCTGGTCCGCCGAAGTCGAAGACGCCGAGGTTGGTGACCACGCGATGGATGTTCAGGTCGTCGAAGGCCGGGTTCTCCGGATCGACCTTGTCGAAACCGACGCCCGACACGATGTCGACGGACTCGCCGAAGACGCGCGCGGTGTGGCGGGCCACCCAATAGCTGGTGGGGTGGTTGATGGTGTTGCCGGGCGCGCCACGCACACCGAACATCTGGCGAGTGGGGTGCTGCAACGGACCGAACGCCGACAGGTTCTGGTTGCCGTGCCGGTCGATCTGGTTGGCGCCCATGACAACATGGCGCCGACCCGATGCCACGACGTCGAACACCTTGCGGAACGGCATCCACCCCTCGATCGGCCCGGTCTTCCCGATCGGCGGGGTGTCGGCGAGGATCAGCGCCTCGCCGTCGGTGATCAGCAGGTCGGGTTCGGTGGTGAGACGCGCGAGCCGGGCGCCGAGCAGGGGAGTGGGCGCCATCGGCGAGGCCATGATCTCGCCGGCGCCGGCGAAGATGTCGGCGCAGGAGATCACACAGTACTCGGCTCGGGTGGGTTCATCCGTACCGGACGATTCACCGGGCGTGGTCGCGGTTTCGGCGGTGCTCACTGTCCGGTCTCCTTCTGCTCGTCCTGCCAGGCGGTCACTTCTCGCTGGTAGGTCTGTTCGTCGACCTGGAGGAATCGGCGCGAGAACGCGTCCCAGGTCTCGGGCTCCTTCGCCGACGCCACATAGAACTGCTGGAACTTCTCGTCGCGCCCGTAGTCACCGGCGAACGTGAAGTGCGCACCGTTGGGCGCGTGGACGACCCGGTCCACGGCCATGCGGTTGAGCAGAAGGCGCTGGTGCGGAACGGTTTTGACGAGCACCTTGGTGGAGACGATCTGATCGGCCTCGAGATAGCGTCGTTCGGCAGCCGCGCAGTAGAGGTCGTCGAAGTACGGGTCGACCCCGGTGTAGGCGGCATTGCCGTGGGCATCGGCCTGATCCAGGTGCACGAATGCGGCGTCGAGCTTCAGTGCCGGCATGGCCACCAGCGTCTGCGTCCGGCCGTCGGCGTCGGGATAGGGCGAGGTGACGGTCTTCAGCTCACCCTCCCAGAAGTTGAGGACGTCCGAGCCGAGGCCGGCACGAATGGGCAGGAACGGCACGCGTGCGGCGGCCGCTTCGAGGCCGCATTTCACCATGCCCTCGTCCATCTCGCGTACCTCGATCTCGCCGTTGGTGCGCGCCTTGGCGAACCACGGATCGTAGAACGGGGCCGAGTCGAGGGAGACGAAGCCGTAGTACGCGCGGCGCACCTTCCCTGCCGCGCAGAGCAATCCGAGGTCGGGGCCACCGTAGGTCACCACGGTGAGGTCCTTGACGTCGGAGCGGGCGAGCGCACGGACCAACGCCATCGGCTTGCGGCGCGAACCCCATCCGCCGATGCCGATGGTCATGCCGTCGCGTAGCTCGGCGATGACGTCGTCGAAAGTGCTTGTCTTGTCGGTGGGCATGTCAGGCACGTCCTCCATCCGAGGCGGAATTCGCGGCAAGTGGCTTGCCGGTCGACACGAACGCGTCGCGGTGCTCGTCGGCGACGCCGGCCAGGTTCAACTCGAAGGTGTACCCCTGCTCGAGGCGGTAACTCGCCTTGACGTCGACGGGGTCGATGTTGTTGATCGCCTCCTTCGCCGCGCGGATCACGCGAGTGTCCTTGGCGGCGATGGCCTCTGCGACCTCGAGTGCCGCGTCGAGCAGGTCCTCGCGGGGCACGACCCGGTAGACCGAACCGAAGTGCTCGAGTTGCTGGGCGGTGACGTTCTTGGCGGTGAAGTAGAGGGTGCGCATCATGTGCTGTGGCACGAGACGCGCGAGATGGGTTGCGGCGCCGAGTGCTCCGCGGTCCACCTCGGGTAGTCCGAAGACGGCGTCGTCGGAGGCGACGATGACGTCGGCATTGCCGACGAGGCCGATGCCGCCGCCCACGCAGAACCCGTTGACGGCGACGACGACGGGGACGGCGCAGTCGTAGACGGCACTGAAGGCGGCGGCGCATCCGCGGTTGGCGCCGATCAGGGCGTCGAAGCCGTCGGTCGCCTGCATCTCCTTGATGTCGACGCCCGCGTTGAAGCCCCGACCTTCTGCGCGGAGCACCACCACGTGGGTGGAGGGGTCCTGGCCGGCGGCGGTGATGGCGTCGCCGAGTTCGAACCATGCGGCCGATGGCAGCGCGTTGACCGGCGGATAGTCGACGGTGACGGTCACGATCCCGGTATCGGAACGTGTCGTGGTGATCGGCACGCGGGCTCCTCTCATGGGGCGGTCCGGACAGTCCGAGGGGACTGCGGAAGCGCACCAAGCAAGTGCTTGGTTGTTTGGTAGGGTAGCACCCATGCAGACGCAGTCACAGGTCGAGCTGGGCCTGGTCGGGAAGGTCATCCTGGTCACGGGCGGGGCGCGCGGGGTGGGTGCCGGGATCACCCGCGTCCTGGGTTCGCTCGGCGCCCGTCCGGTGATCTGTGGTCGCAACGCCGACAATCTCGCCGACGACCTCCGCGATCTCGATTTCGTGTCCTGCGATGTCCGCGACGCGGATGCGGTCGTGGCGATGATGGACGACATCATCGGGCGGGCCGGACGCATCGACGGTGTCGTGAACAATGCCGGCGGCTCCCCGTTCGCGCTGGCCGCCGACGCGTCGGTCCGGTTCGCGAGCAAGATCGTCGACCTCAATCTGCTCGCCCCGCTCGCCGTGGCCCGCGCGGCCAACGCGGTGATGCAGACGCAGCCGGATGGCGGTGGCATCGTGAACATCTCGAGCGTGAGCGGCCACCGGCCGTCACCCGGCACCTCGGCCTACGGTGCGGCGAAGGCCGGACTCGACAACCTGATGAGCTCGCTCGCCGTCGAGTGGGCGCCGCGGGTGCGGGTGAACTCGGTCGTGGCCGGCCCGGTCGTCACCGAACAGTCCCACCTGCACTACGGCGACGACGCCGGTGTGGCAGCCGTCGGCGAGACCATCCCGATGGGGCGGATGGCCACGCCCGCCGATGTCGGCAACGCGGTCGCCTTTCTCTTGTCACCGCTTGCCGGCTACATCACCGGGTCGACGCTGACCGTCCACGGCGGTGGCGAGAAGCCGGCATTCCTCGACGCCGCCACGGCCGGTAACGCAGTCTGAGACCCGGTGTGCGGTTCGGGGCCGCAGACACTTCGGAAAGGAAGAACATCAGTGACCAGCAAGTTGAATGAGGGTCGTGTCGTCATCGTGACCGGTGCCGGCCAGGGCATCGGACGCGCCCACGCCCTCGCGTTCGCCGCCGACGGCGCGAAGGTCGTCGTCAACGACTACGCCGAGGACCCCGCGAGTGAGGTCGTCGACGAAATCGTCGCCGCCGGCGGGCAGGCAGTCGCGTCGGTGGGCGACGTCGCGGACTGGGATTCGGGTGCGGCCATGGTCGAGACCGCACTCTCCGCGTTCGGACGCCTCGACGTACTGGTCAACAACGCGGGTTTCGTGCGCGACCGGATGCTGGTCTCGCTGTCGGAGGACGAGTGGGATGCGGTCGTCCGCGTACATCTCAAAGGGCACTTCGTCGGTCTGCGGCACGCAGCCGCGCACTGGCGTGCCCAGGCGAAGGCCGGCGACGTTCCGCAGGCGCGCATCATCAACACGAGTTCCGGTGCGGGACTGTACGGTTCGGTGGGGCAGGGCAACTACGTCGCGGCGAAGGCCGGCATCGCGGCTCTGACGATCCAGGCGGCCGCGGAACTGGGGTCGTATGGTGTGACCGTGAACGCGATCGCTCCGGCCGCCCGTACCCAGATGACCATGGGTGCCGGTGAGGCGATGGCCGCTCAGATGGCGGCGCCCGCCGACGGTTCCTTCGACACGATGGATCCGGCGAACGTCTCGCCCCTCGTGGTCTGGCTGGGTTCGCCCGCGGCGGGCTCGGTAACCGGCCGGGTGTTCGAAGTCGAGGGCGGCAAGATCTCGATCACCGATGGATGGCAGCGAAGCATCGAGCGGGACAAGGGCTCTCGGTGGGAGGCCGGCGAGCTCGGCCCGGTGATCGAGGAGATCCTGGCCAAGGCGCCGGTGCCGATGCCCGTGTACGGCGCGCGATGACCTCGCCCCGAGATCCCTCGGCCGAGCGGATCGCCGCGGCGCGCGCTTATGTGGACGCCTTGGTGAGTCACGATCCGTCGTCGGTCGTCCTGCACCCGGACTGCACCCGCGTGGAGTTCGGTGTGCGGACCGGGCGCGACGGCGACCACATCGCCCGCAGCCTCGCGCGTGGCCCGCAATTCCGCCTCATCCACCGGATCTCGGACTTCACCGCCACGGTGGACGGGCACAGCGTCACCACGCGCTACATCGTCCACGTCCGACCCAAGACCCTTCGGCTGGGTGCCACCGTGTCCGAGACCTTCGTGGTCGACGAGGACAACCGGATCCGCGCGATCGTCGCCCACTTCGGCCTCCCGCGGCCCCAACGGACCTGACCGTCCGGCACGCCACCAACAGACGAACCCACCACCCCGAACGGCTGGTGGGTTCGTCGACTGTAGGTGGACCGTCAGGCGCTGGGCGCGCGGACGACCATCGGCACGCCGGGGAAGTACGCCGCCATCTCCGAACGGGACTTGCGTAGCGCTGCGGTGCCGTACCCCGACTTGCGGAACTGCGGGTGGATCCAGATGCGCAGGTCGATCTCGCCGTCCTTCAGTTCGCCGAACACGAAGCCGACCTTCGACTCGCCTTCGACGGCGACCAGCCAGACGGCTTCCTCGGCGTCGACCCGGGCGGTGGCGGCATCGATCTCGGCCGCGACATCGCCGGCGGGAGCGCCCGAACCGTCGCCGGCGGTGCCGATCTCGTTGGTGCGCGCCGAGAACAGTTCGGCGTCGGCGGACGGGTCGAACGGACGGAGATCAAGGGTGTCCCCACTGCTGGCCGGACGTTCGGCGAGCGTGAAGGTGAGGGCGCTGTTGAGGTTGTCGAGTTCGGCCTGGTTCTTGCGGCGGTCGTCCTTGGTGAGCTGGTCGAGCTTCATGTCGAGGATGGCCTCGGCGCCGAGCTTGGATTTGCCGAGCAGGTCGACGATCGCGGTGACGGCCTCGTCGTGATTCTCGGCGTCGACGATGGCATCGAGGACCTCGTGGCGGCGCTCGAGGGCGGTCAGCAGGGCGTCGGCGATGTCACGCCGGGTGGTGGCGAGGTCGAGATCAGTCATGGTTCGATCCTAGGTCACCACCCCTCGCCGGTGGCGGACTTCAGATTCGCGGAAGGCGCATCCGCAAGGGAATGTTAGAACACGTTCTCGTGTCTCATAGTGCGGTTTTGGTGGAGATTCTTCCCTAGAGCTGTAACACGTCCTAGTCTGGTGGTCATGACGAACGAGGGTACGACGACAGCACCGGCCGACTTCGATCACCTGCGCGGGGGCACGCACATGGGCGACCTGATGGTCGCGGCGCTGCGGCGGCACGCCGACCGCACCGTGCTGTCTCTCGGCGACACGGAGATGACCGGCGGTGAGATGGCGGCGTCGATCAGCCGCTACATCCAGGCGTTCGAGGGGTTGGGTGCTGGTACGGGAACCGCGGTCGGCCTGCTCGCGCTGAATCGGCCCGAGGTGCTGTTCGTGATCGGCGCCGGCCAGACGCAGGGATGGCGCCGCACCGCTCTGCATCCCCTGGGCTCACTCGACGACCACGCGTACGTGCTCTCGGACGCCGGCGTGTCGACTCTCATCATCGACCCGGTGCCCATGTTCGTCGAGCGGGCCGCGGCACTGCTCGAACGGGTTCCCGGTCTCAAGCAGGTGCTGACCCTCGGGCCGGTGCCGGAGCAACTCGCCGCCCACGCGCGGGACGTGATCGCCGAAGCCGACGGCTTCGAGCCGAAGCCCCTTGTCGCCGCGCATCTCTCACCCGACCACGTCGTCTCCATCACCTACACCGGCGGCACCACCGGCAAGCCGAAGGGCGTCATCGGGACAGCCCGCGCGATGTCGACGATGACGCAGATCCAGCTCGCGGAATGGGAATGGCCCGAACACCCGCGGTTCCTGCTCTGCACGCCCCTCTCGCACGCGGGTGCCGCTTTCTTCGTCCCGACCCTCATGAAGGGCGGATCGATGGTGGTGCTGTCCAAGTTCGACCCGGCCGAGGTGCTGCGCACGATCGAGGAGCAGAAGATCACCGCGACGATGCTGGTGCCGTCGATGCTGTACGCACTGATGGACCACCCGGACTCGAAGACGCGCGACCTGTCCTCGCTGGAGACTGTGTACTACGGTGCGTCGCCGATCAATCCGGTCCGGCTCGCCGAGGCGATCGAGCGCTTCGGGCCGATCTTCGCGCAGTACTACGGCCAGTCCGAGGCGCCGATGGTCATCAGTTACCTGGCGAAGGGTGACCATCCGGGTCCCGGTGAGGACCAGCGTCGGCTGAGCAGCTGCGGACGGCCGTCGGCCTTCCTGCGTACCGCCCTGCTCGGGCCCGACGACAAGCCCGTCCCGCAGGGCGAACCCGGCGAGATCTGCGTCGCGGGACCACTTCTCGCCGGCGGGTACCTGGGCCTCCCCGAACAGACCGCGGACACCTTCCGCGACGGCTGGCTGCGCACCGGCGACGTGGCCCGCGAGGACGAGGACGGATTCTGGTTCATCGTCGACCGCACCAAGGACATGATCGTCACCGGTGGCTTCAATGTGTTCCCGCGCGAGGTCGAGGACGTCGTCGCCGAACACCCGGCAGTGGGTCAGGTCGGCGTGATCGGTGTCCCGGACGACAAGTGGGGCGAGGCGGTCACCGCGATCGTGGTGCTGCGCAACGATGCCGACGCCGACGACGCGGCGAAGGACCGGATCACCGCCGAGATCCAGCAGTCCGTGAAAGACCGCAAGGGTGCGGTGCAGTCACCCAAGCGGGTGATCTTCGCCGATGCCCTGCCACTGACCGCGCTCGGCAAGCCGGACAAGAAGGCGCTGCGGTCCCAGTACTGGGCCGACTCCGACCGCGGCGTCGGCTAGATCCCCTCTGCTCCCTGATCCGAAAGAACGACATAACCATTGCCCCCTGAGGTGCGAGGAGCGTTGGCGCTTCGCTCGCACCTCAGCTCAGGGAGCACAGGGGGAGCGCATTGCTCGCTCCTCAATTGACCCGCCCGGGCGGGTCACAGGTCGCAGCAGTCGCAACAATCGCAGCAGTCGCAGTCGTCGCAGACCGCGTCCTTGTACTTGTCGGTGAAGTGATTCCAGTGGTCGACGCAGCAGGCCTTGCCGAAGCACGAGACGCCGATGAACGGCAGAATCCGTTCGTGGAACGATCGATTCGGTTTGAAGGGTGGCGGGTACGGCCACTCGGTCGGATAGCCGAACGGCCGGTGCGGCGGCCACTGGGTGCGCGAGTCGGCGACCACCGAAGGGGCCTCCGCGTGCGGGTGCATGCGCTTGTGGATCGCGTGGCGCAGTCCGTCGAGCAACACCACCCGTAGGAGTCGGTCGTCGACGAGTTCGAGGTCGGCGTAGCGGGCCCGGATCGCGGAGGCGAGTCGCCGGCACTGCTCGAGCGCGGTCTCCAGCGACGTTCCGGTGGACCGGAGTGGGTTGTACCGTCCCTGCTCGGCGTCGGAGTCATAGTCGTCGACCGCGTCCAAGAGGTGCGCTATCCGGCCGAAATCGGCACCGATGTCGGAGAGCGCTGCCTCGTTGCGGGGTGCGTCGGCGAGTATCGCCGACGCGGAGAAGACCTGTGCCGCAGCCACTGCCGACGCCCGGGTGAGGTCGTCGAGGACGACGCTCGTCGACTCGATCTCGGCTTGACGAGAGAGCGTCGTCATCATCCCGTCGACATCGAGACGTCGGGCGACCTCGGTGTCGGCCGCGGCATTCCGGCGCAGGTGGCTCCCGGCATAGTCGGCGAGCTTCGCGCGTACCGGCCGACGGGGCGCCAGCGCGTGTCGCTGCTCGTTGCCGACGTCGGCCGCCTTCGCGGCGGCGAGGGTGAGGGAGGCGGTCGCGGCGAGGCGGACACCCGGTTCGTCGGCGGACACGACTGTCGCCGTGCGCATTCCGCGTAGGGGACACCGACCGGCCTCGGTGGAGGCGCACTCCGACGTCGACTGGGCTGCGGTGAGGATCGACACCATCACCGCATCGGTGTTGACCGTCAACCTGCTCGACTGGCCGTGGTTGTCGCGCAGCGACAGACAGACCCCGCACAGGTGGGAGCGCCACTGGTCCATCAGGTCGTCGTCGAGTGCGTGCCGACATGGAGTGAGAACCCCGAACATTCGAGAATCAGACCACAGGCAGGGGGGCCTCGCCAGAGGATTCATTCGTTCGGTGCAGGCGGCCCGATGTGCTCGCCTCAGTCGCCGCCGACAACGCGGGCGCGGGCCGTGAGCGTGGTTCGGAGCCATTCCGGCTCGCAGACCACGAAGTCGTGGTCGAACATCGACGCCCACAACGCGCGCGTGGCGTGGCGACGGTCGGCGAACCGGAGTCCGAGCCGACATCGTCCTTCTGGTGAGCGGTCGAGATATGTTGCGGCGGCGATTGACTCGATCTGCTCGGCATCGTCGGCCGAGCAGTCGATCACCACGTCGACGGGTTCGAAGGAGCGTCGGAACGCGTCACGATGCCGCTCCCAGATCTCGCCGAGGTCGACGTCATCGGACCGGCGCGCGGGTTCGTCGAGGACGTCCACGTCGCTCATCCGGGAGACGCGGTACATGCGTTCCGCCGAGCCGGCGCCGTCGTGCGACGTGCTGCGCGGTGAGGTGGCGACGAGGTACCAGGTCTCGCCCGCCACGATGAGTCCGATCGGGTCGAGGACGTGCTCGCGCGGGGTGGGCGCACCCCGGCTCCGGTAGCTCACACGGATCCGTCGGCCCTCGAACACGGCGAGTTGTACGGCCTGGAGGCCGTCGAGGATCTCCGGGGTTCTGACGAAACCCTCCGGACGGACCAGGATCCGCTGCGCGGCGCGCACGGCATGACTCCGGTGCGCCTCGGGCAGGGCGGCGGTCACCTTGCGCATGGCGCTGGTGAACGCGGGGGAGTCGACCCGTCCGGTACCGGCGAGCAACGACGTGGCCTCGTCGACGGTCAGTCCGGTGAGATCGGTGCGATACCCCGGTAACAACGCGAAGCCGCCGTGCCGGCCGCGCTCGGCGTAGACCGGCACGCCGGACAGCGACAGCGCGTCGATGTCGCGGAGCACGGTTCGTTCGGAGACCCCGAGCTCGGCGGCCAACTCGGCGGCGGTCACCCGCTCGTGCCTCTTCAGCACCATCAGCAGGGCGATGAGACGTTCGGCGCGCACGAATGCGATTCTCTCCCGAATACATGACAGGAGATGTCGTGTATTGCGGATTCACTGGTGGCAGACCGACCAACGACAAGGAGAGGACGTCATCATGACCGCAACCACACCAGAGGCCGTGCCCGCCCCGGCCGCACCCGCCGACCCCCGTCCCGCATTCCGAGTGGCAACTGCTTGGATGACGGCACTGCTGACCGGGATCACCGACGATCAACTGGAAGCGCCCACTCCCTGCGAGGACTTAGACGTCCGGACACTCTCGGCGCACGTCGTGGCGACCGCCGAGCGTGCCCGGGCACTCGCCGACGGACTCGACGTCCGAACGATGCGGACGATCGCCGAGCAGCACGACGCTGCCACCTACTCCGCGCTGGTCGAGGCCGCCCTGGAGGGATGGGCCGATGATGCGTCGCTGACCCGCATGGTCCAGGTGCCGTGGGGTGAGGTACCCGGCGCGGGAGCGCTCTGGGGCTATGTCAGCGAGACCCTCGTGCACGGCTGGGACCTCGCCGTTGCCACCGGGCAACCCGCGGAAGCAGATCCCGCGACGGCCGAGGCGACGCTCGCGGTCGCGCAGCAGTTCATCCCGGCCGAGATCCGCACCGACCCCAACGTGCCGTTCGGCGTCGTCGTCGAACCCCGCCCCGGCGCCGGACCCACTGAGCGACTGGCCAACTGGACCGGCCGGGACCCCGCGGGCTGGTCCCCGGCTTCGTGATCCGAAAGAAGCGAACCCCGTGGCTCCCTGAGCTTGCGGAGGTCGCGTCACGAAGGGTCTGGCGACCGAGGTTGCGAGCGTGACGGCCCCCTGCTCCCTGAGGTGCGAGCGAAGCGAGCCACGAAGGGTCTGGTGAGATGCCCTGCCGCCCTTCGTGGCTCGTCGCTATCGCTCCTCGCACCTCAGGGAGCGGAGGATGTTGCACCTCGGGAGAGCAGAAGGTGTTGAGCGATCAGCGGGCCGGCTCGCAGATGACCACCGGGATCGTTCGTTCCGTCCAGGCGGCGTAGGTGTCGTAGTCGGCGTAGGTGTCGACGAGATCGGGCCAGAGCTCGGCGCGCTCGGCATCGGTGGCGGTGCGCGCCACGAGGTCGTGCTTCTCCTTGCCGATCTGGATGGTGACCTGCGGGTTGTCCCGGAGATTGAGGTACCAGGCGGGGTTCTTCGCCGAGCCGCCCTGGGAGGCGACCACGACGAAGGAGTCCCCGCGCCGCAGGTAGATAAGCGGCGCGGTGCGCGGCTGTCCCGACTTGCGCCCGATGGTGGTCAGCAAGCACACCGGCGCGGGCTTGCGCAGACCCGCACCGACCCGCCAGGTGCCCCCGACACGACCACCGGTGGCCTTGTACAGCGCGGTGTTCGCCTTCGACCCCAGTTTGATGATCTTGCTGACGATCGGCGAATCCAGTTGCGCGGGCTTGTTGTTCGGGTCGAGTGCGGGCATCAGATGCGCTCGATGATGGTGCCGGTGGCCATGGCGCCGCCGGCGCACATCGTGACCAGCGCGGTCTGACCGTCCCGACGCTCCAGTTCGTGCAGCGCGGTGGTGATCAGGCGAGAGCCGGTGCTGCCCACGGGGTGTCCCAGGGCGATGGCACCCCCGTTCACGTTGACCTTGTCCAGGTCGGCGCCGTGGACCTGGGCCCAGCTGAGTACCACGGACGCGAACGCCTCGTTGATCTCGACGATGTCGATGTCGGACAACGACATTCCCGACTTGGCCAGGACGCGCTCGGTCGCCTGGACCGGACCGTCGAGGTGGAAGGACGGCTCCGCGCCGACGAGCGCCTGCGCCTTGATGCGTGCGCGCGGTGTCAGGCCCAGCTCGCGTGCCCGGGACTCGTCCATGATGAGCACGGCGGCCGCGCCGTCGGAGATCTGTGACGACGTTCCAGCGGTGTGGATACCGCCCTCGAGAACGGGTTTGAGCGCGGACAGGGATTCGAGCGTGGTGTCGCGCAGACCCTGGTCACGGCTGACGTCGAGGATGTTCCCGGTCAGTTCGCCTTCTTTGGTGCGCTCGGGCGCCTTGAGGCTCAGGACCTCGCGGTCGAATCGACCCTCGTCCCATGCCTTACGGGCGTTGCGTTGACTGCGCTCGCCGAGCGCGTCGACGTCGGCGCGCGTGATACCGCGGCGTTTGGCGATCCGTTCGGCGGCCTCGAACTGGTTCGGCATGTCGACGTCCCACGAATCCGCGTGATACGGACCGGCATTGGTGCCGACGTTCGCGCCGAGCGGAACGACCGACATCGTCTCCACTCCGCAGGCGACGCCGATGTCGATCGCGTCGGAGGCGATGAGCCCGGCGATCAGATGGTTGGCCTGCTGCGCCGAACCGCACTGCGCGTCGATGGTGGTGGCTCCGGTCGCCTCCGGCAGACCCGCGGACAGCCAGGCCTTGCGCGTGATGTTGCCGGCCTGGGCGCCTGCCTGGGTCACGCAGCCGCCGATCGCCTGCTCGACGAGGGCGGGGTCGAGGCCCGCTCTCTCGAGGAGGCCGCGTTGGGTGATGCCGAGCAACTCCTCGGCGTGCAGGCCCGAGAGCCAACCGTTGCGCTTGCCGATCGGCGTGCGCGCCGCTTCTACGATGACGGGAACGCCCATCGCCACTCCTTCGTTCGTACCGGTGAACCCGGATGTCCACGGATGAGGCCCGACGGTCCGTCGAGGCCGCTGTGATCACGCTAGAACACGTTCTATGTTTGCGTCTACGCTGGGGTGGATGACGCGGGCAGGGCGGCCCACTCGACGGGTGTTCGACGCCATGCGTCGACGCTGCACGGCGACGAACGCGAATGAATCTGTGAGGGAAGATCGCAGGTCGGATACCGGGTCGGGAACAAAACTAGAACAAGTTCTCGTCTGAGAGTGTCGTATGCGTCACAGTGTGCTTCAATATGATTGAAACAGGTTCTAAATCTCACAGCGAGGTGGTGTGACGTGACCCAGGCCCAGAGCGCCCCGATCGGCAGCGAGCCGACCCCGGCGGATTCTGCGCGCACGAGCCCTTCCGACGTAGTCGCGAAGTGCCCGTTCATGGAGCAGGAGGGGTGGGACTTCACCAACCCCGATCTGCTCGAGCAGGGAATCCCCGTGAAGGAGTTCGCGCAACTGCGCAAGACCGCGCCGGTCTGGTGGAATGCCCAGGCGCCCGGCAAGGGCGGTGGTTTCCACGACGGCGGGTACTGGGTGATCTCCAAGCACGCCCATGTCCGCGAGATCTCCAAGAACAACGAGGACTGGGAAACCAACGCCAACGGCGTCATCATGCGTTTCGAAGACGACATGACCGCCGATCAGATCGAGATCACCAAGGCGTTGCTGATCAACCACGATCCGCCGGAGCACACCCGCCTGCGCAAGCTGGTCTCCAAGTTGTTCACGCCGCGCGCCGTGCATTCACTCGAGGAGAAGCTCGACGACGCCGCCCGCGACATCGTCGCCAAGGCCGCGGAGAAGGGCAGCGGTGACTTCGTCAAAGACGTGGCCGTCGACCTGCCGCTGCTGGCCATCGCTGACCTCCTCGGCGTGCCGGAGGTGGATCGGGAGAAGCTGTTCGACTGGTCGAACTCGATGATGAACGCCGACGACCCGGATTACACGACGGATCCGCAGCAGGCCAACGCCGAGATCCTCGGCTACGGCTACACGATGGCCGAGGAGAAGCGTAAGAATCCCGGCGAGGACATCGTCACCACGCTGGTGAACGCCGACATCGACGGGCAGTCGCTCGACGAGACCGAGTTCGGGTTCTTCTTCATCCTGCTGACCGTCGCCGGCAACGAGACCACCCGCAACGCCATCAGCCACGGGATGAATGCCTTCCTGGACAACCCCGATCAGTGGGAACTGTTCAAGAAGGAGCGCCCGGCGACCGCGGTCGACGAGATCGTGCGGTGGGCGACCCCGGTCAACTGCTTCCAGCGGACGGCCAAGCGCGACACGCAGATCGGCGGCGTCGACATCGCCAAGGGTGAGCGCGTCGGCATGTTCTACGGTTCGGCGAACTACGACGAGGACGTTTTCGACGATCCGTTCTCGTTCAACATCATGCGCGATCCCAACCCGCACGTCGGGTTCGGCGGCAACGGTGCGCACTTCTGCGTCGGTGCGAACCTCGCGCGGATGGAGATCAACCTGATGTTCAACGCGCTCGCCGACATGGTGCCCGACATCACCAAACTCGACGCACCGCGCCGTCTGCGCCACGGCTGGATCAACGGCGTCAAGGAACTCCGCGTCGACTACGGCACCAAGTGACCGCAGCAGAGCAGACACCGGCCTACCTCGGCATCGACCGGGAGAACCATCCCGCAGTCGTGGCGGGGCGTCGTTCGCGTGAGTTCGTGGAGTCCAGGGACAAACAGGCCTGGATCGACAACTTCGCGGCAGACGCCACGGTCGAGGACCCGGTCGGCCCGTCGATGTTCGACCCGGACGGCGTCGGATTCCGCGGGCACGAGCAGATCTCGGAGTTCTGGGACAAATCGATCGGGACGACCGAGAGCATCGAGTTCCGCTTCGACGAGGAGATCATCTGCGGGAACGAGGTCGCCTACATCGGCAGCATCGTCACCCACATCGCCGGCCATGTCTCCGAGGCGCGCGGGGTGTTCACCTATCGCGCCGACGCCGACGGCAAGCTGTCGGCACTGCGCGCCTTCTGGGAAGTCGAAAAGACGATCAACTCGGTGCGCAAGGCCGGATAGTCGCAACACGAGCCGCCACGGGCGGGACAGGGTGCTCACCCTGTCCCGCCCGCGGTCGTTTGTGGGCCGGGTTCTCCCATCCGTCGTTACAGCGCGTCGGCCGGGCCCGAAGATGGGGTGACAGGTTCACCGACGCCCCCACGGCGTCGTCGACGGAGGGGGAGCGACTCGGAGTCCGGCGCGGTCGATCAGTTCGACGCGGTGTACCGCGAACACGTTGCGGGGGTCTGGCGCTACGTGCGGACCCGTGTGCCCGGGGCCGCCGACGCCGACGACGTGACCGCGGAGGTCTTCGTGAAGGCGATGCGCTCGTGGGACCGGTTCGACGACCGGCGCGACAGCGTCGGCGCCTGGCTGATCGGGATCGCGCGGCATGTCGTCGCGGACTGGTGGGCCCGGCGATCCCGCGAGGTGCCGGTCGCCGAGGTCGACCCCGGCGACGCCGGGGTGTCCGTTTACGACGGCGATCCCGAGACCGCGATGCTGCGGGCCGCCGCGGCCGACGATGTGCGCAGCCGGTTGTGGGTTCTGACGGCGCGCGAGCGGGAAGCCGTGACCCTGCGATTCGCCACCGAACTCACCTCCGACGAGATCGGCGCGGCGATGGGGATCTCGGCGACGGCCGCACGGATGCTCGTCTATCGCGGGGTGGCGAAGTTGAGGGAGGTGATGCCGAGGTGACGCCTCACGATCCGAGTGAACAGTTCGACCCCGTGGACATCGCTGCGGCCGAACGACTCGATGACGCGATATCGGCAGTTCTCGACGGGCGCGACGTCCCGAATGCTCCGGACCCGGAACTCGAGTTGCTCGCCGGTGGCTTGCGGCCCGACCCGCCCGCGTCGACCTACGTTTCGGTCGACCGGATACTGCATCCTGCGCCTGCCGGTCGTCGGAGAAGACGGTGGTCGGCGGCGCAGGTGGCCGCGGCCGCGCTCGGCGCGATCCTGATCATCCATGGCGTCGGGAACATGATTGCCGGCGAGTGGATCTCGGCGTCGCTCGGCGAGCCGTTCAACCAGCACGCGATGGTCGACGGCGGATTGGCGTTCATCGCCGTCGGCGCGGCGATCGCGGTCGCCTCGACGCGTCGCCAGTGGCTACCCGTCGCCGTCATCGCGGGCGTGCCGCTCGGACTGGTGATGGGCGGACGCGGTCTCCACGAGATCGGCGTCTTCGCCTGGGGTGCGGTCGCCCACGGTGCGGTCGGTGTGGCTGCCCTGGTGCTGCTGGTCACATATGCGCTGGGGCGGCGTTACAGTTTTCGGCCGGATCGGGAAGGACGGGTATGAGAGCACTGCATCGAATCCGGAATTATGTACGCGCGATGCGGCGGGCCCGGCGTCATCGCACCGAACTCGTCGGCCACCTCGTTCGTCGGCCGCTGGTGGCGGGCGGGATCGCCGGGATGGAGAGCGCGATGCTGCTATCCAACCGGATGGATCCGAAACTCAAAGAACTGGCCGAGCTCAAGGCCGCCGGCATGGTCAGTTGCGAGTTCTGCCTCGACATCGGCTCCGCGCTGGCGTCGGGCGCCGGAATCACCGAGCAGCAACTCCGCGATCTGCCGCGCTATGAGGAGTCGACGGCCTACACCGATCTGGAGAAACTCGTCATCGGCTACGCCGAGGCGATGACCCGTACGCCGGCTGTCGGCGACGATCTCGCGGACCTGCGCCGCCGGTTGGCCGAACACCTGTCGGAGACCCAGATCGTCGAACTCGCGATGACCGTGGCCTGGGAGAATCAGCGCGCGCGTCTCAACCAGTCGCTGGGTGTGCGACCCACGGGAATGGCCGACGGCCTCGCCTGCGCTGTCCCCGAACGCACTTCGTAGCATTCATGCGCACATATGGCGCATGAATGCCACGAAGTTCCGCTCAGTGCAGGGGCTTGTCGGCGCCGACGAGCCACATCGAGAAGTACTGCGAGCCACCGCCATAGGCGTGGCCCAGTGCCTTCCGGGCGTCCGGGACCTGGTGGTCTCCGGCTTTGCCCATGACCTGGATGGCGGCCTCGGCGAACCGGATCATGCCCGACGCCCCGATCGGGTTCGACGACAACACACCGCCGGACGCGTTGAGCGGGATGCGCCCGCCGATCTCGGTGTCGCCGGATTCGGTGAGTTTCCACCCCTCGCCCTCGGCCACGAATCCCAGGTTCTCCAGCCACATCGGCTCGAACCAGGAGAAGGGCACGTAGATCTCGGCGGCGTCGATCTCCTCCAGCGGGTTGCTGATGCCGCCGGCCTTCCACAACGCGGCCGCGGCATCGCGACCGGCCTGCGGGCTGACGACGTTGCGGTGCGCGTAGGACAGCGGCTCGGTGCGCATCGCGGTGGCATGGATCCACGCCACCGGATCGCCTGCGGCGATCGCGGCATCGGCGACATCCTCGCTGCCGATGACGACCGCGCAGGCCCCGTCCGACGACGGGCAGGTCTCGTCGTAACGGATCGGGTCCCAAAGCATCTGCGAGCTCATGACCTTCTCGACCGTCTGATCCGGTTGGTGCAGGTGCGCAAGCGGATTCAGCGCGCCGTTACGGCGATCCTTGGCGGCGACCATCGCCCCGATGTGCTCGGGCGCGCCGGACTGCCGGATGTAGGCGCGCACGTGCGGGGCGAAGAAGCCACCCGCGCCGGCGCCCACCGGCTTGGTGAACGGCACCGGGATCGACAGCGCCCACATCGCGTTGGACTCGGACTGCTTCTCCCAGGCGACGGCCAGGACCCGCTTGTGCACGCCCGCGAAGACCAGCGACGCGGCCACATTGGCCGTCGAACCGCCGACCGAACCCGCGGTGTGTACGCGGATGAGGCGTTTGCCGACAGCGCCGATGGCCTCGGCCATCGCGAGCTCCGGCATCATCGACCCCTCGAAGAGGTCCGGGGCCTTGCCGATGACGATCGCGTCGATGTCGTCGAGCGAGACCTTGGAGTCGATCAGCGCGGCGTCGATGGCCTCGCGGACCATGCCCGCCATCGTGACGTCGGACCGCTTCGCGACGTACCGTGTCTGCCCGGTGCCCAGCACCGCGGCACGATTGTTGTGTCCCATCAGTTCTCAGGCCCCCTCGTTGTTCTGGGCACTCAGGGTGACCACCATGTTCTGTTGCAGCAGCGGGCCGCTCGAGGCGTGGGCGACCGCGGTGCCGGCGTTGCCGCCGAGGATCTCGTTGGCCGCGTACCCGATCCGCTGGAGACCTGCGGAGAACAGCGAGTTGCCGGCCAGCGAACCGCCGGACGGATTGATGCGCACCGAGTCGGGGAGTCCGAGCGCGTTGCGGACGATGATCTCCTGGTGCGTGTACGACGCGTTGATCTCGGCGACGTCGACCGCGCGGCTGCGGTCGCCGAAGGCGGTGTCGCCGGCCAGCTTCGTCGACGGTGAGACGGTGAGATCGCGTGCCCCGAAGTTGGGTGTGTCGATGCGGTGATCCCACCCGGTGACGAAGGCAGGGTTGGCCACCAGCTCGCGGGCCTTGCGCTCGCTGGCGATGACGACCGCTGCGGCGGCATCGGTGTACGGCGCGATGTCGTGCTGTCGCAGCGGGTTCGCGACGTACTCACGACCGAGCAGCTCGTCGACGGAACCGCCGAAGGTCCGCGCACCGACCGCGGCCATGTCGGCCTCGGTCCACACGCCCGCGTCGAGGCCGGCGCGAGCCTGCAGGGCGCCGAGCGACCGGGCATCCGGATGCAGCGGGGCGACGGTGTACGGATCGGTCTGCAGGGTGAGCGTCTGGTCGGCGTTGCCCGCGGTGGCCTTGCCGAATCCGTAGGCGAGGGCGAGATCGACCTCGCCCGTCGCGATCTTCACCCACGCCTCGTACAGCGCCCAGGCGCCGTCCATCTCGACGTGGGACTCGTTGATCGGCGGCATCGCACCGATCGAGTCGATTGCGGAGATGAACGAGAAGGCCCGTCCGGCAAGGTAATCGGAGGAACCGCTGCACCAGAACTCGATGTCGGTGCGGGCGATGCCGAGTTCGGCATAGAGCTTGTCGAAGCAGGGGATCAGCATCTCGACGCCGTTGGTGGTGCCGTGGGAGCCGGCGATGTTCGGGCTGTGCGCGAAGCCGATGATCGCGATCGGTGGCAGTGTCATCAGAGGTGGTCCTTATAGGTCTCGTACTCGGCGTCGGGCTCTCCGGTGGGCGCGAAGTGGCTGATGTTGCCGATCGAGTACTCCCATTCGTCCTCGGGGAGCCAGACGGCCTTGACGCGCATGCCCATCCGGACCTCAGAGGCCTCGCAGTCCAGGATCAGGTGCAGGAACGGGATGTTCGCCCCGTCGAGGAGCACGTAGGCCGCCACGTAGGGCGGCTTGATCCGCTGTCCCTGGAAGGGCACGTTGACGATGCAGAACGTGGTGACGATGCCGGTGTGGGCCAACTCGACGCGCTCGGATGCGGGTGAACCGTCGGCGGGGCTGACGCCGCGGGGCGGGAAGTACACGCGCCCGGCATCGACTCCCGAACCGATGCGGGTGCCGATCAGCTTGCCCGCCTTCAGTCCTTCGAGGTACACGGACTCTTCCTCGTTGGCCGAGTGCGTGATCGCGGTGCTGACCGGGGTGGGGATGACGAGCAGCCCCGCCTCCGCGCCCTGGGGGGCGTCGGCGGTGTTGGCCGGAGCGGTGGCGGGTTTCTCGCCGGGGGCGAAGTACGCGATGTCGTCGATCCGGCCGATGCGCGCGGCGCCGAAGACGGCGTGGACCCGCAGGCCGGTCGACAGGTCGTCGGGCGAGTCGGCCGAAACCGCGTGCAGCAGTGTGGTGTCCGCGCCGTCGAGACGGATCAGCGCCCACGCGAACGGCGTGTCCAACGGTTGGCCCGGCACCGGCTCGGGGTTCCACGTCCACGTGGTCACCGTGCCGACGGTCGACACCTCGACGAACTCGGTGGACTGGGTGCCGGTGACGGGGTCGAACTCGACCGGGGGAACCGACACCTTGCCGTCACTGCCCTTGGACCCGATGATCCGGCCATCGCGCAACGCGAGCGCGAACTGGCTCAGGACCGGGCCCAGCGACCGTGTGTAGTCGAAGGAGTTGGTCAGGGGAGCGGTCAGGATGGGGGACTTCGGCTCGGGCACCTCGGCGACGGGATTCGGGGCGGCCGGAGACGTTACGCTCATGCTCACATCTCGAGTAGAACACGTTCTAGTATTGGGCACAAGATGCATGTCAGGCCGTGGGAAGCGCGGCCCGGCGAGAAGGGGAGTGGTTGTGAAGCTCGGTCTGCAACTGGGGTACTGGGGTGCCGATCCGATTCGAGAAGCGCCGGAGTTGATCGCCACCGCGGAGGAATGCGGGTTCGACGCGGTCTTCACCGCCGAGTCGTGGGGCTCCGACGCGTACACGCCGCTCGCCTGGTGGGGCGCGGCGACCTCGCGCATCCGTCTGGGCACGGCGGTGGCCCAGCTGTCGGCGCGGCCGCCGACCTCCCTCGCCATGCACGCGCTGACCCTCGACCATCTCTCCGGCGGCCGACACATCGTCGGGCTCGGGGTGTCGGGCCCGCAGGTGGTGGAGGGCTGGTACGGCGAACCGTTCGCAAAACCGTTGGCGCGCACGCGCGAGTACGTCCGTGTCGTCCGGGACGTGCTCGCCCGGGAGGACAAGGTGACCAGCTCGGGTCCGCACTATCCGCTGCCGTATCCGGCCGACGCGCCCGGGGCGACCGGGCTCGGCAAACCGCTCAAGCCGATCACGCATCCGCTGCGCGCCGACGTGCCGATCTGGCTCGGCGCGGAAGGGCCGAAGAACGTCGCGCAGACCGCCGAGATCGCCGACGGTTGGCTCGCCATCTTCTTCAGCCTGGGCCTCGCCGACCAGTACAACTCGTGGCTCGACGAGGGGTTCGCCCGGCCGGGGGCACGGCGTTCCCGGGACGACTTCGAGGTGGCCGCGACGGTTCAGGTCGTCATTACCGACGATGTGTCCGCGGCCATCGATCGCTACCGGCCGTCGACGGCGCTCTACGTCGGCGGAATGGGCGCCAAGGAGAAGAACTTCCATGCCGAGCTGTACAAGCGGATGGGTTACGCCGACGCCGTCGACGAGATCGTGAGCCTGTTCCTCAGCGGCAAGAAGGCCGAGGCGATGGCCGCGGTGCCCGACGAGATGGTCCGCGAGACGATGCTCGTCGGCACCGCCGACGAGGTGCGCTCTCAGATCAAGGAGTGGGAGGCGGCCGGCGTCACCATGCTCATGGTCACCGCCCGCGACACCGAGACGATCCGGGAACTCGCGACGTTGGTGTGACGACGCACCCGGTGTCGGCGTGTGCCCGACGGGACACGGTATCGGTGATCCGCCGCGTGCGACCGTCGTCGACGACTTCCTAACTGCAGAACCTGCGGCCGTGCATGCCGATCGAACATAGAATTTCTCGCGTGCAGCCAAGTGATCACGGCCCCGTTGCGGAGACGCCGACCACGGACGGGATGGCCTCCCGGCGGGTCGGCAGACCGGCCGGTCCGGCCGGATGCCGTCGGGCATGCAACGTATCGGCGACTTCCGCTTCTTCTACGAGGGCGAGAAGTGGGAATGGTCCGATGAGGTCGCCGCCCTGCACGGTTATGCGCCGGGGGAGGTCGAACCGACCACCGAACTCATGCGCCGCCACAAGCACCCCGACGATCGAGCCCACTTCGACGCCGTGCTGGCCGAGATGCTCACCAATCACGCGCCGTTCTCGAGTCGGCACCGCATCGTCGACACGTCCGGGCGGGTCCGACCGGTCGCGGTCATCGCGCATTCCATCACCGACGCCACCGGGCGAGCCATCGGCACCGAGGGCTTCTACCTCGACCTGACCGACGCCGAGATGGCCGTGGTCCAACGGCGGGTCGACGACCAGGTACGAGCCTTCCGCGACAGCAGCGGCGTGATCGAGCAGGCGAAGGGCATGCTCATGCTGGTCTACGGAGTCAACGCCGACCGGGCGTTCGACGTGCTCCGGTGGCGCTCACAGCAGGAGAACGTGAAGATCCGCGACGTCGCCGCAGCCCTCGTCGACGAGATCCAGGCGGGCATGACCATCGAAGAGCATCACCGCCGGCGCCTCGACGAGATCGTGCTGAGCCCGCGCAGGTCGTCGGAGGATACGTCGGACGCCGTCCGCTGACCGGGGGCGTCGCGGAAGTCGCTGCGCGGCGCGACCGCCCGGTGCCGCTACTTCCCGGTGAACTCCGGCGTGCGCTTCTCCGCGAACGCGCGGGGTCCGACCTTCGCATCCTTCGACTTGAAGACCGAGATGCCGATCTTCGCATCGATCTCGAAGGCGTCGAGTTCGTGTAGGCCCTCGGTGTCGCGGATGGTCTTGAGGATGCCCTGCACCGCGAGCGGACCGTTGGCCGCGATTTTCCCGGCGAGTTCGAGTGCCTTGTCGAGAGCGGTCCCGTCGTCGACGACATGGCCGATCAGTCCGTATTCGAGCGCCTCGCGCGCGGTGATGTGGCGGCCGGTCAGCAGGATGTCGCACGCCACGGTGTACGGGATCTGCCGGACGAGGCGAACCGCGCTGCCACCCATCGGGTACAGGCCCCAACGGGCCTCGGAGACACCGAACTTCGCGCTCTCGCCGGCGACCCGGATGTCGGTGCCCTGCAGGATCTCGGTACCGCCGGCGATGGCGGGTCCCTCCACTGCGGCGATGAGCGGCTTGGTGAGACGGCGTCCCTTCAGCAGGGCCGGCAACGAGGCCGGATTCCACGCACCGGAGTCGACGGTGTCGCCGGGAGCGTTCTTGTTCATGCTCTTCAGGTCGGCGCCCGCGCAGAAGTACCCGCCGGCGCCGGTGAGGATGGCCACCCGGATGTCGGGATCGGCATCGACCTGGTCCCACGCCTCGGTCATGATCCGCATCATCTCCGTCGACAGCGCATTGCGCGCCTCCGGTCGGTTCATCGTCACGATCAGGATGTGCCCGCGCTTCTCGACGAGGCACTCGGGTGCCTTTTCGGTGACGGACTCGGCGGGGGTTGCTGTGGTCATCGCTGCACTCCGGTGTCGCTGTGCTCGGGTGGTGATCAGGTGATGGTGGCGGGCGCGTATTGCCGCTTGCCCAGAACGATAACACGTTCTAATTTTGAACCATGGCCTACACAATCGCCGACCTCATCGAGCATGCCGTCGACCTTGTTCCCGAGCGCGTCGCGCTCGAGTCGGGCGACCGCTTGCGCTCCTACGCCGACCTGGAGGCGCGTGCCAACGCCCTCGCCCACAAACTCCGGGAACTGGGCGTACAACCGGGCGACCGAGTGGGTCTGTACAGCAGGAACACCATCGAGTCGGTCGAGGCGATGGTCGCCATCTTCAAGGCTCGCGCGGTGATGGTCAACGTCAACTACCGCTACGTCGAAGCCGAGTTGGAACACATCTTCACCGACTCCGGGATGAAGGTGCTGATCCACGAGCGGAGCTTCGCCGGTCGCGTGTGCAACACGTTGCCGAAAGCGCCCGATCTCGAGTACCGCGTCGTCATCGAGGACGGGTCGGACGAGGACCTGTGCTGCGCGGGCCACAGCGATGCGATCCGTTTCGAGGAGGCGATCGCGGCGTCGTCGACCGAACGCGACTTCGAGGAACGCAGCGACGACGACCTGTACATGCTCTACACCGGCGGTACCACCGGGAAGCCGAAGGGCGTGGTGTGGCGGCAGGAAGACGTGTGGCGCGTCCTCGGTGGTGGAATCGACTGGTACACCAGCGAACCCGTACCCGACGAGTGGCATCTTGCCAAGACCGGTGCCGAGGGCGGACAGCTCGTCCGGTACCCGATTCCGCCGTTCATTCACGGCGGCTCGCAGTGGGCGATCTTCCAGTCCCTCTTCGCCGGCGGAAAAGCGGTGGTGTACCCCGAGTTCAGCGGATCGTCGGCGTGGGACATCGTCGAACGACACAAGGTCAACGTCGTGTTCATCACCGGAGATGCGATGGGGCGCCCCATGATCGAGGCGCTGGAGAGCGGTGGGGACCGTGACCTGTCGAGCGTGCTGTCGATCGCGTCGTCGGCCTGCCTGTTCTCACCGAGCGTCAAGGAACAGTTCCTCGACCGGTTCCCGAATTCGGTCATCATCGACGCGATCGGATCGTCGGAGACCGGCTTCGGCGGGATGGGCGTCGTCGCGAAGGACACGCCGCACACCGGCGGTCCGCGGGTGAAGGCGGACAAGGAGACCCACGTCTTGCGGGAGGACGGTACGCCGGTCGAGCCGGGCAGCGGCGAGGTCGGTGTGCTGGCGCGATCCGGCCACGTACCGCTGCGCTACCACAACGACCCGGAGAAGTCGGCGAAGACGTTTAAGGTCTTCGACGGCGTGCGCTACTCGCTGCCCGGCGACAACGCCGTCCTCGAGGCCGATGGCACGATCACCATGCTCGGCCGTGGGTCGGTGTCGATCAACACCGGCGGCGAGAAGGTCTTCCCCGAGGAGGTGGAGGGGGCGCTCAAGGCCCACCCGGACGTGTTCGACACCGTCGTGGTGGGTGTGGCCGATGACCGGTGGGGTCAGCGCGTCGCGGCAGTCATCGCGACTCGGGACGGTGCGCGCCCGTCGCTCACGAGTCTCAACGACGTTGTCCGAAAAGAGTTGGCGGGCTACAAGTGTCCGCGCAGCGTGTGGTTCGTGGACGAGATCAAGCGTTCTCCCGCAGGCAAACCCGACTATCGATGGGGAGCGTCGGTCACCACCGAACGTCCCGCCGACGAGGCGCAGTAGAGCGCCGAAAGGGAGCTGAAACATGCGTACTGAACTGGTCGAGAAGTTCGGCATCGAGTATCCGATCTTCGGATTCACCCCCAGCCAGGACGTGGCGGCGGCGATCAGTCGGGCCGGTGGCCTCGGTGTCCTGGGTTGTGTCCGCTTCAACGAGGCCGAGGAGCTCGACGAAGTCCTGGAGTGGATGCACGAGAACACCGACGGCAAACCGTTCGGCGTCGATGTGGTGATGCCCGCCAAGATCCCGACCGAGGGCTCGAAGATGGACCTCGACTCGATGATCCCGCCGGAGCACCGCGCGTTCGTCGAACGCACGCTCGACGATCTGGGTGTGCCCCCGCTCCCGGGTGGAGACCGGGTCGACGCCGGGGTGCTCGGCTGGTTGCACTCGGTCGCGCGCTCGCATGTCGACGTCGCGATGGAGCATCGTCGTAAGTACGGACAGATCAAGCTGATCGCCAACGCACTCGGCTCGCCGCCGGCCGACGTCATCCAGACCGCGCACGACAACGGCGTCCTGGTCGCCGCGCTCGCGGGCGCGAAAGAGCATGCGCTGCATCACGTCGAGGTGGGCGTCGACATCGTCATCGCCCAGGGCTACGAGGGCGGCGGGCACACCGGTGAGGTCACCTCGATGATCCTGTGGCCGGATCTCGTCGACGCGGTCGGTGACACCGCGCCGGTCCTCGCGGCCGGTGGCGTGGGCAGTGGCCGCCAGATCGCCGCGGCGATCGCGCTCGGTGCGCAGGGCGTGTGGATGGGCACGTACTGGCTGACGGCGGCGGAGTACAAGCTCGGCGTGCCGGAGGGTTCCGACAAGCCGTCGACTGTCCAGCAGGCACTGCTGAAGGCGACGTCGCGGGACACCGTGCGCCGCCGCATCTACTCGGGAAAGCCTGCGCGACTGCTGAAGACGGCCTGGACCGATGCCTGGGACGCCGAGTCCGCGCCCGAACCGTTGCCGATGCCGCTGCAGAACCTGCTCGTCGCCGAGGCGCACGCACGGATCTCACAGGCCGACAATCCCGATGTCGTCGCGATGCCGGCCGGTCAGATCGTCGGACGCTGCAACGCGATCACGCCCGTCGCCGACCTCATCGCCGACCTCGTCAGCGAGTACGAGGAGGCCGTCGGCCGGATGAACAAGACGCTGGGCGGCTGACCGGCCTGCCCAGCAGTCGACGCGACCGGCCGACGACGCGGCCACTCATGTCAGCGGACGTCGGCACGCAAGAACTTGGGATGATCCAGACGCCAGGTGATCGCCGCGGCGACCACCGCGACCACGGCCAGGGTCAGTAGCGAGTTCCGTTCGTCGAAGGCGTTGAACAGCAGGCCGCCGAATCCTGCACCGGCGAGGAATCCCGCGTAGGTGCTCAGGTGAGCGACCCATCCCCATCGCTTGGCGCCGGACACGTGCAACCCGGCGCCCTGGCCAATTTTCACCAGGGTGCCGGTCACGTAGGACAGAGGCATGACGACCTCGCCCTTGCGGCTGATCGAGGTGTTGAGTGCGCCGAGACCGAAGGCCAGGCAGAGCACCGGGCCGGCGCCGAATTCTCGGTTGCCGTTTTCGAGGTTGATGTCGATGAGCCACGCGGCGATCGTCGAGCCCGCGGTCAGCATCGTCGCCCCGTGCCGGGCTTTGCGCCAAACGTACATCCTGGCCAGGGTGGCCACGAACACGCCGAGAACGAACACCACCACGGTCAGCAGAGCGGTGAAGCCGAGCTGGTGGGCCCCCTTGACGTGTTCGAGCACCAGTCGCTCGCTGTTGCCCGTCATGAAGGTCACGTACCACCCGGAGGAGTACAGCCACGCCGCCGCGCCGGTGGCCCCGGCCAACGCGGCGAGGACGGCGGCGAGAATCATTTCTCGCCCGTCGTGGAAGGGGCCCAGCAGCTCCGTTCGGGTTGACTGTCTGCGGGAGTCGGATTCGGGTGCGGTGCGTTCGGCTACGGTCATCGGTCGGCTCCAGTCCTGTCGATAGGGCTGTGGTCGTGATCGGCTTTCGAACGGGGGAGTGCGTCCCGGCGGCATCGGCGGTCTGTCCCGTCGGGGAAGCCCGAATTGAGCGGTTCCCTATCTCCCAGAGCACCGGAAGTCGGCCGTCGGCGCCACGTGAGTCCGACCACATGCGGGACCAGCCGGGCAATCGGTCACCAATCGACCTGTCTTCGGAACCAACGCGTCGGCACGACCGTTGCGTCGAGGCCGCCAGTCGTCTTGATCCCGCGGCAGCGGCCACCCCGCGCTGGTTGAGCCGGCTGGCTGGTGCCCGCGCGGTCGGCCACCCCCCCCGCTGGTTGAGCCGGCACCGAGCGGAGCGAGGAGCCGAGTCGAAGCCACTGGGTGACCGGGCGAGTGTCCCCGACGGCAACGGCCTCGCCGCTTGGCTCAGGCTAGGGCGAGGTGTACTCGCCCCATAGGTCGTCGACGATGTCGGCGACGTCTGGCGGGAGGCAGCTCGCGTCGGGGCACGGCCCCGGCGGCATGGGGGTCGGTGCGATCAGGGTGCCGACTTCGGCGGGAAGTGTCAGCCGCGTGGTTCGCGCGGTCGACGGCTTTCCGGCCGGGCCCAGCGTGCCCCACTGTTCGACGCCTTCGAACCCCGGCACCGTCGTGCACCCCCAGTACAGGTCGTAGGCCCCGTCGGGCAGGACGGTGGACCCGCTCGGGCCCTCGTCGGTGAACACCTCGAGCGCCACGGTGCGTGTGCCGCCCGGCGCGATCAGTGCGCGTGGGTCGACCGGGTTGACGTATCCGAAGGGTGGTCGCGAGTCGCTGTCGGCCACAGACCCGGCCGGCAGCCCGAACATCTTGCACCCGATCACCGCCGTGGACCGGTTCGTGACGGTCACGGTGACCGAGTTGCCCGACACCGAGGGTGTGATCGTCACGTCGTCCGGTGCGGCGTTCGCGATCGTGGGGGAGAGGATTGCCGCGGTTGCGCATCCGAGTGCGGCACCGAATGCGCGGAGCAGGTACTTACCGGTCATGGTCTCGAGCCTCTCGTCGGGCGTGGTGGTGTCAGTCTCCCATCCGGAGTGCACATCCACCTCCAATGGACACATTCCCCGCCGCCCGGCAGGCGCGAGGCGGCCGTCGCGACGCGCACATCACGTGTCGGCGAAGAACAGCACGGCGATCGCGAAACCGCCCAAAACCACCAGCGTGCCAATCGCGATGCCGGTGCACACCTGCCTGGTGATGCCGTGGGCGTACGTTCCGACGGCGCTGAACAAGAACAGTAGAACGCCGAGTACGAGCCCTAGTCCCCACAAGAGCGCATATGCAAGAAGGGATGTCGCCGCCGCGGCAATCGTGGCGAAGGGTGTTACCGGACCGAAGAACCGAGTATCCACGTGTCAGGCCTCCAGCAGCATCAACACGGTGCCACTGACACACGTGGCTACCGCGATCACGGCCGCCCATCCCCACGCCGAGTTGCTGAAGAAGTAGAGAACGAACGACGTCGTGAGGGCAGCAACTGCGACGAGTACACGAGAGATGGTCGCTGACCACAGACCAGGTACAGCCGGTGCCGCGAACATCGTGACCATCAGAAGGACCGTCACGACGGTCTGCGCCACGAACGCGGTTTGGCTTGCGTGAGGGGTCGACTCGGCTGACTTCTCGGTCGCGGACATCAAGGACTCAGGCACCTCTCACTCGAACCGATCGACCGGTGGTGGCGGGAACGCCGCAGTGGCCGCGCGTTGCCAACGTAATGCGTAGCCATCGCGAACAGTGAACAGTATCCACAAGTACGCCTAAATCCGTATGACGCTGAACCCGGAAACCGGGCACAACGTCATACGGATCGCGGGAGGGCGTTTACGTCGCGGCGCGGTAGACCCGACCGTCCCGAACCCACGTCGGCGGGGTGGCATCGGAGGCCAGGAGCCGCTTGACGGTCTTGAAGGTCGCGGTCTCGGGGAGTTCGTCGACGAGCCGCACCCGGTGCGGCCACTGTTTCGGGCCGAGATCGTCCTGCGCGGAGAGGAACTGGCTGAAATCGTCGGCGGCGAGTCCGTCGGAGACCAGGACCGCCTCGATCTCGTCCCCGATCTCCACCGGCACGCCGTGCACGGCGACCTGCCGGATCGCCGGGTGGCGCAGCAGGATTCGTTCGATGGGGCCGGTGCCGATGTTCTCGCCGTCGACGCGCAGCCAGTCGCCGAGACGTCCGGCGAAGTGCAGGTAACCGGCGTCGTCGACCCAGGCGAGGTCGCCGGTGTGGTAGATCCCGCCACGCATGCGCTCGGCGGTGGCGTCGGGATCGTTGTGGTAGCCGGCGAAAAGACCGGGCCCCGAGAGGTTCACGATCTCACCGACCACGCCGGCCGGAACGGGCTCGGCGGTGTCGACGTCGACGACCGCGGTCGGTTCGCGCAGTGGGCCCAGGGCATCATCTGGGGTGTCAGGGGTGCGCGTGATGGCCACGCCGCCCTCGGTGGATCCGAATCCGTCGATCACCCGGCAGCCGAAGCGTTCGGAGAACCGGAGGCGGTCGCGGGCGGATGCCTCGTTGCCGTACATGATCCGCAGCKGACTCGCGGCGTCGTCGGGGCGCGGATCGGTCGCGAGGATGTAGTGCATCGGTTTGCCTACGTAGTTGGCATATGTCACGCCGTACCGGTGGACGTCCTCGACGAACCCACGCGCGGAGAAGCTGCGCCGCAACGCGATCGACGCCCCGCCCGCCACCGCGACGCACCACCCGGCGATCATCGCGTTCGAATGGAACATCGGCATCGAGAGATACGCGACATCGTCCGGCCCGATATCGAAGCGCTCGGCCAGCATCGGACCGCTGGTCGCGAAGGTCCGGTGCGTACATCGCACGGCCTTCGGGTCGCCGGTCGTCCCCGACGTGAAGATCAGCATCAGCAGGTCGTCCGGCGCCGCGTCGGCAAGGGGTGCCGGCTTACCCGCGATCACCGCGGCCGCCCATTCGGGCGAATCGACATCGACAACGCGGGTTCCGCCCAGGTCGAGGCCGTCCAGCAGATGCCGGGTGTCGTCGCCGCACAGCACGATCTGGCATTCGGCACGGGCGATGTCGGCGGCGAGCGCGTCGCCACGCCGGGTGGTGTTCAGGCCCACCAGCACGAATCCGTGACGTGCCGCCGCGGCGAAGAGCGCGCTGAACACCGGCGTATTCGCCAGCAGCACGCCCACGTGACGCGGGCGGTCATCCGACAACCGGCCGCGCAACACCCCGGCCAGCAGCGCCGCATCGACGAGATGATCGGTCCAGGTGCGAAATTCGCCTTCGAACCAGACCCCGCGGTCGTCGATCTCGATCAGCGGAGCGAGCAGATCGGCGACCGTCGAGGCGTGCGTCGCCGCGACCGGTCGGCTCACGCCGGCGTGGCGGCCAGTTCGGCTCCGATGGCCCGCACCGAGGCGGTCGCGGAGCCGAATGCGAACTCGTTGTGCTTGGCGCGCAAGAAGTAACGATGGACCGGGTGACTGGTGTCGAGGCCGACACCACCGTGCACATGCACGGCCGTGTGCGCCACCCGGTGCCCGGCCTCGGCGGCCCAGAACTTGGCGGTGGCGACCGCATTCTGCAGTTCCGGGGTGTGGCCGGTCGAATGGTCGAGCAACCAGGCCGCCTGCGTCGTCGTGAGTGCCAACCCCTGGGCATCGATGTACCCGTCGGCGAGACGTTGGGCGACCGCCTGGAACGACCCGATGGCGCGGCCGAATTGTTCGCGCTCGCGGGCGTACTCGGCGGTGAGCTCGAGGCCGCGTTCGACGATGCCGGTCTGTTCGGCGCAGCAGGCCAGGGTCGCACGCGCGATGAGCGTCGCGGCCGTGTCGGCGCCTCCGTCGAGAACGGCGTCGTCGGACACCGGTGTGCCGTCGAATTCGACCTGCGCCGACGGGATCAGCCCGGTGGCGGGGGTCGGGGTGACGACGACGCCCGGGGCATCGGCGGCCACGACCACCGCGACGACACCGTCGGGTCCGGACGCGGTGACCACGAACATGTCCGCGGCCTCGGCGTAGGGGACGTCGACCTTCACGCCGGTCAGGCCGCCGTCGGACGAGAAGGTGGTTGCGGGCGAGGTGAAGTCGGTGGCCAGGTCCTCCTCGACCGCGACCGTGAGCACCGCGTCGCCGGTGGCCCCGGACCCCAGGATCCGCTCCCGGAGTGCCGACGAGCCGTGCGTGGCGATCACCGGAAGGGCGGCGATCGCGTGCGGACCGAACGGCACGCGGGCCAGCACGCGGCCGAGTTCGGTGGCCACGAGCGCATTCTCGACGACCCCGAGGTCGCCGCCGGCATCCCCGGCGGTCTCGGAGGACAACTCGAGGCCCAGGAGTCCGGCGCCGCCGAGTTCGCGCCACAGGTCCGCGTCGAGCGCGGCACGAGCCGTCTCCAGTTCGGCGACCCGCTCGGGGGTGCTGATCGACGACGCGATGTCGCGGGCCAGCCCGCGGACGTCGGCGCCGGATTCGGAAAGCGAGAAGTCCATGGTGGGTCTCCAGGTTCGGGGTGCGGTGGTGGTTTCGATACGCCGCGTGCTCGCTGCGCTCGCTCGGGGCTACTCAACCAGCGGGTGGGGCGGGTGCTCGCTGCGCTCGCTCGGGGCTACTCACCCAGCGGTCGGGGCTATCTGCGCTGGTGCGGGAGGCCGAGCGCGAGCATCGCGATGATGTCCCGCTGGATCTCGTTGGTGCCGCCGCCGAAGGTTAGGATCAGCGACGTGCGCTGGAACCGCTCCAGGCGACCGTTCAGGTGCGCGCCGGTGCTTCCGGTTCGCAGCGTCGCGGCCGGTCCGACGACCTCCATGAGAAGTCGGTAGGCCTCGGTGGCGAACTCCGTGCCGTAGACCTTCGTCGCGGAGGCGTCCGCCGGGCTCGGCGATCCGCCGGAACTCGCGACCGAGGCGATCTTCCAGTTGATCAGCTTGAGGAACTCGACCTTGGCGTGGACGCGGGCCAGGTTCTGCTGCACCCATGGGGCGTCGATCACCCGATGACCGTCACCGGTCTTGGTCTGCTGAGCCCACGCGATCGTCTCGCGCAGGGCGGTCTGGATCGGCGCCGCGCTGCAGAGCGCGACCCGCTCGTGGTTGAGCTGGTTGGTGACCAGCGGCCACCCGCCGCCCTCCTCGCCGACGATCGACGACGTGGGGACCCGGACGTCCTGGTAGTAGGTCGCGCTGGTGTCCACCCCCGACATGGTGTGCACCGGCGTGTAACTGAAGCCCTCGGCGGTGGTGGGCACGATGAGCATCGAGATGCCCTTGTGCTTCTTGCCGCCCGGTTCCAGCGTCGACGGATCGGTGCGGCAGGCCAACCAGATGTAGTCGGCGTAGGCGACCAGACTGGTCCACATCTTCTGGCCGTTGATGACGTAGTCGTCGCCGTCGCGGACCGCGGTGGTCCGCAGTGCGGCGAGGTCGGTGCCGGCACCCGGTTCGGAGTACCCGATGGAGAAGTGCAGTTTGCCCGCCGCGATCCGGGGGAGGAAGTACGCCTTCTGCTCGTCTGACCCGTAGTTCATGATCGTCGGCGCCACCGAGTTGATGGTGAGGAACGGGACG
This sequence comes from Gordonia sp. UCD-TK1, assembly GCF_001691435.1. Taxonomy (NCBI): domain Bacteria; kingdom Bacillati; phylum Actinomycetota; class Actinomycetes; order Mycobacteriales; family Gordoniaceae; genus Gordonia; species Gordonia sp. UCD-TK1. The sequence goes on along the minus strand of NZ_LZMP01000006.1, from coordinate 191,508 downwards.
GGAGCACCCGCGATCGCCGCCTCGTCGGTGAAGATCAGCTGGTCCATCATCGATCGGTTCTGGCCACCGAACTCGGTGGGCCAGCCCAGGGCGAGCCAGCCGTCGGCGCCCATCTGCGCGACGACGTCGCGGTACGCGTCGCCCTCGCCGAGTTCACCGTCGCCGCCGGACAGGGCGGCACGACGTTCCTCGGTCATGAGGCCGGAGAAGTAGTCGCGGAGTTCCCTTCGGAGCTCGGCTTGTTGGTCGGTATAGGCGATGCGCATCGACACTCCAAGGGGTGGATCGGCTAGCGTCCGGTCCCGGCTTATGGTCAAGTTGACAGACGAAGTGCTCGTGCACTTCTGAAACACGTTCTAACCTGTTCTCACAGCCCAGTCAACAGGTGACCCATCGACGAGGAGACGGTTCCGATGCGTATCAAGGCAGATTTCGACCTCTGCGAGTCCAACGCCATCTGCGTGGGGATGGCTCCGGACTTCTTCGATCTGGATGACAACGACTACCTGGTGATTCTCCAAGAAGACATCCCCGCGGACCGTGTCGAGGAACTGCGTCAGGTCGCCGCCAACTGTCCGAAGTCGGCGCTGACCGTCGTCGAGGACTGACCCGAGCGAAAACGCCGATCTGTTCCATCCATCCGCGAATCATGCTAGAACAGGTTCTAGTTTTAGCTCAGGAGGAAATCGGGTGGGTTACACGTTGGACGGTCGCGTCGCGGTCGTCACCGGTGCAGGTGCTGGTCTCGGTCGCGCGGAGGCCATCGGATTGGCGGCCGAGGGGGCCACGGTCGTCGTGAACGACCTCCCCGCGGCGCTCGATCAGAGCGACGTGATCGACACGATCACCGCCGCCGGCGGCCGCGCGGTCGCGGTGCCCGGCGACATCGGCGACTCGGCCACCGCCGCCGCCATCATGACGACGGCGACCGACCAGCTCGGCTCGCTCGACATCGTCCTGAACAACGCCGGCGTGGTGCGCGACAAGATGCTGTTCAACATGACCGACGACGAGTGGGACCTGGTGATCCGCGTACACCTGCGCGGACACTTCCTGCTCACCCGCAATGCGGCGGCCCACTGGCGCGCGGCCTCCAAGGAGGCGGGCGGCCCGGTGTACGGCCGGATCATCAACACCGCTTCGGAGGCCGGGCTGCTGGGTCCCGAAGGGCAGGCCAACTACGGCGCCGCGAAGGCGGGTATCACCGCACTCACGCTGTCGGCCTCGCGTGCCCTCAAGCGATACGGCGTGCGCGCCAACGCGATCTGCCCGCGGGCGCGGACCGCGATGACCGCCGCCGTCTTCGGCGACGCACCCACCGACCGAGTACTTCGCCGACCGTGATCCGGGACGCACATTCTCGGCCAGCGCTCTGGTCAACTGACCAATTCAGCTCGATTGTGCGTGATAGGTTTCGCGATGGTGCGAGGGTGAAGGGGGTTGGGCGATGCTGAGCAAACTGGCCACACCCCTGAGTGGAATCGGTGATTTCGTGGCGCTCGGCGTCGAGTCGGCGCGCGAGCTGTTCCACCGTCCGTTCCAGTGGCGGGAGACCGTCGAACAGTCCTGGGCGATCGCCCGCGTGTCGATGGTGCCCACCCTCCTGGTCGCCATCCCGTTCACGGTTCTCGTCAGCTTCACCCTGAACATCCTGTTGCGCGAGATCGGCGCGCAGGACCTGTCCGGCGCGGGCGCCGCTCTCGGCACCGTCACCCAGATCGGCCCGATCGTCACCGTGCTGATCGTCGCCGGTGCCGGCGCCACCGCGATCTGCGCCGACCTCGGCGCCCGGACCATCCGCGAAGAGATCGACGCGATGAAGGTTCTCGGCATCAACCCGATCCATCGTCTGGTGGTGCCGCGGATCGTGGCCTCCACCGGGGTGGCGCTGCTGCTGAACAGCCTCGTCTGCACGATCGGCATCGGCGGCGGGTTCATCTTCTCCGTCTATCTCCAGGACGTGAATCCCGGTGCGTTCGTGGCCAACCTGACCCTCCTCACCGGATTCGGCGAGTTGATGATCTCGATGGTCAAGGCAGCACTGTTCGGCCTCTTCGCCGGAATGGTGGGCTGTTATCAGGGCCTCAACGTCAAGGGTGGCGCGAAGGGCGTCGGCGATGCCGTCAACGAGACCGTCGTGTACTCGTTCATGGCGCTGTTCGTCGTCAACGTCGTGGTCACCGCGGTCGGTCTCAAGGCAACGGCGGGCTGAGCGATGGTACTTCCGTTCACCACCCGGTTCCGGACCGCGCGGGTCGCGGTCAAGCGCGCCGGCGAGGACTGGGATCAGATCGGCGATCAGGCGCTGTTCTACTGGGACAGCGTCGTCTCCATCCCGCGCGCGATCAAGCACTACAAAAAGGAGACCCTGCGGCTCATCGCCGAGATCTCCATGGGCACCGGCGCGCTGGCGATGATCGGCGGCACCGTCGTGGTCGTCGGGTTCCTGACCCTCTTCACCGGCGGCACGATCGCCGTCCAGGGTTACAGCTCGCTGGCCAACATCGGCGTCGAGGCCCTCACCGGCTTCTTCTCGGCGTTCATCAATGTGCGCATCGCCGTCCCGGTGATCTCCGGTATCGCCCTCGCCGCGACCATCGGTGCGGGCGCGACCGCGCAGCTCGGTGCCATGCGCGTCTCGGAGGAGATCGACGCGCTCGAGACGATGGCGATCTCGTCCATCCCGTACCTGGTGTCCACGCGCATCATCGCCGGGCTGATCGCGATCATCCCGCTCTACGCGCTGGCGTCACTGGCGTCGTTCCTCGCGAGCCGCTCGGCGACGGTGTTCCTCTACGGACAGTCGCCCGGCGTGTACGACCACTACTTCGACACGTTCCTCATCCCGTCGGACATCCTGTGGTCGTTCGTGCAGGCGATCTGTATGGCGGTCGCCGTCATGCTGATCCACACGTACTACGGCTACAACGCCTCGGGCGGGCCGGTCGGCGTCGGTGTCGCTGTCGGGAACGCGGTCCGCGCATCGCTCGTTGTTGTGGTCGTGATCACACTTCTGACCTCCCTCGCCATCTATGGCGCCGACGGCAAGTTCAACCTGGCGGGCTGAGCGATGAGCAGGAGACAAGAGCGTTCACGGGCGACCCGCCGGACGGCGGCGGTGGTCATGGTCGCGGTGCTGCTGGCCCTGATCATCGGGGCCAGCGCGTCGTTCCTCGGTGCTTTCCAGGGAACCCAGCAGGTCACCCTCGTGGCTCCCCGGGCCGGCCTGGTGATGAACCCCGACGCCAAGGTCAAGCTGCGCGGCGTCGAGGTGGGGCGCGTCGCGGAGATCACCGAGCGCGGGGGCGACGCGATCCTCACCCTCGACATCGCCGACGGTGATATGGCGAAGATCCCCGCCAATGTGGCCGCCGACATCAAGTCGAACACCATCTTCGGCGCCAAGGCCGTCAACTTCGTGGTGCCCGGCGAGCCGGAGGGCACGCTGACCGCGGGTGCCGAGATCCCCGCCGACCGCGTCGTCGTCGAACTGAACACCGTGTACCAGCAGCTCGTCTCGGTGCTCGCACAGCTGCAGCCGGAGAAGCTCAACGCGACGCTCGGTGCGATCGACACCGCGCTGCAGGGGCAGGGTGAGGAGATCGGCGTCGCCCTCGAGCAGCTGACCGCACTGCTCGGCAAGACCAATCCCCATCTGCCCGCGCTGAACCGGCTGTTCCGGGAAGGTGCGACCGTCACCAACGTGTACGCGGACTCGATGCCGGATCTGCTGCGCACCGTCGACAACTTCACCGTCGTCGGGAACACGTTGGTGGACAACACGTCCAACCTCGACGCCCTGCTCATCAATGCCACCGGGATGGCGAACACCATCAACGGGGTCATCGCGCCGTCGAAGAACACGCTCATCGGTGCGCTGTCCGACCTCGATCCCATTGCCGCGCTGCTCGGTTACAACGCGCCCGGGATCAAGTGCTTCCTGACCGCGAGTGCGGTCGCGTCGGAGGTCGCGGCACCGTTCCTCGGTGAGCGCAACGGCATGCTGATGCTCGACGCGAGCATCCTCCCCGGCAAGGATCCGTATCAATATCCGTACGACCTGCCCCGTGTCGGGGTAGAGGGCCCGCCGACGTGCCAGGGCGGGCTGGGTGATCCGGCGACCAAGGTGCACGCGCCGTTCTACGTCGGAAACAATGCGCCGCAGCCCTATCAACCCAGAACCAAGCCGAAGGCGAACTCACAGAAGCTGTTCCAGATCCTGTTCGGAGAGCCCCCCCGTGGATAATCGCGCCCGCGCGTTCCGCGCGACCCTGATCAAGCTGGGCGCCTTCACGGTGGTGATGGTCCTGGTGTTCGTGGCGCTGGTGGTCGTCTTCAGCCGATACCGCTCCGGGGCGTCGAACGAGTACAGCGCCGTCTTCACGAGCGCCTCGGCGATGCAGTCGGGCAGCAAGGTCAAGATCGCCGGCGTCGAGGTCGGGTCCGTCGGTGGCGTCGAACTGAACCGTGACAACGACGCCGTCATCACCTTCAGCGTCGACCAGCAGTATCCGCTGCCGGAATCGGTCCGCGCGCTGATCCGATACGAGAACCTCACCGGCGACCGGTATCTCGAGCTGCAGCAGGGGACCGGCGACACCTCCACCTTCCTCGCCGACGGCGCCCAGATCCCGGTCGCCCAGACCGAGCCCGCGCTCGATCTCGACAAGCTCGTCGGTGGCTTCAAACCGCTGTTCCGGACTCTGGACGCCGACGAGGCCAATGCGCTGACCAGCTCGCTGATCGCGGTGTTCCAGGGACAGGGCGGCGCGTTGAACACGCTGCTGGAGAACACCTCGTCGTTCACCAACACGCTCGCCGACCGCGACGAACTGATCGGCGACGTCATCGACAACCTCAACACGACCCTCGCCACGCTCGACGGCGACCGCGAGGGCCTCGACACCAGCGTCGACCTCCTGCAACAACTGGTGACCGGGCTCGCCGAGCAGAAGGGCACCATCGGCAACGCGCTGACCCAGACCTCCCGTGTCACCAACGGTCTCGCCGACCTGCTGGGGACGACCCGCCCGACCCTGCAGTCGATGGTGACCAACACCGGTCGGGTCTCGGAGGAGCTGCTGGCCGCGGAACCCTTTGTCCGCAACCTGATCTCACGACTCCCCGAGGACTACAAGACGTTGTCGAACCTGGGCTCCTACGGCGCGTGGCTTCAACTCTACTTCTGCCGCATCCGGCTGATGCTGCCGGCGCCCGGTGGCCAGACGATCCTGTACACGTCGAACAACGTGATGGGCAATACCACGACGGCCGGCGGAAGGTGTGACGGCTCATGAGTCTTCCGTTCGGGGGCCTGTTCTCGAGCCGCAGATCCGAATCCGACGAGGCCGACGTCGCCCGCGAGGTGAAGCGCGGGCAGCGCAGCCGCGCCCAGGTCGGCGTCATCGGCATCGTCGTGATCGGTCTGGTGGTGATCACCGCCATGCAGATGGACAAGTTGCCCTATCTCTCGCCGATCAGCACCTACAGTGCCTATTTCGACGACGCCGGCGGACTCGCCAAGGGCGACATCGTGTCCGTGTCCGGGGTCCAGGTGGGCACGGTCGAGTCGATCGAATTGGCCGGTACCGACGCCGGGACCAAGGTCAAGGTCGGGTTCCGCATGGACGACACCGTCGAGATGGGGTCGGACTCCCAGGCCGCGATCCGGACCGAGACCGTCCTGGGCCGACGCAATCTCACGGTCATCCCGCACGGAGGCGACCGGATCAAGCCCGGTGGCTCGATCCCGGTCGGCAACACGATCTCGCCGTATTCGCTGCAGGACGCACTCGAAGGAGCGACCGACACCGTCGCCGACACCGACACCGACCAGCTCAACGAGGCGCTCAACACGCTGACGATCACGTTCTCCGAGACACCGGATCAGGTCCAGGGGGCGGTCAACGGTGTTGCGCGGCTGTCGAAAGCGGTCGCCGACCGCGACAAGGAACTGCGGGCGCTGCTCGCCAAGGCCAACCAGGTGAGCAAGATCGTCGGCGACCGCAACGAACAGATCAACCGGTTGCTCATCGACGCCAACGCGCTCGTCGGGGAGATCGAGATGCGGCGCTACGCGCTCAACCAGCTGATCAAGGGGATCGGTGACGTCACCGCTCAGCTGCGGGGCTTCATCGCCGAGAACAACGCGCAGCTGACGCCCGTGCTGCAGAAGTTCGACCGCGTCGCGACGATCCTCACCGACAACGAGAAAGAGCTGAAGGAGACGATCGACCGTCTCGGACCGTTCGCGAACACCCTCGGCGAAGCAGTGGCGTCGGGCCCGAACTTCGATTCCCTCGTCGGCGTGAACACCTTCGGCGACTACACCGCGGTGTTCCTCAACGCCCTGCGCGGTCGGTACCCGCAGCTGTGGCAGTCGCTGATGTACACGGGCAACCCGCTGCTTCCACAGGGCTGGAGCCTGGGACCTCCAGCGGGTAGCGATACGCCGCGCGGACCACTGCCCAGCCCGACCTATCCCACGCCCGCGCCGACCACGAGGGGGAGGTGACATGACCGTCGGAAGTATGTCCATCGGACGCAAGGTGCTCTTCGGGGTACTCGCCGTGATTCTCGCGGTCGCCCTGGTCCTCGTGGGCTGGAAGGTGTTCACCAAGTCGACGACGAATACGTTCACCGCCTACTTCGCCGGGGTCGCCAGTCTGTACAAGGGGGACCCGGTCCGGGTGCTCGGTGTGAACGTGGGTAGCGTCTCCGCGATCACCCCGCGCGAGAACGACGTGAAAGTCGAACTGCGCGTGGACAAGAGCGTCGACATCCCGCAGGACGCGAAGGCCGTCATCGTCGCGCAGAGCCTGGTCTCCGGTCGGTTCGTACAGCTGACGCCGGTCTACTCCGGTGGGCCGGAGATGTCCGACGGCGCCGACATCCCGATGGACCGCACCGCGGTGCCGATGGAGTGGGACGACATCAAGGCCCAGCTCACCCGACTCACCGAGGCCATCGGTCCGCAAGGGGCCGATCCGGGCTCGGCGGCCAAGGCGGTGAACGTCTTCGACGAGAATCTCGAGGGCAACGGCGAGGCGATCAACGCGTCGATCCGGGAGGTGTCCGACGTGATCGGCACCCTCGCAGCCGGCAGCGGCGACCTGTTCGCCACCATCCAGAGCCTGCAGAAACTCACCGATGCATTGTCGGGAAGCCACGAGCAACTCGTGCAGTTCAACGGCCGGATCGCCTCGGTCAGTTCCGTGCTCGCGGACAACACGACCGAGCTCGATGAGGCGCTCAAAGGTCTCGACGCGGCGATGACCGATGTGCAGACCTTCATCGACACCAATCAGACGGCGCTGTCGTCATCGGTGGAGCGTCTGGCCGCGAGTACGAAGATCGTGGCGGACAAGGACGAACAGGTGCGTGGCGTGTTGCATTCGGCGCCCAACCAGCTCGCGAACTTCTACAACATCTACAACCCGCTTTCGGGATCCCTGTCGGGTGTCTTCGGTTTGGGGATGGGAACAAATCTCATCACTCTGTTGTGCGGAACCATGGAATCCACCAAGCGGCCGGGATCGACGATGGCGGATGTCGACAAGTGTGTGGAGATCCTGGCTCCGGTCCTGTCGTCGATCTCGATGAACTACCCACCGTTCCTGACCAATCCGGTGCAGGGTCGCAACGCCACGCCGAGCCAGCTCGAGTACCAGAACGCGAGCGTCCGGGCTCGTGCGAATGCCGGGGTCACCCGGCTCGACAACGAGACCCGTCGTGACAACCGGGGCAGCCCGCTCGAGGATCTGCTGGTGCCGTTCGGGGGTGAGCGATGAGATCGGTACGACCCCGTGGTTCGCTCATCGTGGGCGCGGCGAGCCTCGCGCTCGTCCTCGCCGGATGTTCCTTCGACGGCCCCAACTCGCTCCCGGTCCCTGGAGCCGAAGGTACCGGCGGTGAATCCTACGAGATCACCGCGGTCATCCCGTCGGCGGCCGGACTGGTCAACAACGCGCCGGTGCTCATCGACGACGCGACGGTCGGCAGCATCGGCGACATCGAGGTCCAGGACTGGAACGCGCTCGTCACGATGCGGCTCAACGACGGGGTGATCGTCCCGCGCGGTTCGCATGTCATGGTCGGGCTGACCAGTGTGCTGGGTTCGACGCACCTCGAGATCGTGCAACCGGCCGAGCCCGAGGGCGGCCGGCTCGAACCCGGCGACCAGATCCCCCTGACCAAGTGTCCCGAGCAGTCCAACATCGTGACCGACCCGTCGGTGCCCGCGGTGCCCGACATCAATGCGGCACAACAGGTGTCGGCGTGTACCTACCCCAGTACCGAGCAGGTGCTGAGTTCGCTGTCGGTGGTCCTCAACGGCGGTGGGTTGTCGCAGATCGGCGACATCGTGCACGAGATGAGCGACGTCTTCGGCGGACGCGAGGAGCAGATCAAGGAGCTCATCCCGCGGTTGAACACCCTCGTCGCCGATCTGGATGCGCAGAAGGGCAACATCATCCGCGCGACCGAGGGACTCGACCGGTTGTCGCGCACCATGAACGAGCAGAAGGGCACCATCGAGCGGGCGCTCGCCGACGCCCCGCAGATCCTGCAGTTGCTCGTCGACCAGCGTCAGCAGTTCCTCGACACTCTCGGTTCGGTCGCGACGCTGTCGAAGACCGCCAACGACATCCTCGACGCCAACTCCGAGGACATCGTGACGATCGTGGAGGGGATCGAACCGGCCCTCGATCAGCTCCAGGCCGCGGGTCCCGCGATGACTCAATCGCTGAACATCCTGCTGACCTTCCCGTTCTACGAGCCGACGATCCGACAGATCGTCAAGGGTGACTACGTGAACTCCGATCTGGTGCTCGACCTCACCGTCGAACGACTGAGCAAGAGCATGTTCGCCAGCCTCGGCGTCACCGGCCCCGAGGGCGTCTTCGGACGGCCCGCAGGCGCCGCCGCGCGCGGACTGAACCCGTTCATCGCGCCCCTGCAACCGGGCGGCGAACGCGTGCCCGACTCGGCCGAACCGATTCCGGCGAACATGGTCCCGCGGGTCTCGCCGACCACGCCGGCGGCAGTCCCGGCCGCGGGAGGTGGCCGCTGATGAAGATCACGAGATTCGTCCGGATGCAGCTGATGATCTTCGCCATCGTGACCGTGGTCGCGATGGTGGTGATGGCGCTGTTCTACATCCGCATCCCGTCGATGTTCGGGGTCGGCAGTTACCAGGTGCAGCTGCTGCTGCCCACCAGCGGTGGGCTGTACCAGAACGCGAACGTCAGCTACCGCGGCGTGTACGTCGGCAAGGTCGACTCCGTGCAGCTGACCGACACCGGCGTCGAAGCGGTGCTGACGATCGAGAACAGCGCGGAGATCCCGGCTTCGTCGACCGCGTCGGTGCGCAGCGTCTCCGCGATCGGTGAGCAGTTCGTCGAGTTCACGCCGGATCCCGAGGCGGGCGAGTCCGGCGAATACCTGCAGGACGGCGCGACGGTGTCGACCGACGAGGTCCCGGTGGAGATCTCGGCGATGCTCGACCAGGCCGACCGCCTGCTGGCCGAGATCGGTGACACCCGTTTGCGGTCGCTGATGGACGAGGCGTTCATCGCGTTCAACGGCACCGGGGAGGCGTTGCAGCGCCTGCTGGACTCGATGGTGCTGTTCGTCGACGAGGCGAACAAGAACACCGACACGACAATCCAACTCGTCGAACAGGGCGCACCACTGCTGGCAACCCAGTCACGTACGGCCGACGACATCCGTTCCTGGACAAGAAACGTCACCGCGTTCACCGATCAGTTGCGGGCGAACCGGCCCGAGATCGGCGACATCCTGCGCAAGGGGCCGTCGACCGCGTCGAAGAGTCAGGAACTCTTCGAATCCCTCGGTGCCTCATACCCGTTGCTCGTGTCGAACCTCGGTACGATCGCCAAGACCCAGGTGGTGTACCTGCCGAACTGGAAGCAGGTGCTCGTTCTCTATCCGCGACTGGTCAGTTCGTTGATCACGGCCGTGAACACCGGCACCAACCGGTTCGGTCCGAACGTGAACTTCTCGCTCGGTTTCCAGGACCGGCCGCCGTGCAACATCGGTTTCCTCCCCAAGGAGGACTGGCGTTGGCCGTCGGTGCAGACCGCCCGGGAGCTCCCGCCGGGAATGCTGTGCCGGGTGCCGCAGAACTCCAACATCGCCGTCCGCGGTGCGCGTAACTATCCGTGCGCGGAGTTTCCGGGCCGTCGCGCACCCACCCCCGCAGAGTGTGCCACAGGCTACGTACCGAAACCGGGCTCGGTCGACCCGTTCCAGAGTGGGCTGCCGTTCGGCCTGAAATGGCAGCCGGCGTCCTCCGGTACCGTGACACCCGGCACACCGAAGGACTTCGACGCGGAGCCCGCGGTGTATGCGACGACCTACGACCCGGACTCGGGTGACTTCATCGGGCCCGACGGGAAGACCTACAACGCCGGGGCCGGCAGTGATGAGCAGGAACAGAGCAGTACATGGCAGACGATGATCAGCGGGACGGTCACCCCGTGACGCCGGACGGTCCCGGCACGACGTCCCCGAATCGCAGCGGCGCGGATCGTGCGGGTTCGGGCGATCGCCGGAACACGAAGCGGCCCGTGCGGTCGGCGCCGATCCGGCGTGGACGTCCGGCGGGCAAGAAGCCGTCGAAGCCGGCCGCACCGGTGCCGCCGGTCGACGAGCCCGGCACCGCGGCGGAAGACGTCGACAGCGCCTCACCGACATCCGCGGAACCGACGCAGGACGCGACGTCGACGGCGTCCCCGGCGGCTGACACCGCGCCGGATTCCGAGTCCGTCGCCGCGGAGATCGCGCCCGACCCGTCCGAGGTCGAGAAGACGGTGAGTTATCGGGAGCGCCGGCGTGCCCGGACGGCCGCGGCGTCGGCGTCCACGGGCACGCCGAAACGCAAGCGCGGCATCAGGTATCGCGGGTCGGGGCGTCGCTCACCGCGCGCCGTCGTGGGCGTTGTCGTGGCGCTTGTGGTCATCGTCGTGTGCGCCATCGCATCGGTGGTGTTCGCGCTCGGCATCGCGCGTCAGGACCGGACCGACGACCTGCGGGCCGAGTATTCCGCGTTCGCTTCGCAGGTTCTCGTGAACCTGACCAGCATGAATCCCGACACCGTCGACCAGACGCTGACGTCGGTCCAGGAGGACACGAGCGGCAAGGTCAAGCAAGAGGTCGAGAACAACATCCAGCAGGTGGCGGCCCTTGTCCGGGACGGCAAGCTCGAGACCCGCTCGCTCATCCTTTCGTCCGCGGTGACCAAGGCCGAACCTGACGAAGGCTCGGTCATCATGGTGTTCGGCTGGCATCAGCGATCGCTCGACGGCGAGGTGCCGTCACAGGAGAAGGTGTTCCGCTGGCGGGTGGACATGACGCGGATCAACGGCGACCTCAAGATGACCGACTTCGAGTGGGTGGCGTGATGTCGGCCCGCTCCGAGTCCGCGCCCCGATCCGAGCCCGCGCCGAAGTCGACCGGATCTCGATTCGCCCTGCGCAAGGGGCGCCTGGGTCTGATCGCACTCGGCGTGGTGCTGGTCGCCGCGATCGCCGTGACCGCATTTCTCGGCTTTTGCTTCACCCAGGGCCGCGGGGTCGAGGACGCTCGCGCATCGTCGCTGGCGGCGGCCCGGGACTACGCGACGACGATGTTCGGGTACAACGCCGAGAACGTCACCGAGCACATCGACCAGTCGATGAGTGTGCTCACCGGGCCGGCGAAGCCGGAGTACACGAAGCTGATCACCGACAACAATCTCGCCGCCGAGGTGCGCAAGCAGTCGGTGGTGTCCGAGGTGACGATCCAGGACGCGGGTGTGGTGACCAACACCCAGGACACCTCGCAGGTCCTGATCTTCATGAACCAGTCGGTGACCCGCGGCAACAAGGAGCTCGTGAGCATCAATCCGTCGCGGCTGACCTTCGACATGAAACGTGAGGGCGACCGCTGGGTGATCAMCTCGATCGAGGTGATCACCGACGACACGTTCCGATCGAAGATCGAGGTCGTCGAGTCATTGCCGCCCGACGCGAAGCCGCTGCCCGGCCCGAGCTCGGCACCCTCCGGTGCGCCGTCCCCGGCTCCCGGCCCGTCCGTGGCGCCGGTGCCGACTCCCTGACCGCCTTAATCCGTTGCGGCCCCCCCCGAATCGGGCGTACGTTCGCGGGTACACAAGGAAGGAGGTGGTCTGATAGTGATTTCTCATCGGACATGTGAGGTGACCATCCGTTAGCAGTTGACCGTGTGGCATTCGTGTCGCACCGAGGCGGGATTCCCGCCGGTCGGCGCAAGCGAATACCAGGTGGTCACCCGGCCCCCGTATCCCGACCCGGTCCGGTCGGCACAAGCCCTTCGAGGGCGGTGCGGGGGCCGTTCCATGTCTGCTGACGGGTTCATTCCGGGAATACCCCTACAGGGTAGACGTACCCCTGGCGTTCATACCCTAGGGGGGTATATCCTCGACCTCATGAACACGCACCACGACCATCCGCCGACAACGCCGGCACCGGCCGACCACGCGCACCGCCCCCAGGTCGATCCCGGGCACGACGGCCACGAGAAGCACGCCGATCACACCGGCCACGGCGGACATGACAGCCACGCGGGCCACGGCGACCACGTCGCGCAGTTCCGGCGACTGTTCTGGATCATGCTCGTGTTGGCGGTCCCGACCGTGGCCTTCAACGACATGTTCGCCGACATACTCGGCTACGGTCTGCCCGACGCGGAGTGGGTCCGGTGGGTGTCGCCACTGCTCGGCACGGTTCTCTACCTGTGGGGCGGGCGCCCGTTCCTCGTCGGCGCGGCCGCCGAGCTCCGAGCCCGTCGCCCGGGGATGATGCTTCTGATCTCCCTCGCGCTCACCGTCGCCTTCGTCGCCTCCTGGGGTTCGACGCTGCACCTGTTCGACCACCACCTGAACTTCTGGTGGGAGCTGGCACTGCTCGTCGTGATCATGCTGCTCGGCCACTGGATCGAGATGCGCTCGCTGGCCCGGACGACATCGGCTCTCGACTCACTCGCCGCGCTCCTCCCGGACGAGGCCGAGAAGGTCGTGGGCAGCGACATCATCTCGGTATCTCCCGACGAACTGGTCGTCGGCGACGTGGTCGTCGTCCGGCCCGGCGGGTCCGTGCCCGCCGACGGCGCCATCGTCGACGGTTCGGCGAGCATGGACGAGTCGATGGTCACCGGGGAGTCGGCACCCGTTCGGCGGGAGGTCGGTGACGTCGTGGTCGCCGGCACCGTCGCGACTGATTCCGGACTGCGGGTCCGCGTGACCGCGACCGGCGACGACACCGCGCTGGCCGGGATCGGACGCCTCGTCGCCGATGCGCAGGCATCGTCGTCACGGGCCCAGCGACTCGCCGATACCGCGGCCGGGTGGCTGTTCTGGTTCGCACTCGGCGCCGCGGTGCTCACCGCGATCGCCTGGACCGCGGTCGGATCGCCCGACGAGGCCGTCGTTCGCGTGATCACGGTGCTGGTCATCGCATGCCCCCACGCGTTGGGGCTCGCGATCCCGCTCGTCGTCTCCATCGCGACAGAACGGGCCGCGCGTGCCGGGGTCCTGATCAAGGACAGGCTCGCCCTCGAGTCGATGCGCAACGTCGACGCCGTGCTCTTCGACAAGACCGGCACCCTGACGAAGGGAGAACCGACCGTCCTCGAGCTCGAACCGGCCCCCGGGCAGGACCGGCGTCGAGTGCTGACCCTCGCGGCCGCCGCGGAGACGGGCAGTGAGCATCCGCTTGCCTCGGCGATCGTGCGGGCCGCTCGAGATGAGGGAATCGATCTGCCCGTCGCACAGGCCTTCTCCTCGTCGCCTGCGGTGGGGGTGTCTGCATCCGTCGACGGCCACGGGGTCCGGGTGGGTGGACCCAACCTGCTCGCCGAGCACGGCCTCGACGAACTGCCCGTCGCGTCGTCGTGGCGGGAGCAGGGGGCGATCATCCTGCACGTGCTCGTCGACGATCGTGTCGTGGGGGCGTTCCGGCTCGCCGACGAGGTCCGTCCGGAGTCGCGTGTGGCCGTGGACGAACTCCACGCTCTCGACGTGCAGGTCGTGATGATCACCGGCGACGCGCAGGCGGTCGCCGACGATGTCGCCGGCCGGTTGGGCATCGACCGGGTGTACGCCGGGGTCCGGCCCGAGGACAAGGCCGCCATCGTCGCGGACCTGCAGCACGAAGGTCGTCGTGTCGCGATGGTCGGCGACGGCGTCAACGACGCCCCCGCACTCGCGCATGCCGACGTCGGGATCGCGATCGGTGCCGGCACCGACGTGGCCATCGGCTCGGCCGGCGTCATCCTCGCCTCCTCTGATCCGCGATCGGTCCTGTCGGTCATCGAGCTGTCGCGTGCCGGCTATCGGAAGATGGCGCAGAACCTTTGGTGGGCAGCGGGTTACAACCTCATCTCGGTGCCGTTGGCGGCCGGGATCCTGGCGCCGATCGGGTTCGTCCTGCCGATGAGCGTCGGCGCGATCCTGATGTCCGCCTCGACGGTGGTCGTGGCGCTGAACGCACAGCTGCTGCGTCGACTCGATCTGCGTCCCGGTTCCATCCGAAACCGATCCGGGCGCAGGTAGGTCAGCGCTACGAGATTCGCGTAGCGCAGTACTCGCGAAACCGCGGCGTGAAACCGCTGGACTGGGAGCACAGCACAGTCCACGGCGCCCGCCGGGGCGTCGAGAGGGAGAAGAAGAGATGGTGACCATGCATGTCGCCGCGGCGGTCGGGACGCAGGATCGCGATCGCATCGAACCGGTGGTGGGCGAGATCTACTGGACCCCGGGCGACCCGGACTTCGGGACGGCGTCGGCACCCCGATTCGCGTTCGCCGACCCGCACACCGCCGGCCTGTTCCACGCCGAGGACCTGTCGCGGGAGGCCGGTGACCGTATCGCCGTCCACAACCGCGGTGTTTACGACGTGGCTGCCGTGGTCCTGCTCGCGGATGGCCGGTCGTATGTCGAACTCTTGAATCCCGGTTCGGAAATCGCTCTGCCGGAGGCGGATTCGCTCACCTACCTCCAGGCCCCCCGCACCGCGGACGGCCGGCCGGTTCTGTACGGCGCGGTGTGGGTGCGCGACGGGCGGGTGATGCCGGTGACGGTTCCGATCCCCACCCGCCGCGAGTTCCTCGACCAGCGATATCTCACCCCGTGGAGCGCGGAGTGGAGCGGCGGTGTCTCCGGTCGGCACATGCTCGATGCCGCGGCGGCCGGTGTCTCGTACCAGTACCGCACGGGCGGTTCGACGCTCGTCGTACGCAACTCGGGCAGCGACTGGATCGGGGTGGTCCATCGGTCCGGCACGGAGTTCACCTTCGTCGAATGCCCACCGGGTGAGCGTGCCGTCTTCGAACTCTCCCCGCAGTCCGCCCGCGCCGAGGTGTTCTCGGTCGTCGGTCGCCGGGGTGGCGGCACGGCCGGGCACGCCCCGTACATGTCGAGGTCGGGAACCGTGCATCCCGGTTGGGCGGGTCGGCCGGGGGAGGTCACCGCCTACGGTTCGGTCGTCATCATGCTCGGCGCGCCGGTGTACAGCGCGCTGCCGAAACGCAATCTGTACCTTGCGTTCTCGGATCGGCGGCCGAGCCGCCGGGAGCGAAGCGAGCGGGGCGAATGTGCGAGCCGCCGGGAGCGAAGCGAGCGGGGCGAATGTGCGAGCCGCCGGGAGCAGGGCGCGCGTCCCTGCCGCGGGTTCCGTCGATGAGGTGGGTCAGCCGACGTGGCGGCGCAGCTTGGCGGAGAGCCGCGGGGTGAGGTCCCCGTCGGCGTCGACGCGCTCCTCGACGTAGGCGAGGTCGCCGTCGGCGACGAGTCCGTACAGGCGTTTGGCGCCACCGGTGCGTTGACCTGATTCGGCCTTGATGACGACGTCGGTGGCGAGTTCCCAGGTGGTCTGGTTCAGGGGAGTGCCGTAGAAGAGTTCGATCGAGCCCTCGGCGTGGGCGAGGAGCAATTCGATGGTGTCGTCCTCACCGATCCGCCAGAACCCGGACTCGCGGAGGTCGGGCCGCTGGTAGGCAGCGTCGTCGTCGATCACCCACGAGCGGGACTCCCAGGTGAGGAAGTTCTGGCCATCGTGGGACACGACGATCTGCTGAGCGAAGTGATAGTCGGTGTCCGACTGGGGATCGTGGCCTTCGCCCTCGCCACGCCATACGCCGACGAGCGGCAGGAGTGCGAGGAGACCGGGATGCAGGTCCGCGCCGAGGCGGAGGTTCGCGGTGTCGGCCGGGAGCGGCAGATCATCCCATGTGGGGACGTTGCGTTCACGGCTGCCGGACTCCACCGCCCGGGCCTCGGCCTGACTGATCGCCTCGTCGCCCGACCGGCGGGCGTCGGCGGCGAACCCGTCACCAGATGACTCCGCGCCGGCGGGGCCGTCCGCGGCCGGATCTCCGGGTGAGGACGTCACGACTCGTCGGTCACCAGACGGTACAGGGTGTAGACACCGAACCAGGTGATCAGCACGGCGGCCAGGATCAGCAGGATTTCGAAGAAGAGGACCACGAGGGAAATTCTAACCCCGGCGTGGTCAGGGCGCCGTCGAGGGGTGGGCCCTTCGTGACGGTCGCAGGCTCCCTCCTCAGGGGGCGGCGGTGGCGGTCGCAGGCTCCCTCCTCAGGGGGCGGTGACGGTCGCGGGCTCCCTCCTCAGGGCGGTGAGAACGAGACAGCCCGGTCACCGCGGGTGCGGTGACCGGGCTGCCGGGTCGAGCGTGGCGTCACTTCGAGACGGTGATGTCCTTCTCGTGGATGCCGGGGCCCTCGGGGCTGATCGTCACGTCGCCGTTGCCCACCGCGGACAGGGCGCGCAGCGTCCAGGTGCCGGGGGCGGCGAAGAAACGGAAGTCGCCGGTGGGCGATGCCACGACCTCGGCGGTGAACTCACCGGTCGAGTCGAGCAGACGCACGAAGGCGCCGGCGACGGGCGAACCCGAGCCGTCGGTGACCTGTCCGGTCAGGACGGTCTCCTTCTCCACGTCGACGCCAGCGGGCAGCTTCTGTCCCTGCTTGGGTGCAGCACACATATCTCTTACTTTCCTTCTCCGAGTTCGATCGGGACGCCGATCAGCGAGCCGTACTCGGTCCAGCTGCCGTCGTAGTTCTTGACGTTCTGCTGGCCGAGCAGTTCCTTCAGCACGAACCAGGTGTGGCTCGACCGCTCGCCGATGCGGCAGTACGCGATGGTGTCCTTCGAGCCGTCGAGTCCCGCCTCGCCGTAGAGCTCCTTGAGCTCCTCGTCGGACTTGAAGGTGCCGTCCTCGTTGGCGGCCTTGCTCCACGGCACGTTGATCGCGCTCGGGATGTGACCGGGACGCTGGCTCTGCTCCTGCGGGAGGTGGGCCGGCGCGAGGATCTTGCCGGAGAACTCGTCCGGGCTGCGCACGTCGACGAGGTTCTTGGTGCCGATGGCGTCGACGACCTCATCGCGGAACGCGCGGATGCTGACATCCGGCTCGCCGGCCTTGTAGGTCGTGGCGGGACGGCTGACGGCGTCGCTGGACAGCGGGCGACCGTCGAGCTCCCACTTCTTGCGGCCGCCGTCGAGGAGCTTGACGTCGTTGTGGCCGTACAGCTTGAAGTACCAGTAGGCGTAGGCGGCGAACCAGTTGTTGTTGCCGCCGTAGAGGATCACGGTGTCGTCGTTCGCGATCCCGCGCTCAGAGAGCAGCTTGCCGAACTGTTCGGCATCGACGAAGTCGCGGCGGACCGGATCCTGCAGGTCGGTCTTCCAGTCGAGCTTGACGGCGCCGGCGATGTGCCCGCCGTCGTAGGCCGAGGTGTCCTCGTCGACCTCGACGAAGACGGTCTTGTCGGCATTGAGGTTCTGCTCAGCCCATTCGGTGCTGACCAGGACGTCGGAACGTGCCATGGCGGTGTCCTTTCGGAGTGGATCGGTGATGGTCGTCGAACAGATGGAGATGGTGGAGACGGTGAGGCGCGAGAAGGATGCCCGCGTCTCGGGGAGATGAGCACGGGTGACGGCGCATGGGAACGAGGTCGCAGACCTCGGTGGAGACGCCCCCGTTCTCATCGACGGTGTGGGCGGACCGGCTGCTCACGCAGCACGGGTTGGTCACACCGTCAACGGCGAGTGCGACAACAGCAGTCGGCGACACGACAGAAGTCGATCGCCCGGCGTCGTGTGAGCAAGTACTCACGGCGCTGCTGCATGCCCACGAGGGTACAACAGAGCCGATCGAGCCCCCAACGGCCGGGGTGCTTTGCCGCCGAGGCCGGGAGAACACGGTCTGAACTGCTCAGAAGCGGTCGAGGCGCACCGATGCCGGACCGGAGTCGCCGACCAGTTGGACGTCCCCGCCGAAACTCTCCGCGCGATCGGGTTCGACATCCCAGGCCATCGGCAGGCGCGGGAGCGTCAGGCTGAACCGATCAAGCACCGCGGCGCGGAATTCCGCCGGGACCTCGGCGTCGACGTGGCGTTCGGGGCCGGTGTAGAAGCCGGTCGCCCGGATGTCCAGTGCGCCGTCGACGACGGAGAGGTCGACGGACACACTCACCCGCACCTTGGGGCGGTCGTAGGACGACGCCGACGGCGGGTCGGCAGGATCGAGCCCGTCGCCCGGCGGCAGTGCGACCGTGCCGGTGAGCACCACGCCGCTCTCGCGACTGACGATGCCGTCCTGGGGCCCGCCCGCGCCGGCCGTGTCGTCCGGTCCCGGGGTGCTGACGGTCAGGTCGACGATGCGCAGATACCGGGCCAGGGTGACGGCATCGAGGCGGGTGTACGCCGAGATCGAGGAGGTGTGGAGAACATCACTCGCCGAGAATCCGCTGCCGTCGGCCACGTCGAACGGGCCGAGAGAAGCACCCAGCTCACCGCGGCAGACGCCGCGGGCGGGCGGACATCCGGGTAGTTCGACGCCGCGGGCGGCGATCGTGGCCCCGTCGAAGTGACCGGCGGACGACTGCGAGGTGAACGGGAAACCCGCGATGGTGACCTCGGGATCGAATGTCACGCGGGGGGATTGGGCGAGGGCGCGGGAGAACTGATGCTCCCCGCGAACGGCGGCCCCGACGTCGACGCCGAGCGCGACCCCCGCGGCGGCCAGGGCGGCGACCACACCGATGACAAGCACTTTCCGGATGCGCGGCATGCTCGGCCGATCACCCTCCCCGTCGTGGTCATCCGGCGGTCGTGGTCGCCTTGTTAACAGGTGAGCGCGCCGGTGGCGCTATTCTGTCACCTATCTCGCACACGTTGGTAAGGCGGCGTAAACAATCGCCGAGCTACGCGCGGGTGGCGTTCACGTCGTGGTGAGCGATCTGGATGGTCCGGGACGGGGACGAACGAGATCGGAGTGCTGGGTGGATCTCTTGTTGTTGACGGCCGACCCGAATCCGGAGTCGGTCTTGCCGTCGTTGTCGCTGCTCGCGCACACGGTGCGGACCGCTCCGACCGAGGTGTCGTCACTCATGGAGGCGGGGAACGCCGATGTGGCGCTGGTCGATGCCCGCGCCGATCTGGCGGCGGCCCGCGGGCTGTGCCGCCTGTTGGGCAGCACCGGCTCCTCGGTGCCGGTCGCAGCGGTGCTGACCGAGGGCGGGCTGGTCGCGGTCAACGCGGACTGGGGCATCGACGAATTCCTGCTGCCGGGTACCGGTCCGGCCGAGCTCGACGCCCGGTTGCGCCTGCTCGTGGTCCGTACCCGCGGGGTTGCTGCGGAGGAGTCCTCGGGCAAGGTCACGCTGGGGGAACTCGTCATCGACGAGGGGACCTACACCGCACGCCTGCGCGGACGTCCGCTCGACCTGACCTACAAGGAGTTCGAGCTCCTGAAGTATCTGGCGCAGAACGCGGGTCGCGTGTTCACGCGCGCCCAGCTGCTCCAGGAGGTGTGGGGGTACGACTTCTTCGGTGGCACCCGCACCGTCGACGTCCACGTCCGTCGACTCCGCGCCAAACTCGGCAGCGAGCACGAGTCGCTGATCGGGACCGTCCGCAACGTCGGATACAAGGCAGTCCGTCCGACGCGTGGCCGGGCGCCCGCGGCCGACGCCGACCTGTCCGAGGACGCATCCGGTCCCGATGCGGTCGACACCGATGACTTCGACGACGCGCTCGACGGTCCCGATCCGTTCGACGAGGAGTTCAGTGCCAGTGCCGGGAACTGAGGACCCGCAGGTGCGTCGAGGCGCACTGCCCGACGACGTCGCTGATTTCGCTCACCGGCTGGTGCGCGAGGCGAACGCCGCCGATGGTGTCGCCCCGCTCTCGGAGGGGGCGGTCACCGCGATCGACGCCCCCGAGGGTTCACCGATCGTGCACGTCTGGTCGAAGGCCGGGTACGCCGTCATCGTCCCCGGTCGCGACGGCGAGCCGGCGATGATCGAGGCGGTCGTCGACCCGGCGCACCGCCGGGAGGGACACGGCCGGGCGCTGCTCGACGCGTCGTTCGCGGCGGCGTCCGCGCCCGAAACGGGGTCCGGGGTCCGGGTGTGGGCACACGGTGACCTGCCTGGCGCGGTGGCGCTCGCTGCGGCGATGGGGCTGACGAAACGTCGCGAACTACTGCAACTGCGCCGGCCGGTCGGGCCCGGCCACGAACTCCCCGAACTCGTCGTCGACCCGACGGTCGACCTGCGGACCTATGCCGGACCGGCCGATGACGCCGAGATCCTGCGGGTGAACAACGCGGCCTTCGACTGGCATCCCGAGCAGGGTGGCTGGTCGCCGGAGCAGATCCGTGAACGGGTTGCCGCCGACTGGTTCGATCCGGCGGGTTTGTTCCTCGCCTTCGACCGTGCCGGCGACGGATCGGGCGGGGGAGATGGCAAGCTCCTCGGGTTCCACTGGACGAAGCGGCACGACGCGGACCTCGGCGAGGTGTACATCGTCGGCGTCGATCCTGCGGCGCAGGGTCGCGGACTGGGTCGGTTGTTGACGCTCGCCGGCCTGCATCATCTTGCGCGCGAGGGCGTCTCGGAGATCAACCTCTACGTGGAGGGTGACAACGTCGCCGCGCTGCACACCTACGAGCGCCTCGGGTTCACCCGATACGCCGTCGACGTCGCCTACGGCTGAGGCTGCCCGAGTGCGGCGCCGATGGCGTCGACGACGTCGCCGATGTGGGGCTCGCGAACCACGGACAGGTGATTGCACTCGAGACGGAGGACGTCGACGTCCCCGGTCACGATGTGCCGCCGCCACACCGACGGGTCGTCACGATTCTCGCTGCCCTGCACCACGAGTGCGCGACCGGTGTACGGGCGGGGGCGGTGCAGCCGCGCCACCCGGACACCGAGTTCCTCGAGTGCCTGCGCGTCGGCGGTCGGCGAGGTTCTCACCACACCTGCGAGTGGAACACGAATTCGTCGGCGCCACAGTTCTTTTCGGGGTAGCGGTTCATATGTGGTGGTCGTCGTGAGAGACGGGTCGGCGCGCTTGGCGCGATGCAGCACCCGCGGTGGGACGAACGTGTCCACCACGACGACCAGATCGACACGGTGCCCGTCGGCCTCGAGGCGTCGCGCGGTCTCCAGGGCGATGAACCCGCCCAGCGAATGGCCCACGAGGATGTAAGGCCCCTCCGGCTGGATACGACGTAGGTCGCGGAGGTGACGCCGGACGGCGGCGTCGACCGTCCAGTCGGGGATGCCGCGGGTGTCCAGGCCATGTGGCGCGAACGCGAAAACCGAACCGATGGCGTCGAGTTCGCCGATGCGATCGGCGAATGGCACGAAGGTGAGCGCGGATGCGCCCGCGCCGGTGAAACAGAACACCGGTCGCCCGGCGCCCTCGCGCAGTTCGTCGGCGGGACCCAGTTGCGCGCGGACCTCGGCGATCGCGGCGTCGAGCAGCCGACGTCGACGCTCCGTGTAGCAGCAGACGATCACCGAGAGGGTCGGCTCTGTCCGGACTGCATCGTCGGGGACCGGATCAGCGTGCACGGCCGCGACGGGGACTGGGGTCACCGGGTCGGCCAGTGGCTCGACAGGATGGGAGGACAGCACGTTTTTCGGCCTTCGATAGCTCGGGGTCGGATGGGGTTCGCTGATGAGGCGGGGGACCGGAGGGCGTCAGGGCACCCCGACGATCCGGGCGGCGTGCCCCGCGACGGCATCCATGGCCGCGCGGATACGGGCCGGGTCGAAGACGTCGTCGCGGAATGCGGCGGTCATGGAGATCCCGCCGTCCACGAATCCGGTCGTGACCGTGATACCGGCCGCCGACGGTGGCGTGGCCACGGCGATGACGGTGGCACGCGCCGGGTCGGACCACTGCCAGCCGCGTCGGCGGCCGGGCAGGTGACCGACACTCGAATGGAGCAGCTCTGCATGGACCGGGCCCTCGGCGGGGACGCACGGGGCCGGCGAAGCCGATCCGCCCGTGCGGGCACGGCGCAGGGTCTTGACGGTGGCGAGCGCCAGGTTGGCRGCCGGCCGGCCCATCCGGGCCGACGCGGTCATCTCCCGTTGCAGGGCGGCCGCCGACGTGGTGTCGGACACCGGAAAGCTCAGTCCTGCAGAGAAATTGGCGTAGGTCCGCATCGACGTCGGCAGGTGATGGCGCGCGTCGAAGGGCAGCGTGACCATCGGGTTGAGCGCCACGCCGGCCTCGGTCAGTGCGGCGACCAGGGCGACCGTGTAGACGGCGAACAGGCCGGTTCCCGGCATCGACGCCGCCCGGCCGGACCGGATCGCTTCGACGTCGTCGGCCGGGATGTGGACATTCGCGGCCGCCGGTCGTCGGGGAGGCACCGGTCGCCGCGCAGGCACCGGCTGGACTATTTCGCGGTGTCGCCGGAAACGCAAGAGCGCCAGGGCTCGTCGTGGATCGGCCACGGTGGCCGCCGCCGCGACGAGCAGTGGGGGGACGGCGGGGCCCCGGGGCGGCAACCCCGACGGGTCGACCGCGCCGACGATCACGTCGACGATCAGATTCAGCAGCGTGAGGTCGCCGAGTCCGTGGTCGTAGTCCAGCGCGAGGTGATCACCGGCCAGCACGATCCGAAGCGGACGGTGTGGCAGCGAGTACAGGGCCTCGAACAGGCGGGCCGGATCGGCACCCGCCGCCGGGGGTGGTGCGGCGATGACCGCGTCGGCCGCCGCGTCCGGATCGAAGACCCAGTGTCGCCGGTGCGGCGAGGGCAGGAGCCCGACCCGGGTGTGTGGACCGATTCGCGCGAGCCGGACGATCCGTTCGGCGGCGACCGCGCGGGACGGTAGAGCCAGGGGGCCGATGACGAGCGCCGCCCGGTTGTGTCCGTGCAACCGGTCGATCGCCGCGCTTCGGATACGCCGGAGCCCGCCGGGTCGGGGTGCCGGGGGGGTCGACGTGCCGGGGGGTCGAATCCGGGGTTGGTGAAGGCGTTGCCATGAGTGCGATCCGCAGAACTATAGCAAGGCTTGCCTAAGTCTCGAATGTCGGGTTACGCAGATCACGTACGATCACGCCTGGGCAGGTCGCACCCCGTCTGCCTTGGCCAGTTCACCTGTCGTTCATCTTTTGGAGGGGATCAGTCCACCACGCCCCCATAGCTTTCCACTCGGACACTCCGGAGCCGACGCCAGTCGGTGCGGGGAACGCGAACGGAAAGGCAACACCAGCGGTGAAAATCAATCGGAACGGCGCCCTGGCGTCGGTGTCGGCGATCGCGGCACTGACACTCGTCACGGCGTGCGGCGGTGGGGGAAGCGAACAGACTGTCAGCGGCGAGGGCTCGACCGCGCAGCAGAAGGCCATGGAGCACTTCAGCCAGGTCCTCACCGACAACAGCGACATCGTGCTCGACTACACCGGCAGCGGCTCGGGCGACGGCATCAAGAAGTTCATCGCGGGCGACGTCGACTTCGCCGGCTCGGACTCGGCCCTCAAGGACGACGAGGTCACCGACGCCACCGCACGTTGCAACGGCAACGCCCCCTGGCACCTCCCGCTGGTCGTCGGCCCCGTCGCGGTCGCCTACAACCTCGACGGTGTCGAGGACCTCAAGCTCAACCCCAGCGTCATCGCGCAGATCTTCAACGGCAAGATCACCACCTGGAACGATCCCAAGATCGCCGCGCTGAACCCCGGCGTGACGCTGCCCACCACCGACATCGTGCCGGTGTACCGCTCGGACAGCTCGGGCACCACCGACAACTTCCAGCGCTTCCTGGAGAACTCGGCCCCCGCTGACTGGCCGTACGAGCACAGCAAGGAATTCGCACCCAAGGGTGTCGGTTCCGGTGCCTCGAAGTCGACCGGCGTCGGCGACACCGTCAAGAAGACCCCGGGTTCGATCACCTACGTCGAGTGGGGCTTCGCCACCGAGAACGATCTCGGTGTCGCCCAGGTCGACTTCGGTGCCGGCCCGGTCGAATTGAACGCGGAGAGCGCGGGCAACGCGCTCGAGTCGCTGGCCTTCGCCGATCCGGCCAGCAAGGACCTCGTCGTCGACACCGACGCGCTGTTCGCCTCGAAGGCCCCGGGTGCGTACCCGCTGCTGCTCACCCCGTACTCGATCGTCTGCTCCGCGGGCTACGAGGACGAGGCCACCAGCCAGACGCTGAAGGACGCGTTCACCGCGGTCCTGAACGACGGCCAGGCCGGTCTCGAGGAAATCGGCTACGTGCCGGTCCCCGACGCCTACAAGACCAAGCTGCAGGGAACCATCGACTCGCTGTCGGGTGGGTCCGGGAACGCCTGATCAATCCCCTCAGATCGCGTGCGCGGGGCCGCCTCGGTTGCGGCCCCGCGGATGTGGTTGACACACTGACACGACATTTCGCGTGTCCACGAGACGGCGGGAAGTGACTCAATGACCAGAGCCGAATCACAAGAAGGACGCATGACCTCGCTGAGCAAAGAGGGTGGCACGACTCCGCCGGACACCGGCGAGTTCCGCCCCACCGGGTCATCGCCCGACCAGCCCGAATCCTCGCTTCATTCGGCCGCGCATCACCGCGTCGCCGACCGGGTGTTCCGCACCCTGGCCGTCGGCTCGGGTTTCGTGGTCTCGATCGTCATCGGGCTCATCGCACTCTTCCTTCTGGCGCAGGCGATCCCGTCGCTGGCGAAGAACGAGGAGAACTTCTTCACCTACACCGGCCAGTGGATCACCAGCGGTGATCAGCTCGCCTTCGGAATCCCGCAGCTCTTCTACGCGACAGTCGTGGTGTCGGTCATCGCGCTGCTGATCGCCATGCCGGTCGCGCTCGGTATCTCGATCTTCCTGACCGAATACGCGCCGAAGCGGTTCGTCGGACCGATCACCTACACCGTCGACCTCCTCGCCGCGGTCCCCTCGATCGTGTACGGCCTCTGGGGCATCCTCGTGCTCGGCCCGGCGCTGGTGCCGGTCAACGAGTGGCTCGTCGGCAATCTCGGCTTCCTGCCGTTCTTCCAGGAACCCACTCAGGTCGCCAACATGAGCACCGGCGGAACGCTCCTGACCGCGGGCATCGTGCTCGCCGTCATGATCCTGCCGATCATCACCGCCGTGACCCGCGAGGTCTTCATGCAGACCCCGAAGGGCCACCGCGAGGCGGCACTGGCGTTGGGCGCCACCAAGTTCGAGGTCGTGAAGGTCGCCGTGCTGCCGTTCGGGTTCTCCGGCTACATCTCCGGTTCGATGCTCGGCCTGGGACGCGCGCTCGGTGAGACGATGGCGCTGCTGCTCATCATCTCGACCGTCGGCCCCATGAACTTCAACCTCATGGAGAGCGGCGAGACCTTCGCGACGAAGATCGCCAACAACGCGGCGGAGTTCGACTCCCCGGCCAAGACCGGCGCCTACATCTCGGCCGGCCTGACCCTGTTCGTCCTGACCTTCATCGTCAACGCCGCCGCCCGCGCGGTCGTCGCCGGAAAGAAGTGACCATGTCTGTGACCACGACATCTTCCGCCGCCGATCCGGTCAAGAAGCCTTCTGGCTTCACCCCGATGTCCGGGCGCCGGCGATTCACCGACGGGACCGTGCGCGTCGCCGTCATGGCCGCCCTCCTGCTGGCGCTGGTTCCCCTGCTCTGGCTGGTCTTCACGCTGGTGTCGCGCGGTATCGGCGCGATCATCGACATCGACTGGTGGACCCAGGCCGAGCGACGCGGCGGCGCCGCCAATGCGATCGTCGGCACGCTGATGCAGACCGCCCTCGCGGCGGTCATCTCCATCCCGCTCGGCATCTTCGTCGCCATCTATCTGGTGGAGTACGCGACGAAGAAATCGCTCCTCGCGCGTGTCACCACGTTCATGGTCGACATCCTCTCGGGTGTGCCCTCGATCGTCGCCGCGTTGTTCGTCTACGCGGTGTGGCGCACCACCCTCGGATTGCCCCGCTCGGGATTCGTGGTCGCGATCGCGCTGGTGTTGCTGATGGTCCCGCTCGTGGTGCGCGCCACCGAAGAGATGTTGAAGATCGTCCCGCAGGACCTTCGCGAGGCGTCGTACGCCCTGGGTATCCCGAAGTGGAAGACGATCGTGAAGATCGTCCTGCCGACGGCCCTGTCGGGCATCGTCACCGGCGTGATGCTGGCCATCGCCCGGGTCATGGGCGAATCGGCGCCGGTCCTCATCCTCGTCGGTGCCACCCGCGCGATGAATTGGAATCCCTTCGACGGCAACCAGCAGTCGCTGCCGCTGATGATGGTGCAGCAGTACAACAACGGACCGGGCGCCTTCGATCAGGTATGGGGCGCGGCGCTGACATTGGTGATCCTCGTTGCCATCGTCTACTTCGGCGCCAAGGCGGTGTCGAAGATCTTCGCCCCCAAGACTTCCTGACCTCCCACCCTTCTCGGGTCATCTTTTCCAGAACGGACCAATGACATGGCAAAGCGCCTCGACATCAAAGACCTGAACATCTATTACGGCGACTTCCACGCGGTCAAGGACGTCACCCTCGAGGTGCCGCCGCGCTGCATCACCGCGTTCATCGGCCCGTCGGGCTGCGGTAAGTCGACCGTGCTCCGGACCCTCAACCGCATGCACGAGGTCACCCCGGGTGCCTACGCCAAGGGCAGCGTGCTGCTCGACGGCGAGGACATCTACGGCAAGACCGTGGACCCGGTGAGCGTGCGCGCGACCATCGGCATGGTGTTCCAGCGGCCGAACCCGTTCCCGACGATGTCGATCCGCGACAACGTCGTCGCCGGGCTGCGTCTGCAGGGTGTGCGGAACCGCTCACAGCTCGACGACGTCGCCGAGAAGAGCCTGCGCGGCGCCAACCTCTGGGAAGAGGTCAAGGATCGCCTCGACAAGCCGGGCGGCGGGCTGTCGGGTGGTCAGCAGCAGCGTCTGTGCATCGCCCGCGCCATCGCGGTCTCTCCCGACGTCCTGCTCATGGACGAGCCGTGTTCGGCGCTCGACCCGATCTCGACGCTGGCCATCGAGGACCTGATGGGTGAACTCAAGAAGGAGTACACCATCGTCATCGTGACCCACAACATGCAGCAGGCCGCTCGCGTCAGCGACCAGACCGCGTTCTTCAACCTCGAGGCGGTCGGCCAGCCCGGACAGCTCGTCGAGATCAACGACACCGAGACGATGTTCTCGAACCCGACGAAGAAGGAGACCGAGGACTACATCTCGGGCCGCTTCGGCTGATCACTCGTACGACGTGAACGGGCCCGCTCACCCGCCCGGGGGAGCGGGCCTTGTCGTGTCGGGTCGTCGTGTCGGGGTGTCACATGTTGAGCAGCAGGATCACCAGCAGGGCGACCAGCGACGCGGTCACACCCAGGTACGCCAGGATCTTGCGGCGGTGGGCGGCAGCCTCTGCGGCCTCGTCGGTCACCGCATTGACGTCGGGCTCGGTCGGATAGTGCTGGGCCATGCCCGCCACCCTAACGACGACCTCGGCGCGTGTGAAATCTCCCCGACTCCGTTCGGGCTCAGATATTCACAGACATGAAAAAAGACCGAGAATCAGTGTGGGAAACTAAATTCTCGGTCCTTTTCGGTGTGGCCCTCGCTCGATGAACGGCACCGAGCGAGCGAAATCACCCCACGCTCTGGAACTGCTCCGGGGTCTTGCCGGTCGCGGTGAACACCACGCGGCGTCCGATGAGCACGGCATGGTCGGCGAACCGTTCGTAGTACCGGCCGAGCAGGGTCACGTCCACCGCGGCGGCGACGCCGTGCTTCCATTCGCGGTCCATCAGGACGGTGAACAGGTGGCGGTGGAGGTCGTCCATGGCGTCGTCGTCTTCCTGGAGACGAAGGGCGGCCTGCGGGTCGCTGGTCACGAGGACCTCATGTGCGTTCTTGGCCAGGGTGACGGCCAGGCGGCCCATCTCGGCGAAGTAGCCGTTGACCTCCTCCGGCAGTGCCTTGGCGGGATGCCGGCGGCGGGCGACCTTGGCGACGTGGAGCGCCAGTGCACCCATCCGATCGGCGTCGGCGACGATCTGGAATCCACTCACGACTCCACGCAGGTCACCGGCGACCGGGGCCTGCAGGGCGAGGAGCGCGAAGGACTGTTCCTCCGCGCGAGCCGTCAGCCGGCTCATCCGGTCGGTGTCCCCGATGACCTCTTCGGCGATGGCGAGATCGGCCTGCAGCAGTGCCTGCGTGGCGCGCGCCATCGCGGTGCCGGCGAGCTCGCACATCTCACCCAATACCGAGGTCAGCGCCTCGAGTTGCTCTTGATAGGCGGTACGCATGGTCCCAGGATACGTGCGTGATCACTCCAGGCCGACTCCGACCGATGAACGTCCAGTGAACGTCGGGTGCAGATCCGTCCACCTGCGAGTGCACCGACACCCTGAGATCACGTGCAGGTGGTGTCGCCCGCGTTCGTGATGGCCAGGTCGTTGGGCAGATTGCCGGTGTTCTCCGCAGGTGCGAGCTGGTTCGCCGTCAGGGTCGCCCCGGAGGCCGGTACCGACTCCAGGGAGCCGCTGAAATCCGCACCGACGATGAGCTCGACACCCGACTTGACCGTGCGGTCGAGCTGGATGCTCGCGTTCGGGAACATCTCGGCCAGCGTCGCGGCGGCGTCGCGCTGTCCCGGCCCGTACCGCACGACGGTGTCGTCCCGGTTCTCCGACGCATCGGCGACACCCCGCACGTCGAAACCGTACGGCGTGAGCTGCTCGGACACCTCGGTGGCGAGGCCCGTCTGGCCCGTGCCGTTGAGAACCCGGACGCCGACATTGCCGGGGTTCTGGGCGGTCGCGGTCACGGGTCCGGGAGCACTGGCGTTCGAGTCGGTGCTCGGTGCGCCGGGACTCGTCGGCGCCTTCGACGACGACGGCGGCTTCTTGCGCGCCTGCTCGCCGGGGAGTGGCAGGTCGTCGATGATGGCGTCGAAGATCGCGTCGATGTCGCTGGTGCGCGGGATCTCGTTGTTGGCGCCGTCGGTGGAGGTACCCGACGTCGGGATCGTCAGGAACGAGACGCGGCCGGCCTCGATGCCCTGCATCGACTCGGCCAGGTTGATGAGCGACTGGGTGTCGACGCCGTCGACGTAGCTGTATTCGATGAACGTGTTGACGATCCCGTTGAGTTTGTTGGGGTTCGACAGCACATTGCCCGACAGGCTCGACCGCAACAGCGACGACATGAAGAGCTGCTGGCGTTTGATCCGGCCGTAGTCGCCGTTGCCCTCCGTGCTGATGTTGCGGGCACGAACGTAATTCAGTGCGCGCCGGCCGGTCAGCTTCTGCTTGCCCGGCTTACGCAGGATCTGGCCGATCTCGTAGTCGTAGAGCGGGACCGTCGAGCAGACCTCGACGCCGCCGATCGCGCGGACGACCTTCTCGAAGCCGTAGAAGTCCATCCCGATGAAGTGGTTGATGTTGAGCCCGCTCATCGCGGTGATCACGCGAACGAGACACTGCGGACCGCCGTAGAAGTAGACGCTGTTGAGCTTGACGCCGGACTGGGCCGGCATCTCGGCGCCGTACTCACCGGTCTCGTTGTCCCACGCGTTGCACGCCGGCTGATCCACCTGCAGGTCGCGCGGGAACGACACCGCGACGACGCGACTGCGGTTGGCCGGGATGTTCACCAGGATGACGGTGTCCGAACGGGCGCCCTCGGCGTCGGCGGTGGTGCCGGCGCCAACCCTGGAGTTCTGGCCACCGCGGGTGTCGGTACCGACGATGAGGTAGGTCTCGTCGCCGTACTGGGCGTCCTTGTTCCGGATGTTCTGGTCGTCGGGGTCGACGGCGGTGACGTTGCGCCAGTTGCCGTTCCACGACTGCAGGTAACCCCAGACGAAGCCGGTGCCGACGAGTGCGAGCACGCACGCGATGGCGACCAGTATCCGTCCGGTCGCGGCGGTCTTGCGCAGCATCGCGCCCTGCCGGTCCTCGTCACGCCCGGGGTGGCGACGAGGCGCCGAACGCAGGGCGAGGGGCTCGGTGAGGTCGGGTGTGCGTTCCAGCGGAGGCTGCGGGGCCGACGGTCCGGCCGGGCCGCCGGCGACCGGCTCCTGGGCGCGGGATTCCTCGATCACCCGCTTCTCGGTCGCGCGATCGGACAGGTCGGGCGCGGCGTCGCCGACGGTGGGGATCTTCTGGGTGACGTCGTTGTCGAAACGATGGACGGTGGTCGGGCGGTCGTCGGGCGCCGGCTGCGGAGCGGCGGGGACCCGCCCGCCCGGGGCCGACGGTGGCGCGGCATTCCCACCGAACGGTGGCCCGGGGCGTCGGGACCGCCCGCGGGTCGACGACGGGGGCTCGCCCGTCCGCGACTCCGGGCGCGGCGGCGTCGCGCGGCGGGCGCCGGACCGGCCGGAG
This sequence comes from Gordonia sp. UCD-TK1, assembly GCF_001691435.1. Taxonomy (NCBI): domain Bacteria; kingdom Bacillati; phylum Actinomycetota; class Actinomycetes; order Mycobacteriales; family Gordoniaceae; genus Gordonia; species Gordonia sp. UCD-TK1. Next base: position 160,806 of record NZ_LZMP01000006.1, on the reverse strand, counting down.
CCGGCGGGCGGCTCCGACGGCGACGACTCCTCCGCGTTCATCTGCTCCATGAGCTGGCGGACCGTCAGGCGAGTGCGTCCCCGCACGAACCGATCTGCCGAGCGTGGCTCGCGGAGGCTGGGGTGCGCCGGGGGAGGGGAGCCCGGGTCGGTGGGGCCGGGTGCGTGCGGACCGGAGACGGGCTCGAAGTCGTCGCGGGAGCGTCCGGCGCGGCGACCACGACGCGAGCGATCGGCGTCGCCCACCTCGGGGTCGTCCGGGCCCGGTGTCCTACGACTCAATGCACGTTCCTCATGCCCCGTGGTCGTGTCGCGGAGTCACCGCAGATCGGGGCTCGACCAGCGCGGTGCGCACAGAATTCAGGCCCCGGCGGCCGGGACCTGAAGCGCAATTGTACTGATCCCACCTGAGAAAGCGTCTCAGCCAGGCGCCGGTTGTGACGGTTTTCGCAATCCGGTTCAACCGCCGGAGTGCATGATCTCGGCGCCTGCGGGGATCACGTCCTCGTCGGGGTCGTCGAGCCAGCCGTCCGGAAGCGCGACCTTCGCCGGCGAACCCTGCCGGCCGCGCGGGCCGTGACCGTCGGAGGGGAACGGCGCGTCGGCCGGCAGCTCGGCGAGCAGTTCACGCAGTTCGTCGACGCTGCCGACCAGCGCCATCCGCCGCCGGATCTCCGAGCCGGCCGGGAAGCCGCGAAGGTACCAGGCGACGTGCTTGCGGATCTCGCGGCAACCCTTCATCTCGCCGTGGTGATCGACGAGGAGCTGGCAGTGCCGCACCATGATGTCGGCGACCTCGCCCAGGTTCGGCGGCGCCGGAGCGTCGAATCCGCCGAGTTCGGCGGCGAGTTCGGCGAACAGCCAGGGCCGGCCGAGGCAACCGCGGCCGACGACGACGCCGTCGCAGCCGGTCCGGCGCATCATCGCGACCGCATCGGCGGGTTCGAAGATGTCGCCGTTGCCGAGCACCGGCACGGTGGTGACGTGCTCCTTGAGGCGGGCGATCTCGTCCCAGTCGGCCTCACCGGAGTACCGCTGCGATGCGGTGCGTGCGTGGAGGGCGACGGCGGCGGCACCTTCTTCGGCGGCGATCCGGCCGGCGTCGAGATGGGTGCGGTGATCGTCGTCGATACCGATCCGGAACTTGACCGTCACCGGGATGTCGGTGCCGTCGGTGGCACGGACGGCCGCCGCGACGATCTTGCGGAACAGGGTGCGCTTGTAGGGGATCGCCGACCCCCCGCCCTTGCGGGTCACCTTGGGGACCGGACAGCCGAAGTTCATGTCGATGTGATCGGCGAGGTTCTCGTCGACGATCATCTTCGCGGCCTGGTAGGTGTACTCCGGGTCGACGGTGTAGAGCTGCATCGACCGCGGGTTCTCGTCGGGTCCGAAGGTCGTCATGTGCATCGTGACCGGGTGCCGTTCCACGAGCGCGCGGGCCGTGACCATCTCACAGACGTACAGCCCGGAGACGGTACCGGTACGGGCGAGCTCGAGTTCGCGGCACAGCGTCCGGAACGCGACGTTGGTGACACCGGCCATCGGGGCCAGCACGACCGGGCTGGCCAGTTCGATGGACCCGATACGTAGTCCCTTCGAGACGCTCGCAAGCTCGCTCCTCAGGGAGCTGGGAAGCGAGCCTTCGGTGGTCGAGGGCGCCGGGTGGCTGTCGATGAGGGTGCTCAGGATGCCTGCTGCTCCCGCTTCTTGGCCTCGCGGGCGAGCGAACGGTCGCGCATCTCCTCGAAGCGGATGGTGTCCTTCTCGAGCTGCTCGAGGAAGGCGGCGAGCTCCTCGCGGGTCTTCTCGCCCTCGCTGGTGAAGTCGTCGCGTTCGAAGACGTTCCATTTGCGCAGGACCGGCATGACGACCTCTTCGAGGTGCTGGCGCAGGTCGTAGATGCCGTGCTTGGCCATGAGCACGCCGTGGCGACGGAAGTTGGGCATACCGGCGCCGGGCATCTGGAAGTTGGTCACGATGTCGGTGACGGCGCGCAGCGTCTGGTCGGGGGAGATGTCGAAGCCCGCACCGCAGATGTTGCGGTAGAAGATCATGTGCAGGTTCTCGTCGGCCGCGATGCGCTGCAGCATTTTGTCGGCGATCGGGTCGTTGCACGCCTTGCCGGTGTTGCGGTGGCTGACGCGGGTCGCGAGTTCCTGGAAGGTCACGTACGCCACTGAATGCAGCAGACCGAGCTCGTCGGCGTGCTCCTCGAGCTCGTCCACGCGTCCGGCGGCGGCCAGCATCGGGTCGTAACCATTGGTCATGTGGATCATCCGCGCCTCTTCGAGGGCGACGGGATCGACGCCGCGGGTGACCACGAGGTAGTCGCGCATGACGATGCCGTGGCGGTTCTCCTCGGCGGTCCAGCGACCGACCCAGTGGCCCCAGGCGGAGTCCATCGAGAAGTTGTCGGCGATGACACGGTGGTACGACGGCAGGTTGTCCTCGGTGAGGAGGTTCGTGATCATCGCGGCCTTGGCGACCTCGTCGAGCTGCGACTGCTCGGGGTCGTAGTCGACGCCACCCAGGGCGGCGAAGTTACGGCCCTCGTCCCACGGCACGTAGTCGTGCGGGTTCCAGTCCTTGGCGATCTTGAGGTGGCGGTTGACGTTGTCCTCGGCAACCGGGGCCAGCTCCTTGAGTAGCTCGAGTTGCGTCAGGTCGCGTGCCATATAGATGTCCTCCGAACGGTGTCCGCGTGTGTAGTCATTGCGTGTCGTCGTCGTGCGTCGTGTCGATCGATCCGCGTGCGTGGCCGGCGGCCACGACCGTGGTTCGCGACGTCGTCGTGGGGAGGCGCGCACCCCGCCCACCGAACCGTGGGGTGTCGGGCCGGGTCCCCCGCGCCGCCCCGTCGCCACTCGTCAAAGTTCTAGCGTACGGCACGCACACCGGTGTCCCAAGTCCGTCGCCTGGGTGTCGTTCACGCCCGCGCGCCGCGTTACGCAACCGGCCGGTGGTGTCGGTCACGTCGGTGCGGGCGACGCCGGAACCGGTGTTCGCGCAGGTCGGCAGGCCCTCAACCGGAACGTGGACGCGAGGCGAACATCGCGCCCGTCGTCTCCATCCACGCCGTGGCCGGCTCGTCGATGGTGCCCAGTTCGCGTGCCTTCTCACACCAGCGCATCGCCGCGCGCCCGAACTCCATCGGGTTGTAGACGTCCTCCTCGCGACTCCACCGGCCGTCGCCGGCGTAGGTGAGGATGGTGATGTTGGTGGCGGTGATGTGTGTCGAGTCGCCCGGATCGCGCATCGGGTTGTCGACTTCGCAGATGACCCGGCCGGTCGGCGCGTCGACCACATGCCACAGCGAGGGGAACCCGGTCATGTGACTGCCGGGGAACGACGTCATCGTCCGCCAGATCCAGGTCCGGATCTCCTCGCGGCCGCGCATGGTGCCCAAGGCGTGCTCGATGTAGTCGGCGTCTTCGGTGAACAGTTCGGCATAGCGATCCCAGTCCCGGCTCACGGCGATCTCGGCGACCGTGCGCTGGAACTGTGCGAAGGCCTCGTCGAGCTCTGCCGGGGTGAAGTCGGCGGTCGTCGGGGTCGGGTTCTCGGTGGTTTCCATCGCCGACGATCGTAGAGTCCGCACCGGTGTGGTCCACCGCGTTTCGCGACAATCGGTACCATTCGTCCCCAGCACAGCCACCGCACACGGATCGGTGAGGACGTCATGTACCAGGTAGGGGACCTGATCGCGGGGTACCGCGTCCTCGACGTGCTCGGACGCGGCGGCATGGGCGAGGTCTATCAGGCCGCGCATCCCCGGCTGCCGCGCGCCGACGCCCTGAAGGTGCTCCGCTCGGTCCACGCCGCGGACCCGGTCTTCCGCGCGCGGTTCGAACGCGAAGCCGACATCGTCGCTCCGCTGCACCATCCCAACATCGTGGCCGTCTACGACCGTGGTGTCTTCGACGAGTTGCTGTGGATCGCGATGGAGTACGTGCCGGGTACCGACGCGGCCCGGATGCTCGCCCGGGAGTCGCCGCTCGACCCCGGTCTCGCGTGCACGATCATCGCCGGGGCGGCGGCGGGCCTGGACGCGGCGCATCGGCGTGGCGTCATGCACCGGGACATCAAACCGGCCAACATCCTCATCACGCCGGGCTCGGACGGCGCCACCGACAGCGCCCCGGAGGCCGTCAAACTCACCGACTTCGGCATCGCCCAGGTCCTCGACGAGGTGACCCACCTGACCGGTACCGGGATCACCATCGGGACCATGCGCTACGCCTCGCCGGAGCAGATCGAGGGGTTGCGCGTCGACGGCCGGAGTGACATCTATTCCCTCGCTGCCACTGCGTACGAATTCCTCACCGGTGCACCGCCGTTCGATTCACCGTCGCTGCACGGACTGATGACCGCGCACATGCACCACGAGCCCCCGTCGGCGAGCGCCCGCAACCGGGCGCTGCCCGCCGGGGTCGACGCCGTGCTCGCGCGGGCGATCGCCAAGGAGCCGGGTCGTCGTCACCCGACGGCGGGGGAGTTCGCCGCCGCGCTCGCCGACGTCTTCGATTCCCGCGCAACGCTCATCGGCCCGGCGATCAGGCCCGAGCCCCCGACGGAGCCCCCGGCCGGGACCCCCGTCGGGCCCGCACCGGCCGGTCCGGAACCGAGCCCGGGGTTCCGGCACGTCGGCGCCGGCGTCGCGGGGAGCACGGGGTACACGCCACCGCCTGTGCAACCGGGTCCGTCGCAGATCTGGCCATCCGATGACGATGCGACGCAACCCACTTCGGTCCGTCGGCCTCGCCACCTCGCCGCGATCGGCATCGTGGCGGTGCTCGTCGCCGGGATCCTCGGCGCCGGAATCGGTTTCGCACGCATGTCGGCCACCTCCCTGGACACCCCCGATCCCCCGGACGTGGAGGTCACGACCACCGCTGTCGAACTGACCTGGAACGGCGTGGCCGGGGCCACCGACTACGTGGTGACCCAGAACGAGGACGTGATCTATTCCGGGCCCGCCACCGAGTTCACGGCGCCCCGGCCGGTTCCCGGCATGTACACGTATCAGGTCGCGGCGCACGACGGCGGCCGGGTGTCGGACTTCTCCCGGAACTCCGAACAGGTCGATGTCTTCATGACGTGGGGCGAGCTGCAACCCATCGCCGACCTGTACCACGACCTGATCCCGGCCACGCCGCTGAGCACCAACGGCTTCGACGCGATGCGCTGCTGGGGCGAGGACGGCGATCTCGCGTTCTCGTCGAGCAAACGCACCGTGTCGTGTACCCGCGACGCCGACGCCGCGACCGGCGACGACAGCGGGCGGCCGTCGGACCCGGGTGTGGCGGCGTATCAGGTGATCGTCGACACCTACGAGACCCCGGAGGAAGCGGTCGCGGCGGCGAAGGTGACCGCCCACGACCTCCGCGGCGTCGACTACACCACCGCGCAGGGGCACACTGGCACGCTGTACCTGTCGGACAAGCAGCGGGATCAGGGGCAGGCGATCCTCACCTTCGACGACGGCGACCATGCCCGCTCGGTGGTGTGGGTGGTCGTCCCGGGTGAGCCCGCCGCCGCAGCCGGCGACGTCCTGAGAAGGCTGCCGATCTGATGACCTCGCCGACACCCTCGACGTCCCCCACCACGACACCGCGCTCGCCACGCCGGTTCGAGTCGGGTCCGTGGCTCATCGGGCTGATCGTGCTCGTCGCCGCGGTGGTCGCCGTCGGCGGCTTCGTCGTGGTCCGGTCGGTGACCGCGCCCGACGCGCCGGACACCCCCGGCGGCCTGACCCTGCAGGCGCGACCGGGACGGGTGGTCGCGTCGTGGGACCCGGTGTCCGGGGCGTCGGCCTATCAGCTGCTCCGCGGCGACGGCTACGTCGTCCACCAGGGACCCGAGACCTCCGCCGAGGACGTGAGTGTGCCTGCCGGAGAACATGATTACCGGGTCATCGCGATCCGCGCGGGTGTGTACTCCGAGCCCGGGCCCGTGCAGCGGGTCCGGACGGGCGCGAGCTGGGGGGAGTTCGCGCCGCTGGTGGCGCAGTTCCCGGAGCTGCTCCCGCAGGCCCCCGACACCGCGGCGCAGTGGATGAACACCGAGTGCATCCGCCGATACTCCGGCGGTCGCGACGAGGTCGGGCCGTCGGAGACCGGAGCGGGTCAGGTGCGCACCGTGTTCGTCGTCCGATGTGCCGCGGGCTCGGTCGATCGCCCCTTCGGGGTGTTCTGGTTCGCGTCCCGAGATGCGCTGAACGCGGAGTACTCGCGTTCCTCGGAGACGTCGCGGCCGGTGCGATGGCGGCACGGGACGGGGTTGATCGACGAGAACGGACGCGGGGTCTTCAAGATCACCGACGACCCGTCGCGCGAGCTGGCCATGATCGTCGTCCTCGAAACGGATGGACAGGACATTCTGGACATGGTCGACTCGCTGCCGCTCTGAGCCGGGATCATCTGGCATCTCGACGCCGTCACGGCTGTGCCGGAACCGACCCCGCCGGGGTCGTCACGTGCGGCATGATGGCGTGGGGTGCCCACGGGGTCGGGTGCCCGACGTCGAGGGAAGGCGAATCCCATGCAGCGCTTGAGCGGACTGGACGCATCGTTTCTCTACCTCGAGACGCGCTCGCAACTGATGCATGTCATCGGTCTGTTCGAGATCGATCCGAGCACCATGCCGGGCGGCTACCGCTTCGACAAACTCCGCGCCGAGATGGAACGACGCATCGCTGCCATACCCGCGTTCCGGCGGAAACTCGACAACTCGTTGTTCAACATCGACCACCCGGTGTGGATCGAGGACGACGACTTCGACATCGAGCGTCACGTGCACCGGGTCGGCGTGCCGGCCCCCGGCGGCGCCGGCGAGGTCGCCGAACTGTGCGGTCATCTGGCCGGACAGACGCTCGACCGGGGCAAGCCGCTGTGGGAGCTGTGGATCATCGAGGGTCTCGCCGACGGCCGGGTCTGCGCGATGCTGCGCATGCACCACGCCGGGACCGACGGTGTGACGGGCGCCGAGATGCTCGCCCAGATGTGCACGCTCACGCCCGAACCGCCGGATCTCGACGCGGAGAAGGTGGGGGAGTCGGCCGGCCCGTCGTCGCGCGTCGCGATGGCCGCGGGCGGCGCGGTCAACTACTTCGTGCAGCGGCCCCTCGCCATGGCCAAACTGCTCCCCCGCACGTTGAGCGTGCCCGTCGGCTGGTTCCGTCGGGCACAACAGGATTCGGCGATGCCCGCACCGTTTCGCGCCCCGCGGACTCGGTTCAACGCACCCATCACGCCGCACCGCAGCATCGCCGTCACCCAGCTCTCGCTCGACGATGTGAAGCGGGTGAAAGACCACTTCGAGGTGAAGCTCAACGACGTCGTGCTCGCGATGGTCGGCGGGGCGCTGCGCACCTACCTGCTCGGCCACGACGAGCTCCCCGATCGTCCGCTGGTGGGGATGGTCCCGGTCTCGGTGCACGGCGCCGACGAGAAGGACCTCGTCGTCGAGGGCACCAACAAGGTGACCGGCATGTTCACCCTGCTGTCCTCCGACGAGCCCGACCCGGTCGCGCGGCTGCGGAAGCAGGCAGAGCTGAGCCGGACCTCGAAGGAGCACCACGCCGAGATCGACGCGAACATCCTGCGGTCCTGGGCGCAGTTCGCTCCCGGTACGACACTGTCCACCGCAATGAAGATCTACGGCGACCGCAACTGGGCGTCGGCGCATCCGCCGGTGTTCAACGTCCTGGTGTCCAACGTCGCCGGCCCGGATTTCCCGCTGTACTTCCTCGGCGCGCGCGTGACCGGCGTCTACCCGCTGGGCCCGATCATGCATGGCCTGGGACTCAACATCACGGTCTTCTCCGCCGACGGCAACCTCAACATCGGCATCGTCGGCTGTACCGATCAGACCCCGGACCCGTGGGCCATCGCGAACGCCTTCGACGACGAGATCAAGCAGCTGCTGGCCGCCTGCGACTGAGGCGAGAGAACCGCATGACCCCTGGTCACGTGTGTTCTCCGAGGAGCGGCCGGAGCTTGCGCAGGGCGCGACCACCCTGCTCGCTAACCCGAAAGAACGACATAACCATTGCTCCCTGAGGTGCGAGGAGCGCCAGCGACGAGCCACGAAGGGCCTGGTGAGACAGGTTGCGGAGCCCTTCGTGGCTCGCTTCGCTCGCACCTCAGGGAGCAGAGATGTGGACGCTCAAGAGCGTTCTGTCGTAGTCCACGACGGCCGCCTGGCCGCAGGTACTGAGGAGCGGCCGGAGCTTGCGCAGGGCGCGACCACCCGCCGCACTAGCCCCCGGCGAGCTGGTCCAGCCAGACCCGCGCCGACGCATCCGAGGGTGAACGCCAGTCGCCGCGTGGGGACAGCGACCCGCCCGACCCGATCTTGGGGCCGTTGGGCATCGCCGAGCGCTTGAACTGGTTGCCCATGAACCGCTTCAGGAACACCTCGAGCCAGTGCTCGATGGTCGCGGTGTCGTACTCGTTGCGCTTGTCCTCGGTCAGCAGATCCGACCACGGGCCACGGCTGCGGTCACCCCACGCCTGGCGCGCGAGATAGGCGATCTTGCTCGGGCGATAACCGAAGCGCGTCAGGTGATAGAGGAAGAAATCGTGCAGCTCGTAGGGGCCGACCGTGTCCTCGGTGCTCTGGATCCGGCCGTCGTCGCCGGCGGGGACGAGTTCGGGAGAGATGACGTCGTCGAGGATCTCTACGAGCGTCTCGGTGGTCTCGGCGGTGTGGTGCCCGCTGGTGATCATCCACCGGATCAGGTGCTGGATCAGCGTTTTCGGCACCGACCCGTTGACGTTGTAGTGCGACATCTGGTCGCCGACGCCGTAGGTGCACCATCCGAGCGCGAGTTCGGAGAGATCGCCGGTCCCGAGCACGATGGCGCCGTTGGCGTTGGCGAGCCGGAACAGGTGTGAGGTCCGCTCACCGGCCTGCACGTTCTCGAAGGTGACGTCGTAGACCTTCTCGCCGCGCGCGTACGGATGGTCGAGGTCGGCGAGCATCTGCTCGCAGGACGGCCGGATGTCGATCTCCGCGCCGCTCACCCCGAGCGAGTTCATGAGTGCGTGGGCGCGCCGCAGCGTCGGGCCGCCGGTCGCGAAGCCGGGCATCGTGTAACCGAGGATGTTGGTGCGCGGCAACCCGAGCCGGTCGAAGGTGTCGACTGCGACCAGGAGCGCGAGTGTCGAGTCCAGGCCGCCGGACACCCCGATGACGATCTTCTCCAGACCCGTCGAGCGTAGTCGCTGGGCCAAGCCCTGCACCTGGATGGAGCGGACCTCCGCGCAGCGTTCGTCGCGGTCGGCGGAATCCGCTGGGACATAGGGGAATCGGGGAACCGCCCGCCGGACGACATCGTCGTCGGGCAGGTCTCCGAAGTCGAAACCTATGCGACGCAACGACTTCAACCGGTCGGAGTGATCGCCGACCTGGTCCCGGAGGCTGATCATCCGCATGCGTTCCTGCCGCAGGCGGTCGAGATCGATGTCGGCGGTGATGATCTGGTCGGTCGTCGCGAACTGTTCACTGCGGGCGAGGAGCGAACCGTTTTCGGTGATGAGGGCATCGCCGTCCCAGGCGAGGTCGGTGGTCGACTCTCCGTACCCGGCAGCGACGTACACGTGGGCCGAGATGGTCCGCGCGGAATGCCCGGTGCACAGGTTGGTGCGGTAGCTCTCCTTGCCGATGGTGACCGGGCTGCCCGACAGGTTGGCCAGCACGGTCGCGCCGCCGAGAGCCGCCCACGTACTCGGTGGGATCGCCACCCAGCCGTCTTCGCAGATCTCGACGAACAGTGCGAAACCCGGCAGATCGCGGGCCTCGAAGACGAGATCGGCACCGAACGGGACCTCGACGTCGCCGAACCGCACGGTCGTGGGGACCGCGTCGCGCGCCGCGGCGAAGAAGCGCTGCTCGTAGAACTCGCGGTAGTTCGGCAGGTACGACTTCGGGACCACCCCCAGGACCGCGCCGTCGTGGATCACGGCGGCGCAGTTGTACAGGCCGTCACCCACGCGCATCGGTAGTCCGACGCAGAGAACCGGCTTGAGCCCGGCACTGGCCGTCACGATGTCGTCGAGCGCGGTGCGGCAACCGTCGAGGAGGGCGTCCTGGTGGAAGAGGTCGTCGACGCTGTACCCGCACAGCCCGAGTTCGGGGAAGACGACCAGGCAGGCGCCGTCGTCAGCGGCCTGCGTCGCGAGTTCGACGGTGCGCGCGGCGTTGACCGCGGGTTCGGCGAGCGTCAGGACAGGTACGGCTCCGGCGACGCGGGCGAATCCGTTTGCGTAGACAGACACTCCGACACCCTAATCGCGGACAGGCCGTCGTGCGGGGTCCGCCGAACGCGCCGGCCGGGTGCAGCGCTAGGACCGCCACCACGTGTCGTCGACCTCGACGGGGGTGGTGCGCTTGTGCCGGTTGCGGTGCCAGGCCGCCTCGATCTTCTCCGCCGCGTCCTCGGGGATCTCGCGCCCCTCGAGGTAGTCGTCGATGTCGTCGTAGCGCAGGCCGAGTTCGTCCTCGTCGGTCTGTCCGGCCTTCTCGTCCAGCAGGTCGGCGGTCGGGACCTTCTCCCACAGCTGCTGCGGCGCATCCAGGTGGCGCAGGAGGGCACGCCCCTGCCGCTTGTTCAGGCCGGAAAGCGGCAGCACGTCGGCCGCACCGTCGCCGTGTTTGGTGAAGAAGCCGGTGACGTTCTCGGACGCATGATCGGAGCCGATCACCAGCAATCCGCGGTCACCGGCGAGGGCGTACTGCGCGACCATGCGGTGCCGCGCCTTGGCGTTGCCCTTGGTGAAGTCGGTGAGCCGGGTGCCGGTGGCCTGTTCGATCTCGTCGTCGAGGGCATCCACGCCGGGTGCCACGTTGACGGTCACGACCTCGTCGGCGCCGATGAACTCGAGGGCCGCGGCCGCGTCGTCCTCGTCGTGCTGCACTTGGTAGGGCAGCCGCACGCCCATGAAGGTCGCGTCACCGCCGTCGGACCGGATGCGTTCGGCGGCGAGCTGGGCGAGCTTCCCGGCCAGGCTGGAGTCGACGCCGCCGGAGATGCCGAGTACGTAACCCTTGGCGCCGGTGGCGCGGAGGTAGTCGACGAGGAATCCGACCCGCAGCTCCACCTCCTCGCCGGGGTCGATCGAGGGCTTCACGGCGAGGGCGTCGATGATGGTTCGCTGGATCTCACGCATGGTCCCAGTGTGCGCCATCGGTCACTCCTCGCGTGGGATCCGCACGCCGACGAGGTGGGCTTCGGGGTCCGGGGCCATCCCGATCCGGTCCCACTCGTGGGAGATGCCGACGACCGCATAAGCCGAGGTGGGGAAGCGTTCGATGTACCCGTGCGGATCGAGCGTCAGTGCGGTCGACGGCATCCCGGGCTCATGGCCGACGACGAGGACCGTCCGCGCGTCGGCGGGCGCGTGGACGCGGAGGGCCTCCAGGATCTCCTCGGGCGCGCCGCCGTAGATGTCCTCGACGAAGGTCACGGGCGCATCGATGCCGGTTCGGGCGAGCGTCTGGCGCGTTCGCGTCGATGTCGAGCACAGCACCGCGTCGATCCGCAGGCCCTCATCGGCCATCCAGCGCCCGGCGAGGGCGGCCTGCCGATCGCCGCGCTCGGCCAGCGGACGGTCGTGGTCGGGCGTCGCGGGCGGATAACCCGACTTGCCGTGCCGCATCAGGACCAGCGTGCGGGTCCGGCTCATGCGGCGCCGTGCCGGCCACGGTCCCGGGCGTGGGATTCGGACCCCGACTCGGCGCCGATCATCCGCAGGACCCGCACGGTCGCGCGCCAGGCGGCGGCCTCCTGGCGGAGGTAGGCCGCGTGCTCGTCGTGACCGCGGGCCTCGGCCTCGTCGGCGGCGACGTCGAACTCCAGGTACTCGTCCACGGCACAGTCGATGAGCTCACCCACCGAGGTGCAGTCGGTGCAGGCCACCTCGATCGCGGCGGCGTCGAGGGTGGCCAGTCGTTCCAGATCTGACCGATAACGCATGGGTTCGAATCTACGTTGTCCGGGCAGGCCGTTGGTGTTACGACACCGTCGATGTCGCCCGGGGCGACCCCGGCCGGGACCGCGACCGCGGCTCACCGCCGTTACCCTGGGGATCGTGCACACCTGGGTACCCGCGCTCCTCGCGGTGCTGGCCGCGTTGTTGATCGCCGCCGGTACCGTGTTGCGCCAGCGCGCCTCCCGGGTCAACGGTGCGATCACCCCGGGATGGTGGGCCGGAGCGGCGATCGCGCTGTGCGGCTTCGGTTTGCAGGCCTCGGCACTCGGACTCGGCTCGATCCTCCTCGTGCAACCCCTCGTCGTCCTCGCCGTGCTGTTCGCCCTTCCGCTCGAGGCGTGGGCCGATCACCGACATCCGGCCCGCATCGAGTGGGCCTGGGGCGGGGTTCTCGTCGCGTGCGTGGTGACGTTCCTGATCGTGGCGCGTCCCGAACCGTCGATGCGACGCCCCGATGCTCTCCTGCTGTGGGGCACCGTGGGAGCGGTCATCGGCGTCGTGGTCGCGCTGGTGATCCTCGCCCACCGCTCGAGTCCGCACTACAAGGCACTGTTCTACGGGCTCGTCGCCGGCATCCTGTTCGGCGTGTCGGCGTTGCTGGTGAAGACCGTGATCTACCAGATCACGCACCACTTCTGGCGTACCTTCGTCCACCCCGAGATCTATCTCTTCGTGCTGGTGGTGGTCTGCGCCATCCTCGCCCAGCAGATGGGGTTCGGGGCCGGTGATCTGCAGACGTCGTTCCCGTCGATGACCGTCGCCGAGCCGGCCGTCGCGATGGTGCTCGGTGTGCTGCTGCTCGGTGAGAACCTGAAGGTATCGGTACCGACCGCGCTGTTCCTGGGGATCGTGCTCGCGATCATGGTGCGCGCCGTATGCGAACTCGCGAAGCTGTCGGCCGTGCGCGGATACGAGCAGGCCGTGGCGGCGGAGGAGTCCGCCGCAGCCGACGCGGGCCCGGCGGCGGGCGCGACGTCGCGACCAGCGGGTTGACCGGCCGCGTCGACGTCAGGCGTGCTCAGATCTCCTGGGAGATTCCCTCGGCCCACTCGGCGGCCTGTTTCGCCGGCTTGATGGGCGAGGAGTTGTCGTGGCGGGCGTGCTCGCCGACCTGGACCGCGCCGCGCTTGGTGAGCATCTCGGCGACGATCTCGCCGCCGCGGTTGAACGTGTCGTAGATCGAGTCCCCGAGACCGAAGACCGCGAAGCGGAGACCGGTGAGGTCCGGGTTCACGCTCTCGAGTTCGTCGGCGAAGGGCTCGGCACCGGTCGGCAGCTCGCCTTCGCCGTAGGTCGAGCACACGATGACGAGGAAGTCCTCGGGGTCGAGGTCCTCGACCGCGTACTCGCTCATGTCGTAGATCGACGGATCGTGGTCGGAGGCCAGCGTGTCGGCGATGGCGTCGGCGACGAGCTCACCGTTCCCGGTTTCGGTTCCGTAGAGGATGACGACCGACATGTGAACTCCTCTCGACGTCGGCGTTTTCGCTAAGCGAGGGTAGCCTAACCGGCTCGTCGGCGCGAAATCGCTGGTGGCGAGGGGTTGGAAGAAATACTTGGATGTCCTACTATATGGTGATACCGGCCATACCCCCAACGAAGTCGAAGGTGATCTCCGTGTCCGCTCCTGCTGTCTCCTCGATCCCGCACTACCTGAACGGCAAGCGCGTCACCGCCGAGGGCGGTCGCTTCGCCGACGTCTTCAATCCGAGCACCGGCGCCGTGCAGTCCCAGGTTCCGCTGGCGTCCACCGACGAGGTCGCCGCCGCGATCGCGACCGCATCGGCCGCGCAGAAGGAGTGGGCCGCCTGGAACCCGCAGCGCCGCGCCCGTGTCCTCATGCGGTTCGTCGACCTGGTGAACAAGAACGCCGACGAGCTCGCGACCACGCTGTCGCTCGAGCACGGCAAGACCCACGCCGACGCGCTCGGCGACATCCAGCGCGGCGTCGAGGTAATCGAGTTCGCGATCGGCATCCCGCACCTCATCAAGGGTGAGTTCACCGCGGGTGCCGGCGGCGGCATCGACGTGCACTCCATCCGTCAGCCGCTCGGGGTCGTCGCGGGCATCACCCCGTTCAACTTCCCGGCGATGATCCCGCTCTGGAAGGCCGGGCCCGCGCTCGCGTGCGGCAACGCCTTCATCCTCAAGCCCAGCGAGCGCGATCCGTCCGTGCCGGTGCGTCTCGCCGAGCTGTTCACCGAAGCCGGCCTGCCCGACGGCGTGTTCCAGGTCGTCCACGGCGACAAGGAAGCGGTCGACGCGCTGCTGACCCACCCGGACGTCAAGGCGCTCGGCTTCGTCGGCAGCTCCGACATCGCGCAGTACATCTACTCGACCGCGGCCGCCCACGGGAAGCGCTCACAGTGCTTCGGTGGCGCCAAGAACCACGCGATCATCATGCCCGACGCCAACCTCGACCAGGTCGTCGACGCGCTGATCGGTGCGGGCTACGGCAGCGCCGGTGAGCGCTGCATGGCGATCAGCGTCGCGGTCCCGGTCGGCGAGCAGACCGCAGACCGGTTGCGCGCCAAGCTGATCGACCGGGTCAACGCACTGCGCGTCGGTCACAGCCTGGACCCCAAGGCCGACTACGGCCCCCTGGTCACCGCCGCCGCCCTCGAGCGGGTCCGCGGGTTCATCGACAAGGGTGCCGAGGAAGGTGCCGAGGTCGTCATCGACGGACGTGAGCGCGCCAACAACGAGCAGACCTTCGGCGACGAGGACATCTCGAAGGGCTTCTTCATCGGCCCGACCCTGTTCGACCACGTCACCAAGGACATGACCATCTACACCGAGGAGATCTTCGGACCGGTCCTGTCGATCGTGCGTGCCGGCGACTACGAGGAGGCCCTCGCGCTGGCGTCGGACCACCAGTACGGCAACGGTGTCGCGATCTTCACCCAGGACGGCGACGCCGCCCGCGACTTCACGGCCCGCGTCGACGTCGGCATGGTCGGCGTGAACGTGCCGATCCCGGTTCCGGTGGCGTACTACACCTTCGGCGGATGGAAGCGCTCGGGCTTCGGCGACCTCAACCAGCACGGCCCGGCGTCGATCCAGTTCTACACCAAGACCAAGACGGTCACGACGCGGTGGCCGTCGGGCATCAAGGACGGCGCCGAATTCGTCATCCCGACGATGGACTGATCGGCGTTGACGACTTTCGCCGACGCCGCACTCGCCCGGCTCGACGGTGACGAACGTGTCATCGTCGAGACCGCGGCGGGTTTCGCGGCCAAGAAACTGGCGCCGTTCGCGCTCGAATGGGATGCCACGAACCACTTCCCGGTCGACGAGTTGCGTGAGGCGTCGGAACTCGGGATGGGTGCCATCTACTGTTCGGAGGACGCCGGCGGCAGTGGCCTGCGGCGCCTCGACGGGGTGCGCATCTTCGAGCAACTGGCGTACGCGGATCCGGCCGTCGCGTCGTTCCTGTCCATCCACAACATGTGCACGTGGATGGTCGACGAGTACGGCACCGACGAACAACGTTCGACGTGGGTGCCGCGCCTGGCGACGATGGAGACGGTGGCGAGCTACTGCCTGACCGAGCCGGGTGCCGGCTCCGACGCGGCGGCGCTCGCCACGCGTGCCGAGCGGTCCGGCGACGAGTACGTGCTCACCGGGGTCAAACAGTTCATCTCCGGGGCCGGGTCGTCGGACCTCTACGTCATCATGGCGCGCACCGGTGACGCCGGACCCAAGGGCATCTCCACGTTCTTGGTCGAGAAGGATTCGCCCGGACTGAGTTTCGGGGTCCAGGAGCACAAGATGGGCTGGCATGCGCAGCCCACCGCCCAGGTCATCCTCGACGAGGTGCGGGTGCCCGCGGGCAACCTCCTCGGCGGCGCCGAGGGCATCGGGTTCGGCATCGCCATGAACGGTCTGAACGGCGGCCGCATCAACATCGCGGCGTCGTCGCTCGGTGGGGCGCAAGCCGCCTTCGACAAGGCGGCGGCCTATGTCGCGAGTCGCCGCGCGTTCGGCAACGCGCTCATCGACGAGCCGACCATCCGGTTCACCCTCGCCGACATGGCCACCTCGCTGCAGGCGTCCCGGCTCATGTTGTGGCAGGCGGCGACGGCGCTCGACGACGGCGCGCCCGACAAGGTCGAACAGTGCGCGATGGCGAAGCGTTTCGTCACCGACACCTGCTACGAGGTCGCCGACCAGGCGCTACAGCTGCACGGCGGATACGGGTATCTCACCGAGTACGGAATCGAGAAAATCGTCCGCGACCTCCGTGTGCACCGCATCCTGGAGGGGACCAACGAGATCATGCGGGTCGTGCTCGGCCGTTCGATCGCGACCCGCTACCGGTCCCTCGCCCCCTGAGGTGCTAGGAGCGTTAGCGACGAGCCTCGAAGGGCTGACACTTCGCTTTAGACAACCACTTTCGTAGGAAGCAGAGACAATGACGACGATCGCCTTCCTCGGCCTCGGCAACATGGGTGGCCCGATGGCCGCCAATCTGGTGAAAGCCGGTCACACCGTCCGCGGTTTCGATCCGGTACCCGAGGCGGTGAAGACCGCGCAGGACAACGGCATCGAGACCTTCCCGGCCGCCATCGAGGCCGTGTCCGCCGCCGAGGTCGTGGTGACGATGCTGCCCAACGGCGGCATCGTGAAGAAGCTGTATGACGAGATCCTGCCGGCAACTCCGACCGGAGCCCTGTTCATCGACTCGTCGACGATCTCGGTCGACGACGCGCGGGACATCCACCAGCGCGCCACCGAGCACGGCTTCGCACAGGTCGACGCCCCGGTCTCGGGTGGGGTGAAGGGTGCCGTCGCCGGCACCCTGGCGTTCATGGTCGGCGGCGAGGACGAGGCCTTCGCCGCAGCGCGCACGACCCTGGATCCGATGGCGGGCAAGATCATCCACTGCGGTGCCGCGGGTGCCGGCCAGGCCGCCAAGGTGTGCAACAACATGGTGCTCGCCGTCCAGCAGATCGCGGTGGGGGAGGCCTTCGTGCTCGCCCAGAAGCTGGGCCTCGACGACCAGGCGCTCTACGACGTGATCACCGGCGCCACCGGCAACTGCTGGGCTGTCGAGACCAACTGCCCCGTTCCCGGGCCGGTCCCGACCTCGCCGGCGAACAACGACTTCAAGCCGGGCTTCGCGACCGCCCTGATGAACAAGGACCTCGGTCTTGCGATGGACGCCGTCGCCAGCACCGGCGCCCGTGCGCCGTTGGGCACCCACGCCGCACAGCTCTACCGCGGCTTCGCCGAACAGCACGCTGACCTCGACTTCAGCGCGATCATTACGTCGCTGCACTAGGTCGTTCGCCGACCTCACGAGATCCGTATGACGTTGTGCCCGGTTTCCGGGCACAACGTCATACGCGTTTCAGGCGGCCGCTCGTCGGAGCACGGCCCTGACGTCCGCGGCGACCTGGGCGGGCCGGTCGACGAGGTCGGTCCACGTGAAGTTGAGGACAGTCCATCCGTTGGCGGTGAGCAGGTTGCGCTTGGTGCGGTCGCGCTGGAAGGCCGCGGCGTCACGGTGGAAGGAGAAGCCGTCGATTTCGACTGCGACCTTCCTGTCGGGAAAGGCGAAATCGATGACGTAGCCGTAGGCGGGCATGTTCGGCATCCAGCCGGAGATCCCAGCGGCGGTCAGCAGTTCGGTGGTGAGTCGTTCGGCTTCCGATCGTGCTCCGTCGCCGAGGAGTTTCAGATAGGCAGCGACGCGCGGTGCTCCGTGCCGGTTGGGGTAGCGGTCGTGGGCGGCGCGGAGAGCGTCGAGGGTGACGCGGGTGCTGAGTAGTGCTGAATCGAGGATGCTGATCCCGAGGTCGAGGGAGGCGTCGAGGACGGTCAGCGCGGCGCTCGTTGTTCGGAGACCTTGATGCTCGGTGATGTCGTCGTCGTGTAGTCGCCGGAACCTGACCACCGCGGTCGCGGACGAGCGTCGGGCGCTGCCGCGGGTCGGGGTGTAGACGAGGTGTTTTCGGGGTTCGGTGTCGTGCAGTCCGAGCCACCAGGCGGCCGCTGGTCCGCCGAGTACCGCCATGTTGTGCACCGACAGGACCGCGATGCGGGCTTGAGCCCGGGCTGTGCGGTGGTGCCCGGCGACGAGGTACACCCCGCGTGCTACCGCTTTCCACTCGCCGGCAGCGACTTTGCGTTGGATCGTCGACGAGCTCGCACCGCAATCACGCGCTTCGCGGGTGGAGAACACGCCGTCTCGGCGGGCGGWCAGTTCGGCGAGGTCCATGGGGTTTCGACGCAGACGATCACCGCGCGGTTCCAACGCCGAGCAGCTGAGCGAATCCGTATGACGTCGAACCCGGATTCCGGGCACGACGTCATACGGATTCCGCGCGCCGTTTCAGAAGTCCCCGTTGTGCTTGCGAAGTGACTGGATGGCGCCGACGAGGCCGGTCATCTCGTCGTCGGACATGCCGACGTTGCCGAACACCTCGCGGTTGAGGGTCTCCGTGGCGTCGCCCACCGTCTTGCGGCCGAGGTCGGTGATCTCGACGAGCGTGGTACGTCCATCGGTGGGGTGCGGGACGCGGCGGACGAGCCCGCCCTCCTCGAGGCGACGAATCGCGTGGGTCACGCTGGTCACGTGGACCTGGAGCCGGTCACTGGCCTTGGTGATCGGCAAGGACCCCTGACGCGAGAACGCCAGCAGGCGGAGCAGTTCGAAGCGGGAGAAGCTGAGATCGAACGGACGCAGGGCGGCCTCGACACGGGCGAGCAGGATCTGATGGGCGCGCATCACCGACGTCACCGCGACCATGCCGTCGGCCACCTCGCCCCACCCCGCCTGGGTCCAGTTCTCCCGTGCTTCGGCGATGGGGTCGAAATCCATGCTGCGCCCTGCCATACCGACACCCTAGTGGGGTGTCTCCGAAGGAGGCGAGACGTACCGATGGTGCGCGTGCCCTCGTCCGGCCGGTCAGGCACCAGGAGTCCGCCATCCGTCGATGATGGCCGTCGCCGCGGCCATCGGGTCGGCGCCGGCCGGGTAGTTACCGGACAGGAGCAGCGTCGCGGTCCCGTGCACCTGTGCCCACAACGATGCGACGACGGTGTCGATGTCCGCGGCGCGGAGTGCGCCCGAGGAGATGGCTCGCTCGACTCCCTCGCGCAACGGCGTGATCGCACGGGTCGCGGCCGAGCGGGTCTCCTCGGTGCGCTCGACCCCGGCGAGCACGTCGGTGAACATCAGCTCGTAGAGGCGCGGATTCTCGAGCGCCCACCCGACGTAGGCGACCCCCAGTCCGGCGAGCGTCGCCGGGTCGGTTGCGGCGACGCTCGCGGACCGCTGGGCCCGCGCGAACGAATCGAAGGCCCGCACCAGGATCGCCCGGGACAGGCCCTCCTTGTTGCCGAACAGCGAGTAGACGGCGGTGGTGGAGGTGTCGGCGGCGCGAGCGACCTCCCGCACCGACAGCGCACCGATGCCGTCGGCGGCCACCATGCGAACCGCCTCGTCGAGGAGCCGGACACGGACGTCTTCGGTGTGGGATCGGGGTCTTGCCATGTCCGCAATCGTTTCATAACATCGTTTCGTAACGACGTTACAAAATGGTCTGGAGGTCTCATGTCCGCTCGCCGAGCCGCCCGCATGACCAACGACGCCCCGCCCCCGGGCACGACGGTGTTCTTGATCGGGATGCGGTTGACGCGACCCTGGCGGGTACGCGCCTGGTTGCCGGTGCTGACGTCGATGTCCCGGATGCTGATCCACCTCCGTCGCCGACCGGATGCGGGCATGCTCGACGCGCGCCTCTATCTGGGCGGTTCGCCGATGGTGTTGTCGTACTGGCGCAGCGCCGACGATCTCCGACGGTTCGCGTCCGACCCCGACGCCCCGCATCTGTCCATGTGGCGGTGGTTCAATCGCGAGCTCGCCGACACCGACTCGGTCGGGATCTGGCACGAGACCTACGTCATCGGCGAACACGAGACCATCTCGAGCGGGATGCCCCCGCAGGGCCTGGCCCGGGCGGTCGGGTGGCACCCCGTGGGGCCGGGGACCGCAACCGCCTCGGCTCGGTTGACGCGCAACCGGCCGGCCCCGCAACGTGGCTGACCCAGGGCAGCTGCGTTCGCTTTTTGTCGTTCATCAGTCGTGTCGTCTCAGCGAATGACGTCGACGATCATCTGGTTCCGAGTCGTCGACATCGGCGCCGCATTTCCGATGAGTCCGGTCCGGCGCCAAACGCTGAACATGGATAAACGATTCGTTAGCAATGACACCTAAACAAGCTCCGTCTGTTCTGGGCGATTTGCGTGAGACGGGCGTGATGGACCGATTGATCGGTCGCCCGAAAAAACAACTGCTCCTTGTGGTTTGACAGACTCCGTGTGAAGAATGAATCCACATTCGCTTGTCGAATGAGTTGATCTGAAAATCAGAGACACGGGCGAAAATCCACGCCTTTCGGAAAACTCATCCGAATGGACTATCGAATTCTCCGTGACCATTCTGAGACGTTTTTATCGCTGGTCTTTACTTCGCCTTTACTGACGTTTTACCTTTGCCGAAAAGGGATGTCGGCGAATGTTAATCGGGAGTATGGTCCGATTTGTCGACGGGGCGACAGCTCTCCAGGGGGGCTTATCTGGCTTGATCTCGCGCGGGTTGTGAATTGTCCATCCCGTGGTCTGCGGGGGTGCCCGGGTGGTCCTGATACCCGGACGAGTGCGATCGATACGAACGCATGGAGGCCACGTGACCATCTCAGACAAGGATCTCGTCACCCCGTCCGCGCACTCCTCGTCGACCCGGATGCCGGCCGATGACCATCCCACGGAGACGACCGGGGCCGCCACGTCGGCGAGACCGGATCCCGGTGTGGACTCACTTCCGTTGTCCGCCGCGCAGCGCGGCATCTGGTTCGCCCAGCATGTGGCCGGTGACCTGCCGATCTCGGTGGCACAGTACGTCGACATCGACGGCGAACTGGACACCGAGTTGCTGACGGAGGTCTGCCTGACCACCGGGCGGGAGTTCGGCTCGGGACACCTGCGCCTGATCGTCGTCGACGGGGAACCGCGGCAGTACGTCGCCTCCCAGAGCGCCCCGGTGAGCACCGTGGATCTGCGCGACGAGGTCGATCCGACCGCGACAGCGCACCGGCTGATGTCGCTCGACTACACGAGACCGCTCGACCTGCTCACCGACGACCTGATGACGAGCATCGTCTACCGCGTCGGGGACGCGCACTACATGTGGTACCTGCGGGCGCACCACATCGCACTCGACGGATTCGCCGCGGTGACGATGGTCCGGCGGATCACCGAGTTGTACAACGCGGCCGTCCGCGGCGATCCCGCGCCGCCGTCGAAGGCGAGCGACATCGCCGACATCATCGCCCAGGACGCGTCCTACCCCGGGTCGACTCGTCACGACAACGACCGCAGGTACTGGAGCGACCATCTCGACGGCGCCCCGCCGGTCGTCACCCTGGCCGGCCGGCACGGCAAGCCGACGCTGCACCCGATCCTCGTGAGCGCGCCGATTCCCGCGGAGACGGCCGCGCTGCTCGATGCGGCCGCGCAGGAGGGAGGTGGCGTGACCCCGGTGGTCGTCGCGGCGTTCGCCGCGTACCTCGCGCGGATGACCGGCAGTGCCGAAGTCCTTCTCAGCCTTCCGGTCTCGGGTCGCCACTCCGCCGTGCTGCGCCGGTCGGGCGGCATGGTGGCCAACGTCGTGCCGCTGCGTGTGCCGGTCGCCGGCCGCACGCTCGGCGACGTGGTGACCTCCGTGCAGGGGGAGTTGCTGAGTGCTCTGCGGCGGCAGCGGTACCGGCAGGAGGACATCTTCGCCGACATGGGGATGGCCCGAGACGAGTCGGCGTCCTTCGGGCCGGCGGTGAACCTCATGATGGTCGACAGCGAGGTGGTGCTGGGTGAGGTCACCGGGCGGTTGCACGTGTTGACCTCGGGTCCGACGTCCGATCTGTTCGTCAACATCTACCCGGGCGCGGGAAAGAGCAGCACGCACATCGACTTCCAGGGCAACCCGAACATCTACACCCCGGACGAGCTCACCGGGCACCACCGTCGCTTCCTGATGTTCCTGCACGCATTCCTCGGCGGGGCGTCCGACGATCGCGTGGGACAGCTCTCGTTGCTCGACGAGCATGAGCGGGCGACATTGCTCCCCGTGCGGGGCGCGCGTTGCGCCCCGCCGCGGGTACTCGCCGACATTCTCGCCGAAACGGTTGCGCGACAGGGAGAATCTACCGCGGTGTGCGCGTCCGGGCGTTCGATGACGTATCGCGAACTCGACGCCGCCTCGTCGCGCCTCGCGCGGCGCCTGCTCGCCGCGGGCTGCGCGCCGGAGGAGTCGGTTGCCATCCTGCTGCGACGGTCCCTGGGCACCGTCGTGGCCGTCTGGGCGGTGGCGAAGACCGGTGCCGCGATCGTGCAGGTGGATCCGGAATACCCGCGAAAGCGCATCGAGCACATCTTCGCCGACAGCGGTGCCCGTGCGGCGATCACCGTCGACGAGTTCGCCGAGCGGGTGCCCCCGTCGGCTGTCCGGATCGACCTCGGCGACCTCTCGCCCGACGGGAACACCGACGGCGCCTCGGGCGGCGGCTTCGACGACTCGCCGGCTCCGTCGCGGGCCCGGCTCGAGAACGTCGCGTACATGACCTACACGTCCGGTTCGACCGGCGTGCCGAAGGGCGTGCAGGTCACCCACTCCGGGTTGGCGAGTCTCATCGCCGATCGCACCCGCGCCTATGGCCTCGCGCCGGCGTCCCGGGTCTCCTACGCGCTCTCCCCGAGCTTCGATGCGTCGATGGAACAGCTGCTGACCTGCTTCGCAACCGGATCCGCCCTGGTGATTGTGCCTCCGGAGGTGATCGGCGGCGAGCGGCTCACCCAGTTGCTCGCCGAGGAGGAGGTCACCCACCTGACCCTCACGCCCGCGATGCTGGCGACCATCGAGCCGGAATCGCTGACCCGGATGCAGACCGTCGTCGTCGGCGGCGACCGATGCGCACCGCACGTGGTCGAACGGTGGACCCGGTCGGCGACGATGATCAACGAGTACGGGCCGACCGAGTCGACGATCACGGCGGCGAGTGCGGTGGTCGAGCCCGATGCAGACGTCACGGTGGGCGGCCCCATCCGCGGTACGTCGGTGATGGTCCTCGACCACGCACTGCAACCGGTGCCGATGGGAACCGCAGGCGAGCTGTACCTCGCCGGCCCGGGGCTGGCTCGCGGCTACGCGCGCCTGCCCGGTCAGACCGCGGCACGTTTCGTGGCCCACCCGCACGGCGCGCCGGGCGAACGGATGTACCGGACCGGCGATCTCGCCCGCTGGGTCGGGGCGGGGACCGCGCCGTCGCTGGAGCTGTTGGGCCGCACCGACTTCCAGCTGAAGATCCGTGGGTACCGGATCGAGCCCGGTGAGATCGACGCCGCTCTCACCGGGCACGCCCAGGTGGACCAGTCCGTCACCGTGCCCGCGCTCAACCTCGCCGGCGCGACCGTCCTGGCGTCGTACGTGGTGCCGGCGACGGGACAGCGGGTCGAACCGGCGGAGCTGGAGCGATTCGCACGCGAGTGCCTGCCGCCGCATCTGGTCCCGTCCGTCATCACGATCCTCGACGCCCTGCCGCTGAATGCGTTCGGCAAGGTCGACCGACGAGCCCTGCCCGCGCCCGTGTTCGCATCCGCGCGATCGGGGCGGCCGCCGTCGACTCCCCGGGAATACCGACTGGCGCAACTCTTCTCCGAGGTACTCGGGGTCGTCGAGGTGGGTGCCGACGACAGCTTCTTCGTCCTCGGCGGCGACAGCATCCTGTCCATCCAGCTCGTGGCGCGGGCGAAGGCGAGCGGGCTCGCGTTCACGACCCAGGATGTGTTCGAGCACAAGACCGTCGCCGCGCTGGCCGCGATGGCTTCCGATGTCTCCGACGACGACGGACTGCGCGAGTTGCCCGGCGGCGCCGTCGGCTCCATCCCGCTGTCGCCGATCATGCACGCGATGCTCGAACGCGGTCCCGTCGACCGGTTCGGACAGGCCGCGCTGGTCGAGCTCCCGGATGCCGCCGGGCGCGACGAACTGGTGCGCACACTGCGCGCGGTGCTCGACCGGCACGACATCCTCCGGGCCACGCTGGTCGACGATCTCGCCGACCAACCCCACGTGGTGGTCCGCCCACCCGGTGCGGTCGACGCCGACGAGGCGCTCGAGCACGTGTGGCTCGACCGACGGGACGGCGACGAGATCGACCGCCACCTCCAGGCCGCGGCCGATCGACTCGACCCACGCGCCGGCGTCCTGGTGCGGTTCGTGTGGATGCAGCACCCCGACCGCACCGCGCCCGACCTGATGTGGCTGGTCATCCATCATCTGGCCGTCGACGGGGTCTCCTGGCGCATCCTCCTCGCCGACCTCCTCACCGCCTGGCACCAGATCCGCAGGGGCGCGGTGCCGGGCCTCGGCCTGCCGACGACGTCGGTCCGCCGTTGGGTCCACGGCCTCGTCGAGCAGGCACCCGTGCGCGCCGCGGCCGAACTGGACCGATGGACGGAGATCCTCGAGCCCGGCGACCGGTTGCTCGGACGCCGCGCGCTCGACCCGGATCGAGACATGGTCGCCACCGCCGGACGCATCCGGATGCGGATTCCGGCGGATGTGACCGAGGCGGCGCTCACCACCATCCCCGCGCGGTTCCACGGCGGTGCCAACGATTCGTTGCTGGCCGCGCTGGCCCTGGCGCTCGCGCACTGGCGACGTCGGCGCGGGCAGGCCGACGGCAGTGAGTTGATCGCCCTCGAAGGCCACGGTCGCGAGGAGGCCGCGGTACCCGGCGCGGACCTCACCTCGACGGTGGGCTGGTTCACCTCTCGGTTCCCGGTCCGGCTCGAATTGCACGGCGTCGACGTCGAGGACGCCCTCACCGGTGGTCCGTCGGCCGGACTGGCGATCAAGCAGATCAAGGAACAGCTGCGGGCGGCCCCCGACCACGGGATCGGCTACGGCATGATCCGATATCTCGACCCGGCCGGCCGCGACGAACTGGGCGACCGGCCCGAACCCCAGATCAGCCTCAACTACCTGGGCCGGATGGGGACCGGCGAGCACACCGGTCCGTGGATGCCGGCGCGCGATTTCGACGCGTTGGTCGGGACCGGGCACCCGTGGATGGCGTTGCCCGCCGTCATCGACATCAATGCGATCGCCGAACCGGGTTCGGCCGGCGTCGAACTCGACGTCGGCTGGGAGTACGCCGCGCTGGTGCTCGACCGGGTCGACGTCGAGGAGCTGGCCGGCCTGTGGGTGCAGGCCCTGAAGGGTCTCGCCCAGCACGTCCGGTCCGGGACGGCCGGCGGCCACACGCCGTCGGACTTCCCGCTGGTCTCGACCACCCAGGCCGACATCGATCACTGGACCGCCGCCCATCCGTCGATGGTCGACGTGTGGCCGCTGACCGCGCTGCAGTCCGGACTGCTGTTCCACGCGACCTACGACGCCGCCGCCGTCGACGGGTACACGGTGCAGGCCGAACTGCGACTCGGCGGGCGGCTCGAACCGGACCGGATGCGTCGGGCGGCGCAGGCGCTGATCGCCCGGCACGACAGTCTCCGCGTTGCATTCGTCGAGACCGGCGCCGGGCCGCGGCAGATCCTGCTCGACGACGTGACCGTCGACTGGTCGGACTCCGACCTCACCGGGATCGCCGACGCCGACGACCGGGACCGTGCACTGCGTCATCTCATCGCCGGGTCGGCGGCCCCCTTCGACCTGGCTCGGCCGCCGCTGGTCCGTTTCCACCTCATCCGGTTGACACGCGACACCGAGAACCCGGGTGGCGACGAGTTCCTGCTGTCGATCACCAACCACCACATCGTCCTCGACGGGTGGTCGATGCCCGTCGTCATCTCCGAACTGCTGCAGTTGTACCTGGCCGACGATGACGCCGACGGCGCTGCCGGACTTCCCGCACCCCGGACGTTCCGGGACTACCTGCAGTGGCTGCATACCCGCGACCACGACGCCACGGCACGTGCGTGGCAGGAGACCCTCGCCGGCATCGAGAGTCCGACGCGACTCACCGGCGCCGCGGAGCGCGACGCGACGGCCGAGGTCGACGAGACCGCGCTCGATCTCGACATCGCGACGACGGAGGCGATCGCGGGTCTCGGGCGCGCCCACGGGGTGACCGCGAACACCTCGATCCAGGTGGCGTGGGCGATGCTGCTCTCGATCATGACGGGCCGATCCGACGTGGTCTTCGGCAACACGGTGTCCGACCGTCCCGCCTCCATCCCGGGCATCGAGCAGATGATCGGGCTGTTCATCAACACCCTCCCGGTGCGGATCCGGCTCGACCCGGACGAGCGGGTGATCGACCTGCTCACGAGAGCGCAGTCCGAGCAGGCGGCGATGCTCGGCCACCGCGACATCGGCCTCGCCGAACTCCAGCGGGTGACCGGGGTGGCCGACATGTTCGACACCGCCACGGTGCTGGAGTCGTACCCGGTCGACCCGGACGAGATCAACAGCATGCTCGGCGACGCGGGACTGCGATGGAACGGCCTGGCCGCCCACGACGCGACCCCGTACCCGGTCAGCCTCCAGGTCACGCCGCCCCGGCCCGGACGGGCCGACCAACCGGCCGCCGATCGGCCCGGCACCTACGAACTGGTGGTGAAGTACGCCGTCGACCGCCTCGACCGGGAGTCCGCCGAGGTACTGCTCGAGCGGTTCGTGCTGCTGCTGCGCCAGATCGCCGCCGAACCGGGCCGCAAGGTCGCCACGCTGGCACCCTGTTGGGACACCGAACGATCCGCCCTCTGTCCGATCGAGGGTCCGCCCGCCGTGTCGCCCCGCCTACTCCGGGACATCCTCGCCGACACCGCGCGACGACACCCCGAGGCACCGGCGGTGCGCGCCGACGGCGTCACGATGACATATCGCGAACTCGTGCGCCGCAGCAACCGGCTCGCCGACGAGCTCGCCGCCCGCGGCGCCGGACCGGAGACCTCGGTGGCCCTGGCGATCCCGCGGTCGGCCGCGCTCATCGTGGCGATCTGGGCGGTCGCCCGGACCGGAGCGGCCTTCGTCGCCGTCGACCCGGGCAATCCGGCCTACCGCATCGCCGAACTGCTCGCCGACGCGCGGTCCACGATCGGGGTGACAGTCGACGCCGTCGTCCCGAATCTCCCGGACAGCGTCGAGTGGCTGACCCTCACCGGACCCGGCTCGCTCCCGCTCGGTACCGACGACTCGACACCGCTCGGTACCGGGGACCCGCTCCCGCTCCGGCCGGACAACGCGGCCTATCTGATCTTCACGTCCGGCTCCACCGGCCGGCCGAAGGCCGTCCACGTCACCCATCGCGGCCTCGCCGACCTGGTGGTCGAGTACGCGGAATCCTTCGCGGTGGAACCTGATTCGACGGTCCTGCAGGTCGCGTCCCCCGGCTTCGACGCCTGCGTGTCGGAGGTGTTGGTCGCGCACAGCGCCGGCGCCTGCCTGGCCGTCGCGCCGCCGGAGATCTACGGCGGTGCCGACCTCGAGGACCTGCTGCGGACCGAGCGGGTGTCCCACGCCATCATCACGCCGACGGTGCTCAACACGATGGACCCGTCGCGTCTGCCGGAGCTGCGGATCGTCGCGGTGGTCGGCGAGGCGACGGGCGCGGACATCGTCACCCGGTGGTCGCCGGGTCGTCGGCTGATGAACCACTACGGACCCACGGAGACCACGATCTGGGCGACCGGCGCCGACGATCTCCGGCCCGGGGAGCCGGTGACGATCGGGGAACCGATCCGGGGAGTCTTGGCGTTCGTGCTCGACACCTGGTTGCGGCCGGTGCCGGTCGGAGTGGTCGGCGAACTCTACCTCGGTGGTCCCGGTCTGGCGCGTGGCTACTTCGACCGCGCAGGCGTCACCGCGACGAGGTTCGTGGCCGATCCCATACGCTCCGCCGGCGAACGCCTCTACCGCACCGGCGATGCCGTGCGCTGGATTCGCACGGACGGCGCCCTGCGGCTGGATTATCTGGGGCGCAACGACCAGCAGGTGAAGGTCCACGGCCTGCGCATCGAGACCGGGGACATCGATGCCCATCTCGCGCGGATCGCCGGCGTCGCGCAGGCGGCGACCGTGCTCCAGCGCGGACCGGCGGGTCGTCCGGTCATCGTGTCCTACGTCGTGGGGACGCCGGACGAGCCGATGGACGTGCATGCGCTGCACGACGACCTCGCGAACACCCTGCCGCATTACATGGTTCCCGCAGCGATCGTCGAGCTGGAGTCGATGCCGGTCACCCGGTCGGGGAAGGTCGACACGAAGGCGCTGCGGCAGTGTGAGTTCCGTGCCGAGAGCGGGGGCGGCCGCCCGCCGGAGACACCGGCCGAGCGCGTCATCGCCGCGCTGTTCGCCGAGGTACTGGAGCTCGACGACGTCACCGCCGACGACAACTTCTTCACGCTCGGGGGCGACAGCATCGTCTCGATGCAACTGGTCGCGGCGGCGAAGGCCGCCGGACTATCGCTCACTCCCCGGGCGGTCTTCGAGGCGAAGACCGTCGCCGCGCTCGCCGAGATCGCCACCACCGCCTCCGCGACCGGCGACCCCGCCACCGGTTCGGCCGTCGAACAGGCTGTCACCGAGCAGGATTCGCCACTCGTCGATCTTCCCGACGACGATCTCGACCGGCTGCGCAACGACTACCCCCGGCTGTCGGACGTCTGGCCGTTGTCGCCGACGCAATCGGGTATCCACTTCCACTCGACCCTCGATCCCGATGCGGTGGACACCTACACCGTGCAGTCGACGATCGCCCTCTCCGGCCCGGTCGACGCCGGCCTGCTGCGCCGCGCCGCGCAGGCGCTCGTGGACCGCCACGACGTCTTGCGGACGGCCTTCGTCGAGACGTCGCGTGGCCCGCGGCAGGTCGTCGTCGACGGCGTCGAGGTGCGCTTCCGGACAGTCGATCTCACCGTTGCCGCGGACCGCGGGGCCGCCCGGCGGGTCGCCGCCGACGACGCCGCCGCCGGTTTCGATCTGACCGAACCCTCGCTGATCCGCTTCACCCTCGTGCGGCTCGACAGCGACCACTTCGCCCTGCACGTCACCAACCATCACGTGATCCTCGACGGCTGGTCGATGCCCCTGCTGCTCGGCGAACTGCTCCACTATTACGGCGACCCGGGGCAGATCGGCGCATGCCGGCCGGCAGCCTCGTACCGGGACTACCTCGCGTGGCTCGGCGAACAGGATCAGGACGCCTCGACGGCCGCATGGGCGCAGGCCTACGCCGACGTCGACGGACCCACCCGCGTGACCCGACTCGGCGCCGCGACCACCGTGTTCGACGCCGGTGAGGTCATCGCCGAGCTGCCCGGGCAGGAGTATGCGCGTCTGCGGTCGGCCGCCGCGGAGTCCGCGGTGACGGTCGGGACCGCGTTGTCCGCGGCGTGGGCCCTCGTCCTGCGAACCCTCACCGGCGACACCGATGTGGTCCTGGGCTCCGCGGTCGCCGGACGGCCACCGGAGCTGCCCGGCGTCGACCGGGCGCTGGGGATGTTCCTCAGCACGGTACCGATCCGGGTCCGTCTCGAACCGTCGATGTCATTGCGCGAGTTGCTGGTTCATGTGCAGGACGCGAACGCGCTGGTCCTGGACCACCACTACGTCGGACTCCCGGCCATCCACCGCGCGGTGGGCCGGTCGGATCTGTTCGACACCGCACTGGCCTTCCAGTCGTTCCCGCTGCGCGAGGACGCACTGCAACAACTGGTCACCGCGGCGGGCTTGCACGTCGACAGCGTCACCGGGCTCGACGCCACGCCCTACCCGTTGAGCGTCGTCGTGGCGCCGAAGATCGACGGCGGCGAGGGGGAACCGGGACTCGGCATCACCGTGCGGTTCCATCGGGACGAGTTCGACGAGAGCCGCGCACGGGAGATCGTCGACCACTTCGTGGAATGTCTCGCCCGCATCGCCGATGAGCCGGGTTCGCGCCTCGGCGCACTCCGTCACATCGGGCACGAGGCGGGTACCGGTCGGATCGACGCGAAGACGGAACCGGCCACCCTGCCCGACATCCTCACCGCCGCAGCCGGTCAGGCGCCCGATGCGATCGCGGTGACCTGCGGCGAGCGGTCGCTGTCGTACCGGCAGCTGGACGCCGAGTCCGATCGTCTGGCGCGGCAGATCTCGCGGCGGGCGCGGTCCGGCGTCGTGGCGTGCGCACTGCCGCGGTCCGTCGAGGCGGCGATCGCGATCTGGGCGGCGGCCAAGGCGGGAGTGCCGTTCCTGCCGCTGGATCCGAACCTGCCCGCCGAACGCATCGAGTTCGTGCTGGCCGACGCCGGCGCCGGGCTGGGGATCACCGTCGGCGC
Source organism: Gordonia sp. UCD-TK1 (assembly GCF_001691435.1). Classification (NCBI taxonomy): domain Bacteria; kingdom Bacillati; phylum Actinomycetota; class Actinomycetes; order Mycobacteriales; family Gordoniaceae; genus Gordonia; species Gordonia sp. UCD-TK1. The sequence goes on along the minus strand of NZ_LZMP01000006.1, from coordinate 130,463 downwards.
GCGCCGGGCCGCATTGCCCGACAGCATCGACTGGCTCGTCGTCGACGAACCGCGGACGGACGGCCCCCAGTCGAACGAAGCCGGCGGCTCCCCCCGCTCCCTGAGGAGCGAGCTTGCGAGCGTCTCGAAGGGTCGCTCCAGCAATCCGGTCAGCGACGTCGAACAAGGCGGCCCGATCCGGCTCGGGGACACCGCCTACGTGATCTACACGTCCGGTTCCACCGGCACGCCCAAGGGCGTCGTCGTCTCCCACCGCGGACTCGCGCCGGTGGTCGCGGCGCAGCGCGCGGTACTCGGCGTCGACCAGTCGTCGAATGTGTTGCAGGTGGCCTCACCGAGCTTCGACGCCTTCGTGTTCGAACTCCTGATGGCCCACGGCTCCGGGGGACGTCTCGTGGTGGCGCCACCCGACGTCTACGGCGGCCCCGCGCTCGCGAATCTGATTCGGCGCGAGCAGGTCTCGCGTGCCGTCCTGACCCCGTCGGCACTGGCCACCGTGCCGGCCGACGGCCTCGACACCTTGCGCGTACTGGCGACCGCGGGTGAACCGGTCGGGCCGGAGTTGGTCTCACGGTGGGCCGACGGCCGGAACATGATCAACCTGTACGGGCCGACCGAATCGACCATCTGGGCCACCGCCGGCACGCCGCTGCGGGCGGGTGATCCGATCACGATCGGGACGGCGGTGGGACCGGTCGGCACGATGGTGCTCGACACGTGGATGCGTCCGGTTCCGCATGGCGTCGTCGGCGAGTTGTACCTCGTCGGCCCCGGCCTGGCCGACGGTTATGTCGGCCGGCCCGCGACGACGGCGGCGCGGTTCGTGGCCTGCCCCGCCGACGCGCCCGGAACCCGGATGTACCGGACGGGCGACCTCGTCCGGGTCTCCCGGTCCGGTGCACTGGAGTACGTGGGACGCAACGACTTCCAGGTGAAGGTGCGCGGCACCCGGGTAGAGGTGGGCGAGATCGACGCGCGCCTCGGATCGCGCGCCGACGTCGCCTACGCCGTGACCGTCCCGCGTGGCGGGAACGGAACGCCGCACTGTCTGGTCTCCTACGTGACCGCCACCGCGGGGGCGTCGCTCTCCGGCGACGAACTACGTGCGTCGCTGGAGCGATCGCTGCCCGCATACACGGTCCCGGCCGCGGTGGTCGTACTGGACGAGATACCCCTCACCCCGACCGGAAAGCTGGATCGAAGTCGCCTGCCCGAACCGGTGATCGCCCCACGTGGGTTCCGTGCACCGTCCGGCCCGGCCGAGTCCGCCGTGGCGCACGTCTTCCAGGATGTCCTCGGCGTGCCGCGCGTGGGCGCCGACGATGACTTCTTCGCCCTGGGTGGCGACTCGCTGACCGCCTCGGTGGTGACGGCGCGGCTGGGTGCGGAGCTGGGAGTACGGGTTCCGCTGCGGTCGGTGTTCGACGCGCCCGGCGTTGCGGCCCTGGCGGAGCTGGTCGGGTCGCTGGGCGACGACCGGCGCACCGCGCTGACGGCAACCGTTCGCCCGGAGCGCATCCCGTTGTCGCTGGCGCAGCAGCGGATGTGGTTCCTCAATCGGATGGAGCCGGAGTCGCCGGCCTACAACATCCCGGTGGTCCTCGAACTCACAGGGCACCTGGACCTCGCGGCACTCGGGCGGGCCCTCGACGACGTGGTCGGGCGGCACGAGGTGCTGCGGACGATCTACCCCGACACCGACGGCGAGCCCTGGCAACTCGTCCTCGACCACGCCCCGGTGCTCCTGGAGTCGATGCGGGCATCGGCCACCGAGGTCGGCGACGTCGTCGCCGGGTTCGTGCGCCTCGGCTTCGACGTGACCGCGTCGGTGCCGATGCGTGTGGCCGTGGTCGCGATCGACCCGGACGGCGTGGACGATCCCCATGGCCCGGACAACCGCGACGCACACGACGACCGGGAGGGGACCGACGGGCGTTTCCTGCTCGTCCTCGTGGTCCATCACATCGCCGGTGACGGCCAGTCCATGGCGCCGCTCGCCCGCGATGTGATGACGTCGTACGCCGCCCGCATCGCCGGCGCGGAACCGACCTGGGAACCGCTCGCGGTCCAGTACGCCGATTACGCGCTGTGGCAGCGAAACATGTTGGGGAGCGCGGACGATCCGACCTCGCGGATGCACGCCCAGCTGGATTTCTGGCGGTCGACCATGTCGGGTGCCCCGGACGTCCTCGATCTGCCCACCGACCGCCCGCGTCCGCCGGTGGCGACCCTCGCGGGCGGGCAGGTGCCGGTGGCGATCGACGCCCGCCTGCACGGGCAACTCCTCGCCCTCGCGCGGGCACATGGCGCGTCGTTGTTCATGGTCGTGCACGCCGCGCTCGCCGCGGTGCTCGGCCGGTTGAGCGGCGCCGACGACGTCGTGATCGGCACCCCGGTCGCCGGGCGCGGCGAACCGGGACTGGAACCGCTCGTCGGCATGTTCGTCAACACCCTCGCGCTCCGGACCGACCTCGACGCCGCGGAGTCGTTCGCCGGATTGCTCGACCGCGTGCGCGAGGTCGACCTGGACGCCTTCGGGCACTCCGACGTCCCGTTCGAGCGGATCGTCTCCGAACTCAACCCGGAACGGTCCACCGCGCATCATCCGCTGTTCCAGGTCGCGCTGGCTTTTCAGAATCTGTCCGACGTCCATCTCGACCTGCCGGACCTGCGCGTCTCCCGCGCGCAGGCCGACACCGGCATCTGCCAGTTCGACCTCCAGGTGGTCTTCGCCGAGTCCTACACCGAAGAGGGCACGCCGCAGGGTCTTTCGGGAACCATGATGTTCGCCCGCGACCTGTTCGATCCGGAGACGGTGGCCGGCATCGCCAGTCGGTTGCACCGTGTGCTCGATGCGATCGTCGACGACGCGACAACCCCCGTCGGTGACATCGACTGGCTCGGCGGAGCCGAGCGCGCCGAACTGGTGTCGGTGGTGGGACCGGGTGCGGTCGCGGAGCCCGTGCTGCTGCCGGAGATCTTCGCGGCGGCCGTCGTGGCCGACCCGGACGGTGCGGCGGTGATCTGCGGCGACGTCGAGCTGTCCTACGGCGAGCTCGATCGCCGAGCGAATCGGCTGGCGCGGTATCTCATCGACAACGGGGCGGCACCGGAGCGGCCGGTGGCGGTGGCCGTGGAGCGGTCGGCGCAATCGCTGGTCGCGTGGTGGGCCGTCGTGAAATCGGGTGCCCCCTATGTCCCGGTGGACCCGCACTACCCGGCCGCGCGCATCGACCAGATGGTGTCCGATTCGGCTGCGCCACTCGGGATCACGACTCGTGGCTCGCGTCCGGCGCTGTCCGGGGCGCTCGACTGGGTCGTGCTCGACGACCCCGCCACCGCCGCCGAGGTCGCCGAACTGTCGTCGTCACCGGTCCGGCAGACCGATCGGGTGTGCCCGGTCCGGCCCGCGAACACCGCCTGGGTGGTCTTCACCTCCGGCTCCACCGGCGTGCCGAAGGGCGTCGCCGTCACGCATGCCGGTGTCGCCGACTACCTCGCCACGCTGCACGTCGACCGTGAGCCCGGAACCAGCCCGCGGGTACTGCATTTCGCCTCTCCCTCGTTCGACGCGTCGCTGCTGGAGATCCTGCTCGCCGTGAGCGCCGCGGCCACCCTCGTCGTGGCGCCCACCGGGATGCGGGGTGGTCGCGAGCTGGCCGACTTCCTCCGCGATCACCGCGTCTCCCATGCGTTCGTCACCCCGGCCGCGCTGGCCTCGGTGGACCCGGACGGGCTCGACGACCTGCGGGTCGTGATGTCGGGCGGTGACGAGGTACCGACCGACCTGGTGAGCCGGTGGGTGGGTGCCGATCCGGCTACTGGCCGGGAATTCCGGGTGCTGTACGGCCCCACCGAGACCACCATCGTCGCCACCGCCACTACTCCGCTGCGGGTGGGCGAACGGTCGACGATCGGCAGGGCGCTCGCCGGGATGCAGACGCTCGTGCTCGACACCCGTCTGCAGCCCGTGCCGGACGGGGTCGCGGGGGAGCTGTATCTGTCCGGACCCGCGCTCGCGCGCGGCTACCTGAACAGGTCCGGGGTGTCCGCCGCCCGATTCGTCGCCCACCCCTTCGGCCATGCCGGAGAACGCGCGTACCGCACGGGGGACATCGTGCGCCGCAACCACTCGGGCGACCTGGAGTTCATCGGACGCAACGACTTCCAGGTGAAGGTCCACGGCTTCCGGGTCGAGCTCGGGGAGATCGACGCCGCGCTGGCAGAACTCGCTCGGGTGGCCTACGCCGTCACCGTCCCGCGGCACGACTCCGGCATCGGTATGCGCCTGGTGTCCTACGTGGTGCCCGCGCCGGGCGTCGCCCTCGTCGGTGAGAAACTTCGTGCCGAACTCGGCGAGGTGTTGCCGACGTACATGGTCCCGGCGGCGGTCGTGGTCCTCGACGACATCCCCCTGACACCCAGTGGGAAGCTCGACCGGCGTGCCCTTCCCGCGCCGGTCGTCACCACCCGGAGTTTCCGTGCCCCGGCCACGCCGGTCGAGGAGATCGTCGCGGGGGTGTTCGCCGACATCCTGTCCGTCGATGCCGCGGTCGGTGCCGACGACGACTTCTTCGACCTCGGCGGCAACAGTCTCGCCGCAACGCGGGTGGTGGCGAGAATCGGTGCGGCGCTTGACACCACGATCCCGGTGTCGGTGATCTTCGAGGCGTCCACGGTGACGCGGCTGGCCGCCCGCGCCGAGTCGCACACGGACACCGGGCGTGTCGACCTGGTGGCACACGAACGCCCGGAGCGGATCCCGCTGTCCTATGCGCAGCAACGCATGTGGTTCCTCAACCGGATCGAACCCGAGTCGCCGGCGTACAGCATCCCGGTCGTGGTGCGGTTGTCCGGAAGTCTCGATGTCGACGCCCTCCACCGGGCGATCGGTGATGTCGTCGCCCGCCACGAGATCCTGCGCACCGTCTACCCCTTCGTCGAAGGCGAACCGGCTCAGGTGATCCTGCCCGCGGACTCCGTCCCGATGGAGGTCGTCCAGGTCGCGGAATCCGATGTCGATCAGGCGATCACGGAGCTGATCGCGGCACCGTTCGACCTCACCGCCGGGGCGTCGACCCGGATCGTGCTCTTCGAGCTCGGCGGCGACGCGTGGGTGCTCGCCGTGATCCTGCATCACATCGGCGGTGACGGCTCCTCGTTGGGGCCCCTCGCGCGGGACATCATGACGGCCTACGTCGCGCGTCTGCAGGGCGAGGCGCCCGGATGGGTGCCGTTGCCGGTGCAGTACGCCGACTACGCGATCTGGCAGCGGGCGGTCCTGGGCTCCGAATCGGACCCGAACTCGTTGCTGCGCGCGCAGATCGACTACTGGGCCGAGCAGTTGGCCGGCACACCGCCGTTGCTCGAGCTGCCCACCGATCGGCCGCGCCCGGCCACCCAGTCCTACGTCGGGGAGTCCGTCGGCCTGACCATCGACGCCGATCTGCACGCCGGGTTGCAACGGGTCGCCCGCGCCCACAACACGACACTGTTCATGGTCTTCCATGCCGCGCTGGCCGCCCTGCTCGCGCGACTCGCCGCGACCGACGACGTCGCCGTCGGGACCCCGTACGCCGGACGCGGGGAACGTGCTCTCGACGATCTGGTCGGGATGTTCGTCAACACGCTCGTCCTGCGCACCCGGGTGCGGAGCGGGATGTCGTTCGCCGAGTTGATCGACGACGTGCGCGCCACCGACCTCGCGGCGTTCGGTCACGCCGACGTCCCGTTCGAACGGCTCGTCTCCGAACTCAACCCGGTCCGCTCCGACGCCCACAACCCGCTGTTCCAGGCGATGCTGGCGTTCCAGAACATCTCGAGCACCGACATCGAAATGCCCGATCTGTCGGTGCGGGCCGTCGAACCGGACACCGGACTCGCCCTGTTCGACCTGCAGGTGACGGTCGCCGATTCCTACGACGCGCACGGGGCGCCGGCCGGCATCACCGGTGGTGTCACCTTCGCGTCCGACCTCTTCGACGCGTCGACCGTGGAGCGGTTCGTCGAACGGTTGGTGGCGATGCTCGAGGCGATGACGATCGACGCCGACCGCGCTGTCCACGACGTGGACCTGCTCGATGACGCCGAACGGTCTGCCGCCCTCCAGGGTCCGAACGCGACGATGCATGAGGTGGACTCCGCCGAGACCCTCGTCTCGATGTTCGCCGCGGCCGCGGTCGCGTACGCCGAGGACACCGCGGTGATCTGCGGGACGGTCTCGCAGACCTACGCCGAGTTCTCCGGTCGGGTGAACCGGCTGGCCCGCTGGATGGTCGCACAGGGGGTGGGGCCGGACTCGCTGGTCGCGCTCCGTATGCGACGCTCGCTCGACCAGCTCACGGCGATGTCCGCGGTGCACGCCGCCGGCGGTGGTTACGTGCCGATCGACCCGGACCATCCGGCCGAGCGGATCGACTACATGGTCGAGTGCGCCGAGCCGGTGCTGGTGCTGTCCGCGCTCGACTCTGTCGACCTCTCGGGTTTCGACGACTCGCCGCTGACCGACGATGACCGGATCACGCCGCTGACCCCGGACGCCCTCGCGTACGTGCTGTTCACCTCCGGCTCCACGGGTCGACCCAAAGGCGTTGCCGTGTCGCATCGTTCGGTGGTCAACCAGCTTCGCTGGATCAGCGCCGAGTATGGGCTGAACCGATCGGACGTGGTGCTGCAGAAGACTCCCGCGACCTTCGACGTGTCGGTGTGGGAACTGTTCGCGACCCTCTCCGTCGGTGCCCGACTGGTGATCGCGCGACCGGACGGCCACACCGATCCGCGCTACCTGGCCGAGGCCATGTCCACCCATCGGGTGACCATCACCTCGTTCGTGCCGTCGATGCTGGCGGTGTTCGCCGATGCCCTGCCCACCGGCGCGGCGCTGTCGTTGCGGGCCCTGCTCGTCGCGGGTGAGGCCTTCGGGCCCGACGTGGTGGACGCCGCCCGCCGTGCGCTGCCGGAAGTGGAGTTGTACAACCTGTACGGGCCGACCGAGTTCACGGTGCACGCGACCTCCTCCGCGGTGGGGACGGCCGACGACGGCGCGGTGCCGATGGGTGCGCCGGTGTGGAATGCCTGTGCGTACGTGCTGGACTCGCGGCTGCGTCCGGTGCCGGCGGGGGTGACCGGCGATCTCTACCTGTCCGGGACGCAGGTGGCGCGGGGTTATCACGGACGACCGGCTCTGACCGCCGACCGCTTCGTGGCCGATCCCTTCACCGCCGGCGCCCGGATGTACCGCACCGGTGATCTGGTGCGGCGTCGCCGAAGCGGTGTGCTCGAGTATCTGGGACGCAGCGACTTCCAGGTCAAGCTCCGCGGGTTGCGCATCGAACTCGGTGAGATCGAGGCGGTCTTCGCCTCGCACCCGGACATCGCCCGCGCGGCGGCCGCGGTCACCTCCACCGACACGGTCGACTATCTCACCGTCTACCTGGTGCCGGCGGGGGCCGACCGCGGCGTCGGCGTGAGGGACGTCGGGGGGAGGTCGGTGAACACCGCCGAGGTCACCGCGTTCGCGTCGGCGGCGCTCCCGGGATACATGATGCCGACGGCGGTGATGGTGATCGACTCGCTGCCGATCACCGCGTCGGGCAAACTCGACCGGGCGAGGCTGCCGCAGCCGACACGTGACGCCTCGGCGTTCCGCGCACCGTCGTCGTGGCTGGAGACCGAGATCGCGCGGACCTTCGAGCACGTGCTCGGTGTCCCGCGCGTCGGCGCCGACGACGACTTCTACGCGCTCGGTGGCAATTCGCTGCGGTCGGTACAGGTCGTCAACGACCTCGAGACCGAGTTGCACGTCGAGATCCCGGTCCGGTGGATGCTGTCCGATTCGAGCCCGGCCGACCTGGCAAGGCGGATCGAGGACGGGATGCGCAACGGGTTCGACGCCGCGCGCGGACCGGGAGACGAGGCGCCGGGCGGGGTGGGCTTCGACGTCCTGCTCCCGATCCGGCCGGAAGGCGAACTGCCGCCGCTGTTCTGCATCCACCCGGCCTCCGGCCTGGCCTGGAGTTACCAGACCCTGAGCCGGCAGGTGCCGCCCGGCCGTCCGGTGTACGGCCTGCAGGCGCCACAGATCGGGGGCGAGACACCCGGCCCCACCACGATCGACGAGATCGCACGCAGGTACGCCGACGAGATCCGGACTGTACAGCCCGAGGGCCCGTATCACCTGCTGGGATGGTCGCTGGGCGGGGTGATCGCGCACGCGATCGCCGCCGAGATGCGGGCCGCCGGTTCCGAGGTCGCGATGCTCGCCATGCTCGACACCGAGGCCGACGGTGTCGACTCGTCGGCGATCACCACCGTCACCCCCGGCGAGCTGATCAGCAACCTCGGTCCGGTCCTCGGCATCGATTTCGTGAGTGCGGACGCGACCGCCGAACAAGCCGCCGAGCAGATCGCCGAGCGCCTCGGCGCCGGGTTCGGCATCGACGCCGCGACGATCGAGCGGCTGACCGACGCCTACAACCTGTTGATTCGGGCCACCGGTGACTGGCACCCGCCGGTCGTCGACACCGACGTGCTCTACTTCACCGCAGTGCGCGATCGGCGACCGGATGCGTTGGGCGCCAACGGATGGGGGCGGTACGTCCGGGGGAGCATCACGAATGTCGACATCGACACCCACCACCTCGGGATGACCGAGGACGAGGCGATCAGACAGATCGCGACCGTCCTCGACGATCATCTGACGCGCGAAAGTGCCTCGCGGAAAGCTGCTTCGGGGTTAGCGTTTTCTCACGATGATCGGTTCACCAACAAGAGATGAGGTCGTCCATGGACAAGAACGGCAAATCCGGCGCACACCGTTGCCCACGTCCGCGCGGTCGCCGCCCGGCGGGCGCCTTGCTTGGCTGCGCAATGGCCGCGTCGCTCACGGTGACGGCCCCGGCCGTGGCCCAGGCGGTCTCACCCGGGGTGGCCCTGCCCGTCCCGGTGGTTCCCTCCTCATCGACGTCGGGAGCACAAACACTGCCCGGCAACGCTTTCCGCATCGCGCAGATCGACGCCGCGCTGGTCTCGGATGCGGCGCCGGTGGTGGTCGGGTCATGGCCGGACGTGACGTCGGTCGTCCCGACACCGGGGCCGCGGCACCTGCGGCCACTCGGTTCGGTGGCGGTGCCGGTCGTCGATGCCGAGGACCGGGTTCGGGTCGGCAACCTGGACCTGACCCGTCCGCGAGCGGTGTCCCCGCAACTGGCCGCGCAGATCTCGGCGGGAGCCGGTGAGATCGTCCAAGGAATCTCGGATGTGTTACAGAGCAACGGGGTACCGGTCGCGCGGGCTGACCGGGTGGCCGAGCAGATGGTCGGTGACGCCGCGGTCGGTGGCGTCATCGGAGCCGGGGTGGCAGCACCCCTCGCCCTCGCGGTCGGCGGCGTCGTCGGCGGCGGACTGGGTCTGCTCTTCGGTATCCCGTTCCTGCCCACCGGACTCGTCGTCGGACCCGTGGTGGGGACGGCTCTGGTCGCCACCCTCGTTGCGCTGCCCGCGGTTGCGGCCGGTGTCGCGATCGGTGCGGCGCACGGCTACGACAAGGGCTGGAAGGTGCCGGTCGACAAGCCGCGACACCTGCGCGCGGACGCCACCGAGGTGTCGGCCGAGCGGGTCGTCGTCCCGCATCAGCCGCGGCATGCCGCCCCGGAGCCGGTCGTACCGCAGGTCACCAGGCCGGTCGGCCGGCAGCTCGCCCCGACCCCCGCGGTGAAGCAGGTCGAACCCATGCGGAGTGTCGGGAGTGGTCCGGCGGACTGCTCCATCGTGCGCAAGATGGAGGTGGCGCTGCAGGGTGGCGTGATCGGAACCTGCTAGCCGTCACGCTCGCGGGAACTCCGTAGCGACGTCGGCCATGTGCGCTCTGTTGCTACAGGATTCGCGAGATCGCGTCGACGACGGTGGCGGCGAGACCGGCGGCCGTGTGTTCGCCGAGCTCGCCGCGCTGTTCGTCGGCGCGCATCATGATGACCGACTCCACCAGCCGGAAGGGGAGCAGCGTCCGCTTGTCGGTGGAGTCGCCGAGTGCCGCGGCCGCCAGGGCGGCATAGGAGTCGCCCAATTCCTGCCGTGCTGAACGGAATTCGACGAAACGCTGGTCGGCGACCTCGGGCAGCAGGTACAGGGCGCCGAGGTTCCAGCGCGACTGTGCCAGCTGATCGACATCGAAGCGCGCGAGCTCCAGCAGCCGCGCGAGCGCGGGTCCATCCCCGTCGAGGAGTACCCGCGCGCGGTCGAGTGAGGCGACGACTGTCGTCTCCAGCAGGGTCGCGAGAATGTCGTCTTTGGTGCCGAAGTAGTGGTACATCGACGCCTGTCGGATGCCGACCGCCTCGGCGATCATGCGTGTCGACGTCCCGGTGTACCCGTGGCGGGTGAACAATTCGGCAGCGGCGTCGAGGATCTCCTCGCGCGCGGTCTGCCCGCGGCGTCGGGCCTGTACCAGGCGCGGGCGGCCGCGGCCGGTCGGCGTCGGGGCCGTACTCGAGCCGGACGGCATGTCGTCTCCTCAATTGCGTCAACAGATCTCGCAACCCGGGCATCTTGTGACCCGGATTTCTCGACCCTAGCCGACAGGCCGCGTGCTTCGGCCGTTCGCGGACCCGCCGACCGGGGAAATCCCAGGCGCGTTACGCGGACGTAACGGGAGTTTTCACGACCGGAACAATTCTGTCAATCGATAGAAATCAGCGAGGGCTTACCTATCAGGTGACAGGAAACAGTGCCTGCCTCAACCGTGCTCAACGTGGAGCTTCTTCTCGGAAAGGAAGACCGCGCATGACCTCCACCCCCGAAGTGGCTCCCGCGGCATCGCCCTCCTCGGCCGCTGGATCATCGTCCGGCCCGGGCGCCGGAGATGCCGACGCACACGACCTCTCGGCACTCGGCTACGACCAGCAACTCCATCGTTCGCTCGGCAAGTTCGCGTCCTTCGCCGCCGGGTTCTCGTTCGTCTCGATCCTGACCACGATCTTCCAGCTGTTCGGTCTGGGTTTCGGTTTCGGCGGCCCGGCCTTCTTCTGGACCTGGCCGATCGTCTACGCCGGCCAGTTCCTGGTGGCGCTGTGCTTCGCCGAAATCGCGGCGCGATACCCGATCTCGGGCGCGATCTACCAGTGGTCCCGGCGAATGGGCGGCGAGGTCGTCGGTTGGTTCGGCGGCTGGTTCATGATGATCGCGCAGGTCGTCACCGCTGCCGCGGCCGCGATCGCCCTGCAGGTCGTCCTGCCGTCGATCTGGATCGGCTTTCAGATCATCGGCGACGACCCAACCCTCACCACCACGAGCGGTGCGGCCAACGCGGTGCTGCTCGGCTCGGTTCTGCTCGTGGTCGTGACCGCCATCAACTGTGTCGGCGTCCGGTGGATGAGCCGGGTCAACAGCATCGGCGTCGTCTGCGAACTGGTCGGTGTCGTCTCGGTGATCCTGGCACTGTTCACCCACGCCCAGCGCGGTCCCGACGTCGTCTTCGACACCGGCGTTCCCGGTCAGCAGCCCGGTTACATCTGGGCGTTCATCGTCTCCGGTCTGATGGCCGCGTACGTCATGGTCGGTTTCGGGTCGGCGGGTGAGCTGGCCGAAGAGACGAGGGACCCGCGCCGCGTCGCACCGCGCACCATCCGGATGGCGCTGACCGTCTCGGCCATCGGCGGCGGACTGATGCTGCTCGGCACCTTGATGGCGGCACCCACCCTCGATGAGCAACTCGCGACCGGCGGTCTGCCGTACGTCCTCGATTCCGTGCTCGGCAGCTTCTGGGGCAAGGTCCTGCTCGCCGACGTGGCCGTGGCGATCTTCATCTGCACCCTCGCCATCCAGACCGCCTGCTCGCGTCTGATGTTCTCCATGGCTCGCGACGGCCGGCTCCCGTTCTCGGCGCAACTGGCACATGTCAACAGCCGCACCGGGACCCCGATCCTGCCGTCGATCCTGATCGGTGTGCTCTGCATCGGCATCCTGCTCGTCAACGTCGGCAACTCGGCGATCTTCGCGACCCTCGCCAGCGTGTGCATCATCCTGATCTACCTCGCCTACCTGGCCGTCACCGGCCCGATGCTCTACCGGCGGTTCCAGGGCTGGCCGCATCGCGGCGGCCGGGACACGCCGGCCGTCGACGCCGGTGGCCGAAAGCTGTTCAGCCTGGGCCGATTCGGTATCGTGGTGAACGCCCTCGCGGTGCTCTACGGCGTCCTGATGGTGATCAATCTGGCGTGGCCGCGGGCCGAGGTCTTCGACCCGTCCGGTGAGATGCCGATCCTCCGCTGGGCCGGCCCCATCTGCATCGTGGCGACCGTCCTCGTCGGCATCGCCTGCTACCCCCGCGGAAAAGAACACCCGCGACCGGTGACGACCTCCCCGTCCGCCTGATGCCCCCTTGCTCCCTAATCCGAAAGAACCGCACAACCACTGCTCCCTGAGGAGCGCCCGGAGCTTGCGGAGGGCGCGTCACGAAGGGTCTGGCGAGACGAGTTGCGAAGACCCTTCGTGACGCTCGCAAGCTCGCTCCTCAGGGAGCAGGGGGAGACGCTCGCAAGCTCGCTCCTCAGGGAGCAGGGGGAGACCCTCGCAAGCTCGCTCCTCAGGGAGCAGGGGGATACCCTCGCAAGCTCGCTTTTCGGGGAGCAGGGTGGCACCCGAACACCCTCTACAACAAGGAGTTCCGAATGAGCACGATCACCGCGGCGGGTACCGGCACCACCACCGGCGCCCGCGAACACGCCCGTGCGCAGGCCGGTGCCATCACCGACAGCATGCCGGTGGTGCCGCCATCGGCCTGGCCCAACCCGCCCGCAGACGTCCCGCCCACCTCGCTGACCTGGGCGGAGACGGTGCCCGGTGGTCGCTACACCAGCAAGGTCCTGGCACGGGGGACCCGGTTGCGGCTCACCGATGTGGCCGGCGCGGCCTGCGCCCATCTGCTGCTCTGGCGCGCCGACACGCCGTGGGAGCGTCTCAACGTCGCCGACACCGTGAAGGTCCCGTGGCAGGCGTACCTGGGTGCGGGTCATCCGCTCCTCAGCGATCAGGGCCGCGTGCTCGCGACCGTGGTCGCCGACGACTCCGGTCACCACGACGCCCTGTGCGGTACCTCGACCCTCGCGGGCAATACCGCGAGATATGGAGCCGGGGAGGTGCATTCGGGTAGTCCGGCCGGACGTGAGCTGTTCACGCTCGCGGCCGCGAAGCACGGTCTGACACCCACGGATGTGGCGCCGTCGCTGTCGTTCTTCCACGGCGTCACCGTCGACGCCGACGGGACACTGCGCTCGACCGGCAGCGCGGGCCCCGGGCGTTCGGTCGATCTGATCCTGCATCTGCCGTGCACAGTCGCGATCGCCAACACCGCGCATCCGCTCGACCCGTCGCCGCATTTCGACACCACCTCGCTGGAAGTGCTGGCGTGGCAGGCGAAGAGCGACCTCGACACGCTGCTGGCCGAGGTCGCCGGCACGGACCCCGAGTACCAGCGCGCGGTCGCCAACTCCGAAGACGTCTGGGCCGCGGCTCATCACTGAGCCGACCCACAGAGAGGACCACCCATCGTGACCGAGACAAACACCGCACTCATCACCGATTTCGCCTCGGCGCCCGCCGCCGAACTCGCTCTCGTCCCCGGCGCCGTCGTCGACGACGCGCATGTGGGCGACCGGGCTCCGTGGTCGGGCGTCGTCGCCGCCGGCGACGTGCTGACCATCGTCGACCTGCACGGCAACCAGGCCGTCGACACTTTGTTCTACGCCGCCGCCGACACTGCCCAGCGGTATTCGGCCCAGGCGACGATCGCCGCGCAGGGCAACATCTTCCTCACCACCGGCAGCGTGATCCGTGACCACGACTCCACTCCGCTGATGACGATCGTGGCCGACGAGGTCGGCAACCACGACACCCTCGGCGGCGCCTGCTCGCAGGAGTCCAACACGCTGCGCTACGGCCACCACACCAAGCACCAGCACGCATGCGTCGAGAACTTCCTGATCGAGGGCAGCCGGCACGGCCTGGGCAAGGCTGACCTCGTCGGCAACGTCAACTTCTTCATGAACGTCCCCGTCGACCCCGACGGCTCGCTGGGGATCGTCGACGGGCTGTCCGCCCCCGGCAAGCGACTGGCGCTGCGCGCCGAGGTCGACACCCTCGTGCTCATCTCGAATTGCCCGCAGATCAACAACCCGTGCAACGGATTCGATCCGACGGCGGTGCGCGTCATCGTCACCCGGCCGTCCTGACATCCGTTCACCTCCACGCCCCCGGGCGTCGCCTGACTCCGACGAGGATCCCACCATCATGTCTGCCACCACCACGGGCGCGGTGACCGTACTGCGGTCCGGTCCGCTCACCACCATCCAGGACTGGCCCGGCCGGGTCGGGTACTGGAAGGTCGGCGTACCCCCCTCCGGTCCGATGGACGACCTGTCCTTCCGGCTCGCCAACATCGCTGTCGGCAATCCGGGGACGGCAGCCGGTCTCGAGATCACGCTGATGGGGCCGGCCCTGCGGTTCGACCGGTCCGCGGTCGTGGCCGTCACCGGGGCGCCGGTCCCGGTGACGATCAACGGAACAGTTGCACCGCAATGGGTTCCGCTGACTCTCGAACCAGGTGACGTGCTCGACATCGGATCGATCGGCACCCTCGGCATGCGGGCGTATCTGGCGGTGGGGGGCGGGTTCGACGCCGCCGATCACCTCGGGAGCCGGTCCACCTTCACCATGGGGAAGTTCGGCGGGCTCGACGGGCGGGCGCTGGTGGCCGGCGACGATCTCGCGTTGCTGGGTGCGCCGGCCGGCGCGCCCCGGCGCATCCTCTCCGACGAGCAACCGGCGTTCACCAACAGCTGGCAACTGGCGGTGACCGTCGGACCCCACGGCGCCCCGGAGTTCTTCACCGAGGACGACATCGCCGATCTGTTCGCGACCGACTACGAGGTGCACTTCAACTCCGACCGGACCGGTATCCGGCTGATCGGACCCAAACCCCGGTGGGCGCGCGACGACGGTGGCGAGGCCGGTCTGCACCCGTCGAACATCCACGACACCGCCTACTCGGTCGGTGCCCTCGACTTCACCGGGGACACACCGATTCTGCTCGGCCCGGACGGCCCGAGTCTCGGTGGATTCGTGTGCCCGGTGACGGTCACGACCGCGCAGCGCTGGAAGCTCGGCCAGCTGAAGCCGGGTGACACGATCCGGTTCGTCGCGGTGCGCGGTGACCGTGCGGCCTCGCCCGCCGAGGTCGGGTTGGGCCGGCGGGCGTGCTTCGTCGACGTCCTGTCGTCGGGCGGCGACGCCGACAACGGAATCCTGGCCACCACGACGACCGCCGACGGATCGACCACCGTCACCTACCGCCGGTCCGGCGACGACAACGTGCTCGTCGAGTACGGCGAGATGCACCTCGACCTGGCCCTGCGGGCCCGCGTGCATGCGCTGGCCGAGCGGATCGCCGCCGAGAAGCCGCGCGGGCTGGTCGATCTCACGCCGGGAATCCGCTCCCTGCAGGTGAAGGCGGACCCGGATGTGTGGTCGCAGGCGCAGATGCTGGAGTGGCTGACCGAATGCGAGAGCCAACTGCCGGCCGCCGAAGACCTCGTGGTGCCGAGCCGCACGGTGCACCTGCCGCTCTCATGGGACGACCCGGCCACTCGCGAAGCGATCGAGCGGTACATGCTCGGCGTGCGGTCCGACGCCCCGTGGTGTCCGTGGAACATCGAGTTCATCCGCCGGATGAACGGCCTGGACTCGGTCGACGACGTGTACCGCACGGTCTTCGACGCCAGTTACCTCGTCCTCGGTCTCGGCGACGTCTATCTCGGTGCGCCGGTGGCTGTTCCGCTGGATCCCCGCCACCGCCTGGTCACGACCAAGTACAACCCGGCCCGCACCTGGACCCCGGAGAACGCGGTGGGTATCGGCGGCGCCTACCTGTGCATCTACGGCATGGAAGGCCCGGGCGGTTATCAGTTCGTCGGACGGACAACCCAGGTGTGGAACCACCGGCATCCGTTGCCGGCCCCGGGTTTCGATCCCGAACATCCGTGGCTGCTGCGGTTCTTCGACCGTATTCACTGGTATCCGGTCAGCTCGGAGGAGCTGCTCGACATGCGGGCCGACGTCGCCGCCGGGCGCGGCGACAGCACGAAGATCGTCGACGGCGAGTTCTCGCTGGCCGCGCATCAGCGCTTCCTCGACGAGCACGCCGGCGACATCTCCGCTCGCCGGGAGACGATGGAGATCGCCCGTGCGGAGGAGCGCGAGAGATGGTCGTTACAAGGTGAATTCGCTGCGCGAGCGGCCGGTGTGAGCGTGGCCGACGGCGGAGCGTCGGAGAACGCGGACGACGAGGAGCGGGTGGCATGAGCAGGATCGACGAGGTGTACGCGCGGATCGCCGAGGCGAATCGTCCGGAGGTGTTCATCACGCTCCGGCCCGAGGCCGAGGTGCGTGCCGAATACGAGCGGTCCGTCGCGACCGGCGGACCGCTGGCGGGCATTCTTCTCGCGGTCAAGGACAACGTCGACGTCGGCGGTCTGCCGACCACCGCCGGGTGTCCCGGTTTCGCTTTCACCCCCGAGGCCGATGCGCCCGCGGTCGCCGCCCTGCGTGCGGCCGGCGCGGTGGTGCTGGGCAAGACCAACCTCGACCAGTTCGCGACCGGACTGGTGGGAACGCGCAGCCCCTATGGCGCGGTGCGGGATTCCCGACGCCCCGACCGCATCTCGGGTGGATCGAGCTCGGGATCGGCGGTGGCGGTCGCCCTCGGATTCGCCGACATCGCCATCGGGACCGACACCGCCGGGTCGGGTCGGGTGCCGGCGGGCCTGCAGGGCATCGTCGGTGTCAAGCCGACCCTCGGTGTCGTCTCCACCGACGGAGTCGTACCCGCCTGTCGGAGCTACGATGTCCTCACCATCTTCGCCGCCGACCTCGCGCTGGCCGACCGATCGGTTGCGGTGATGGCGAAAGCCGCTGGGACACGCCCCTTCCCGAAGTCTATGCCCTACGCCGCGCCCGAACGCCCGGTCGTCGCCGTGCCCACCGAGCTGCCCGGTCTGGACGACAGATGGCGCGCCGCGTTCGACGACGCGGTGCATCGTGCCGAGGCGGCGGGGCTCATGATCAAGACCATCGACCTGTCGCCGTTCCTCGAGGCCGCCCGGCTCCTCTACGACGACGCGCTCGTCGCCGAGCGATACGAGGCGGTGGGGGAGTACCTCGATTCCGTTGCCGATCCCGGCGCCGCCGGCCTCGATCCGACGGTGTCGGCCATCATCGATGCGGCGGACCGTTTCTCGGCGGTCGACCTGTTGCGCGCCCGTCGTCGGCTGGCGGACCTTCGTGCGGCGGCGATGAACCAGTGGGGCGATGCGACGGTCCTGATGGTCCCGACCGCGCCGGCGCACCCGACGCTCGCCGAGGTGGCCGCCGATCCGGTGGGCGTGAACTCGCGGATGGGCACGTACACCAACTTCTGCAACCTCTTCGACCTCTGCGGACTCGCGGTGCCGGCCGGGACGGTCATCGAAGGAGACGGCAGCACAGCCCAGTTCGGCGTCACGTTCCTGGGCGTCGCGCATGCCGACGCCGTGCTCGTCGACGTGGCACGTCGCTTCGTCGGTGACGACTCGGTGGCGTCCTCCTGGGCGGAGCCCGACGATGCGATCGAACTCGCGGTCTTCGGGGCGCACATGCGGGGTGGGCCTCTGACGCACGAGCTCAGCGAACGGGGTGCCCGGTGGGCCGGCGAGGTCACCACGACCCAGTCGTACCGTCTGGTCGCACTTGATACGACCCCGCCCAAACCGGGACTGATCCGCGATCCCGAGGCCGGCCGTGCGATTCGCGGCGAGGTGTGGACGCTCGCCCCGTCGGCGCTGGGGGAGTTCCTGGCCGCCCTGCCCGAGCCGATGATGCTGGGCAAGGTCGAGATCGCCGCGGGAGAGAGCGGTCCTGCCCGCTGGCTCGTGGGATTCGGGTGCGCCGCCGACGCCGGTGCCACCGGTCAGGGTCTCGATCGCGACCGCTGGTAGGGGTGGGACGTCTGACCAGAACCGCCGATTCGTGCCATTTCCTCCGATCGACCATCTGTTCACCGAGCGTGATGATTCACTTACTCAGCTCGGGCGGTCGGGGAGAAGAGGGTGGGACGGATGACCAGGTTGGGGCGCAGCGGAATTCAGCGATCGGAGAAGGTCGCTCGACGCGAGAACCGGAAGCAGCGGCGGCAGCATCGTGCGATCGCGGGGGCGGCCGCGTTGGCGACCGTAACCGCGATCGGAGCGGGGCAGGTCGCGGAGCCGACGGTGGCCGAGGCCGCGGTGATACCACCGGCGATCGGCGAACTCGACGACTGGCTGAACGGTTTCAACAGCGGAAACCCGCTCGGCAGTCTGATCTCCGAGATCGGGAACGGCGCGCTCGCCGACATCGCGGAGCAGTGGCGCATCCAGAGCTGCCTGTCCGGCGGCGTCCGGGACGGGGCCGACTGCTCTCAGTCGAGCACCGAGCTCGGCGGCATCGGACTCGCCGTCGTCCTGCCCGACCGCATCGAGGTGGTGCCGGTCGCGATCTACGATCCGGTCAAGCAGGTGTTCGACACCGTGTCCGGTTCGGTCCTCGGCGACATCCTCCGCTTTCTCGGCATCGACCTGCCGCCGACGATGACCGACGGCCCCGCCACCGAGGGCTCGGCGACGGTCGGCGGGAACGGTTTCCAGTTCGCGCTCGCATACCGCGGCGGCGACGCGACTGCGACATCGTATCTGCCGCTGAGCATCGCGACCGCGGGGGCGAGTGACGGACGGACGGCGAGGTCGTTCGCACTGATCGGGATGGCACACGCGTGGAACACCGGGCCGCTCGACGTCACGGTCCTCGGCGAGACGATCACGACGATCCCCGGCGTCCAGGGCGTGGGTTGCTATGGCGGCCTCACCGGTGCCTATGCCGACGGCGTCGGAGCCTGCGCGAACGTGCTGGGCACCTTCGACTTCCGGTGGCAGCAACCGAACGGCGAACTCCAGTTCGCGCTCACTGACCTGACAGCGCTGATCGCCGATCCGGGAGGGGTTCTCGGCGGACTCGGCGCCGACGTTCTCGAGGGTCTGCTCGCCGGCGTCCTGAGTGGCTCCGGAATCGACTTCGACGGCGACTGGATGTCGCTTTCCAAGGACTTCGCCCGCCTGAGCATCGGGGGCGACTACGACCTGTTCAGCGGGAACTTCCTCCGGCTGACGAGCGATTACGGATTCACGGCTCCGATCACCGTCGACTGGCTGGGTTCGACCGTCACCTTCCGGCCGCTGGTCGAGGTCAACGGCGAGCTCCGGCCGAATCGACTGGGCATGCCGGTCATCGAATTCGGGCAACTCGACACCGGCGAACTCGTCCCCGTGATCCGCATCCCGAGTTACGAGTTCCCGTTCGGCCTGCCCGCCACCGATCCAATAGACACCGGCGCGTCGAACACTTTGGCGCGCACGAGCATGTCGGTCGTCGACACATCGGCGGATTCGGCCGCCACCGACGATGAGACCGACGAGGCCGATAGCTACGTCGGCAAGCACCGCTCGGCGGAGAACTCCTACGTCGGCAAGCACCGGGCGCCGGCGGCCTCCGAAGAGGGTGGCGTCGGGAACTCGGATGCCGGAGACTCCGACGCGCCCGAGCCCGGCGGCTCGGACTCCGACACCTCGGATCCTGACACTTCGGATTCCGACGGAGCCGGTTCCGACGCCGCGGACTCCGACGCCGCTGATTCCGACACCTCTGATTCCGATGGCAACGACTCCGGTAGCGACTCGGACTCGAGCACCGATTCCGATTCCGGCAGTGATTCCGGAGATGCCGCGGCCTGATCCGTTCTCGACCGACAGACTTCGACTCGACTGACAGACCTCGATCGAAGTCCATCGGTCGAGTCGAGGTCTGCCGGTCGCGGGTGACGGGCCTGTCGCGACACGCGACTACCCTGGGCACACGACCCCGGGCCGTTCTCGGACCGGTCCGGATGCAATCGAACAGGGAGGACCCATGGCCATCGATCGGGACAAGAGCAGAGCGGTGTCGGAGGTCGTGCGTCAGCACCCGGCGATGAGCCTGGTCGCGGTGTCACCGGGCATCGCGGTGTTCGTGACGTTGCTGCTGCTCGACCAGACCTTCCTGGCGATCCTGTTCCTCGTCCTGGCCGTCGGCGGGGGCGCATACCTGCTGACGCGCAAGCGCTGACGGTGTCGCCTGTTCAGCACCCGCGGCGAGCTGGGCGACCCCGCTACAGTGGTGCCCAACGAGCACCCGGCAGGGTCGAGGAGAGCGGTGAAGGGAGTCGGCGTCGTGGGCACTGAACCGGGTCGGGGCGCCTGCGCCGGACGGACTCCCGGGTTGCGGACGAGTCGGCTGGGCGGCTGACCATGTCCACCCGCGTCGATGCCTACATCTGGGCCATCCGTCTGACCAAGACCCGATCGGCGGCGGGCGCCGCGTGTCGGGGCGGGCACGTCCGCGTGAACGGGGTGACCGCCAAACCGGCCCAGCCGGTGGTGCCGGGTGACGAGGTCCGCGTACGGCTCGCCGGACGGGAGCGCATCGTCGAGGTCACCAGGACGATCAGTAAGCGGGTGTCGGCGCCGATGGCCGCCGAGTGCTTCATCGACCGGTCTCCGCCGCCGCCGCCGAAGGAGATCCTCGCGAGTCAGCCGCGTCGCGACCGCGGTGCCGGTCGGCCGACGAAACGTGAACGGCGTCAACTGGATCGGCTGCGTGACGGCACATTCCTCATCGCGGTACTGGCGGCGATCACGCTCCTCGTCGGCGCCTGCTCGGACGACGAGCCGACGTCAGATCCAAACACTCCGAACACGCCCGAGGCGCCCGCCCAGGCCGGTTCCGGACCGTTCTTTGGCGAATGCGGCGGCGTGTCCCTCGACGAGGTGGTCCGCATCACCGGGTTCGGTGGACTCACCGAGACCGTGAACAACACCTCGGTGTGCGAATGGGACACGACCGGTTCGCGGACGGGTGCCGTCGCCTCGTTCAACTGGTATCGCGGATCGCCGATCGGTCGTGAGGAGGCGAACGTGAAGTTGTCGCGCGACGTCACCAACAGACTCGAGATCGACGGCCACGAGGGATTCATCGGTTACACGCAATCAGGTCAGATCTGTGAGGTCGGCGTCGGTTTCGGCGCGGACTTCTTCGAATGGTCGATCCGCGGCGACGCAGCGACACCACGGCCGATCGAAGAGATCTGTGACGCCGCACGCGAGCTGGCGACGCTGTCGATAGAGCGTGCGTCGTGAAGCGCGCCCTCGTCGTGATCGCCGCGGTGCTGCTGGGACTGACCGCCCTGGCCGGGTGTGCGCGCACCGTCGACGGTGAGGCGGTGCCGTTGGGGGCCGCGGACCAGTCCGGCAGCAGCGACATCGACACCGACCAGTTCGACCGGCTCTTGCTGGAATGCGATGTGCTACCCGACGCGATGATCGCCGATGTCGTCGCCGGCGGCGGGTTCGCCGAACGGTCGTTCAGCGGGGCCATCTGCCGATGGTTGGTCTCCGGCACCACCGACGTGGTGAGTGTGACGTTCAACTGGTTCGAGTGGGGCAACGTCAACGTGGAGAAGGAGACGGCCAAGAAGCTCGGGTTCCAGACCGAGAACATCAAGGTCGCCAGCCAGTCGGCGTTCACCCAGCGCAGTCCCGACCGGCCGGGCGTCTGCGGTGTGACCGCCCGCGCGCCGAGCCGCGGCATCTTCACCTGGTTCGTCGAACCCCGCAGCGCGCCCCAGGGCGATCCGTGCGCGGCGCCGATCAAGCTGATGGAGTTGCTGCTCCAGGGCGGTCAGTAGAAGTTGCTCACCCCGGGAGCGGCCCGACGACGACGCTGGCCGCGACCACGAGTTCGTCGCCGGCGCCCGGCATCATCAACCACACGGTGAGCCGGTCGTCCTCGCGCACCCGGCGCAGGACCAGCCGCGTGCCCGGCACGATGGGCCGCAGGTACTCGATGACCACCCGGTGCGGAGCATCGACCAGGTCGGGATGCTCGACGAGTTCGTCCTCGATCGCCTCGAGGTAGGCGGCATTGTTGAGGTGCTTGAACGGGTCGAAGTCGGTGATCCGGAGAACGTGTTCACGGTCGGGGAAGTCGATGTCGGCGGCGTCGGGGGCCTTCTCGGGGTTCATCGACCGCCAGCGAAGGCGGTGCTCGTCGGTCATCGCCGACAGCATCGCGAAGGCGTCGTCGGACAGGCGTGACGGCACGCCCTGCTCGTTGACGTTGATCCAGAACGCCTCGGTCTCGATCAGGCCCGCGGGACGCGGTCGGGGGTTGAACCGGTTTGTCTCGTGCTCGGCGGTGAGGTGCACGCGCATGGTGGTCCAGCGCGTCGACAGGGCACCGCACCAGCGCTGCGCGGTCACCGTACCCGGCCAGGTGATGGGCTCGATGACATCGATGATGGTCCGCCGGACAATCCAGAACGGGTCGGTCGCGCTGAACTCGGTTGCCTCGAGGTTGTCGTTGGCGACGTCCTGCAGGTAGCGGGCCACCGCATCGAGGCGCACACGCATGTCCTGATCGACGTCGCCGGTGCGGACGCGATAGCCCACCTCGTAGAACTGGGCACCAGGCTTGCGATCCGGGAGTGATGCAACCGACACTGCTGGCGTAACCTGGCTCACTCGAGTCCCTCCGATAGGTCGCCGGTATCTTTGCGGCTAAGATACATTTAATCGGAAAAATAGAACACGTTCTACGTGTCGGATCACGAGGAAACAGCAGATGGCGCATGTGATTACCCGCCCATGTTGCAACGATGCCAGTTGCGTCAGCGTGTGTCCGGTGAACTGCATCCACCCCACGCCCGACGAGCCGGAGTTCCTGACGGCGGAGGCCCTCTACATCGATCCGGAGACCTGCATCGATTGCGGCGCCTGCATCGACGAGTGCCCGGTGGAGGCGATCATCCCCGACGATCAGCTGGACGAGCGTGACGAGCCGTACCTCCAGATCAACGCGGACTACTACAAGGACCACGACGTCGAGGGCGGCCTCGTGCCACCGCGCAAGGCACCCAAGCTGCCCGAGAAGGAACTGCACGTGGCCATCGTGGGTGCCGGGCCGGCGGCCTTCTACGCCGCCGAGGAGCTCGTCCGCAAACCGGCCATCAAGGTCGACATGTTCGATCGGCTGCCGACGCCCTACGGACTCGTGCGCGCCGGAGTCGCACCGGACCACAGCGCCACCAAGGGCGTGGAGAAGACCTTCGCCTCGGTCGCGGCGAAGAAGAACTTCAGCTACTACCTCAATGTCGAGGTCGGCAAGCACATCAGCCACGACGAGCTGGTCGCCCGCTACCACGCGGTGATCTACGCGGTCGGCGCCGCGACCGACAAGCGGCTGGGCATCGAAGGCGAGGATCTGCGCAATTCGGTCGCCGCGACCCAGTTCGTCGCCTGGTACAACGGTCACCCGGACTTCGCCGACCTCGACGTCGATCTGTCGGGCGAGCGGGCCGTCGTGGTCGGCAACGGCAACGTGGCACTCGACGTCGCGCGCATCCTCGTCACCGACCCCGACGAGCTCGCCAAGACCGACATCGCCGACCACGCCCTCGCGAAGCTGCGTGAATCCAACATCTCCGAGGTGGTGCTCCTGGGCCGCCGCGGCGTGGCGCAGGCGGCATACACCAACAGCGAGTTCCTGGCACTCGGTGACGTCGACGGTGTCGACGTCGTCATCGACCCCGACGAGCTGGTCCTCGACCCGGCCTCGGAGGCGGCGCAGTCCGACGACACGCTCGACTCGACGATCGCCACCAAGGTGCGTCTCGCCCGAGAATTCGCCGAGCGTCCGCAGACGCCGGGCAACAAGCGCATCGTGTTCCGGTTCCTCACGTCTCCCGTCGAAATTGCCGGTGACGGGGAAGTGGCTACGCTTACGTGCGTGCGCAACGCCTACGCCGACGCGACCGGGACAGTCGCGGTGACACCCACCGAGGATCGGTTCGACCTCGAGACCGGACTGGTCCTGCGGGCCATCGGTTACCGGGGCGTGCCGGTCACCGACCTACCGTTCGACGAGGGGCACGGCGTCGTCCCCAACACCGAGGGGCGGGTCCAGACCGCGGCCGACGGCGATGTGATGCCCGGCCTGTACGTCACGGGTTGGATCAAGCGAGGAGCGACAGGGGGTATCGGCATGAACCGCATCTGCGGTCAGGAGACCGCGCAGGCGGTCATCGCGGACTTCGTCGCCGCCGCGTTCGACGACCCCTCGACCTCGCGGGACGACGTCGCCGCACTCGTGGCCGACCGCGGCGCCAACCGCATCGACCTCACGGGCTGGAAGGCGATCGACGCCGCCGAGAAGTCCGCGGGCAGGGCCACCGGCCGGGTCCGCACGAAGTTCGTCAGAATCTCCGAGTTCGAGGCGGCTGCCACCGCCGGGGCGCAGTGACCGTGCGCATCGCACTGCTCTCGTACCGAAGCAAGCCGCACTGCGGTGGCCAGGGCGTCTACGTCCGCCACCTCTCCCGCGAACTGGCACTGCTGGGGCACAGCGTCGAGATCTTCTCGGGGCAGCCCTACCCCGAACTGGACCAGGTGGCCATCGACGCCGGGGTCACCGTCACCAAAGTGCCGAGCCTCGGTCTCTACGACGAGCCGGACCCGTTCCGGACGCCTCGTCCGGGCGAGTACCGCGATTGGATCGACGTGCTCGAGGTCGGCTCGATGTGGACGGCGAGCTTCGGCGAACCGCTCACGTTCAGCCTCCGGGTGGCGCGCCTTCTCAAACAGCGCCGCGACGACTTCGACATCGTGCACGACAACCAGTGCCTCGGTTACGGACTGCTCGACATCCAGAAGGCCGGGTTCCCCCTGATCGCGACGATCCACCACCCCATCACCCGCGACCGCACACTGGCGGTGAAGGCGGCCAAGGGGTGGCGCAAGATCAGTGCCTGGCGGTGGCATTCGTTCCTGCGCATGCAGGGGCGCGTCTCACGCCGTATCCCCGAGCTGCTCACCGTTTCCCGCAGCAGCGAGGTCGACATCCGCAAGGCCTTCGACATCCCGTCGGGTCGGATCACCACCATCCCGCTGGGGGTGGACACCGAGATCTTCACGCCGGCCGCCACGCGCGTTCCCGGACGTATCGTGTGTGTCGCCAGTGCCGACGCGCCGCTGAAGGGTGTCTCGTACCTGCTCGAGGCGGTCGCGAAGCTGTCCTCCGAGCGGGATGTCGAATTGGTACTGGTGTCTAAGTTGGACCCGAACGGTCCGTCCGCCAAGATGATCGAGGATCTGGCGATCGGCGATCGCGTCTCGGTGGTGTCCGGCCTCGAGGACTCCGAGATCGCCGGCCTGCTCGCCTCCGCCGAGGTGGCGTGTGTGCCCTCGTTGTACGAGGGGTTCTCGCTGCCGGCGGTCGAGGCCATGAGTTGCGGAACGCCGCTGGTGGCAACCCGGGCCGGTGCGATCCCCGAGGTCGTCGGCACCGCTGAGGAGGCGGCGTTGCTGGTGCCGCCGCGGGATTCCGGACGCCTGGCGCAGGCGATCGGCCGGCTGCTGGACGATGCCGATCTGCGGACGCGTCTCGGCGACGGTGGTCGTCGACGCGCCGAGGAGCACTACAGCTGGGCAGCAGTGGCCGCGAAGACTGCGGCTCACTACGAAACCGTGCTCGCCGGACATCGGCGGGCAACAGAAGGGACATCGAGTGCTCACAGTTGATTTCGACCGGCTTGGCGTTGGACCGGGCACCAAGGCGATCGACATCGGGGCGGGGCAGGGTAGGCACTCGTTCGAGATGTTCCGTCGTGGCGCGGAGGTCATCGCCTTCGACATGTCCGAGAGCGACATGTCCGACGTCGGTGAGATGTTCGACGCCATGATGGCGGAGGGTCACGTGCCCGCGTCGGCCAAGGCGCGCGCCGAGGTCGGGGATGCGCTTCGACTCCCGTACGCGGACAACAGCTTCGACGTCGTCCTGATGAGCGAGATCCTCGAGCACATCCCGACCGACGAGGGCGCGATCAGTGAGATGGTGCGCGTGCTGAAGCCGGGTGGCGTCGCCGCGGTCACCGTGCCCCGGTACTGGCCGGAGAAGGTGTGCTGGGCCCTGTCGGACGAGTACCACGAGGTCGAGGGCGGACACGTCCGCATCTACAAGGCCTCCGAGCTCGCGGGCAAGTTGCAGCGAGCCGGACTCGAGGTCACCGGCACCGACCACGCCCATGCCCTGCACGCCCCCTACTGGTGGCTGAAATGCGCTGTGGGAGTCGAGAACAACGACAATGTCCTGGTGAAGGGCTACCACCAGCTGTTGGTCTGGGACATGATGAGCAAGCCGTGGCTGACCCGGGTCGGCGAGCAGGTGCTCAACCCGCTCATCGGCAAGTCGGTGGCCCTCTACCTGCGCAAGCCCGAGACCGCCACCGCGTCTTCATGACGGGGGCCTCCAGGACGGGAGCCCCATGACGGCCGTCCCGGCGATCCCCGGTGTGGTCACGGCCGAGCAGATGCGGGCCACCGGTGCCGCGATCGTCGGCATGCAGGAGGCCGACGGTGCGTTGCCGTGGTTCCCGGGCGGGCAGACCGACCCATGGGACCACATCGAATCGGCGATGGCGTTGTCCGTGACCGGGTTTCACTCCGAGGCAGAGGCGGCTTACGAGTGGTCGCGGCGTAAACAGCGCGACGACGGGTCGTGGCCGATCCGCACCGTCGTAGGAAAGGTGGAGGACGCCGGCACCGACAGCAACTTCTGCGCCTACATCGCGGTCGGGGTCTGGCATCACTATCTGATCACCGGTGACGACGCCTTCTTGCAGAAGATGTGGCCGGTGGTCTGGTCGGCGATGGACTGCGTGCTGCGCTTCCAGCGTGAGGACGGTGCGTTCCGCTGGGGCGGCGACCACCGGACCGGAGCGATGTTCGGTGAAGCGCTGATCACCGGGAACGCCAGCATCTTCCAAGCGCTGGACTGCGCGATCCGGATCGCCGGTGAGATGGATCAGCCCGACGCCGACTGGATCGCGGCGCACAGTGTGCTCGGCGACGCGATCCGTGCCGACGTCACGCGTGACGAGTGGCAGACCTTCACCCCGCCGTCCGAACACTCCATGGACTGGTACTACCCGATCCTCGGCGGCGCCGTCCGCGGACGCGACGGGCAGGAACTCATCGCGCGGCGGTGGGAACAGTTCGTGGTGCCCGGCAAGGGTGTTCGCTGCGTCGACCATCGTCCCTGGGTCACCGGCGCCGAGACCTGTGAGCTGGCACTGGCACTCGATGCCCTCGGTGACACCGCCGATGCCATCGAGCTCATCGCGTCGATTCAGCATCTGCGCGACCCGGACGGATCGTATTGGACCGGACTGGTTTTCGCCGACGGCAAACGCTGGCCCGTGGAGAAGAGCTGCTGGACCTCGGCGGCTGTGATCCTGGCGGCCGATGCGGTGAGCCGCACCAGCGTGGCCAACGGGATCTTCCGGGACGTCCGCCAGCGGCTCGTCGCACCGACTCCCTGAAATGCTGATCTAGCTGTTTTATATCAGGCAACCAAGCATCGAACGTTGAGAAAGTCCACAGTTCTGGCTCAACTTGCGTCAGAACAGCTGCACAGACTGGAGCGACTCTGTGAGTGACTTCGCGACCTTAATAGCGAGCGGTGTAATCGGCCTATGCAGTTCTGGCTTGGTCGCTTTCGCAGTTTGGCTGGTGAACGTGCGCGCTTCTACGGACATAGAAGCCCGTGAACTCCACAAGGATTTGACAAGCGGGGCGGGCGGCGAGGCCCGAGAGAAACTGTCCGGCGCAGAGTACATGTGGTGGTCACACGGTGAACTCGCCTTCGATGGCACTGGCGAAGAATTTCGCTGCACCGACCCCGATCTTTTTGAAGCCTTCTACAGAGTGAGCGCTTCAGTCGATCGGTTGAATCTAGTCATGGCGCAGTACCACCCCACGCGATCGTGCCGCGTTTACAGGCGGTCAGTGCGATACCGTCAGTTGTTGGGCTGGCATTTGGCCATACATATCGCTTGGATTGTGTGGTTTATCGGGGCAGCTTCGAGCGTCAGGCCTATAGACGCTGAACCAGGCTGGCGGGTGATTGTGCCTCCCCGACTGGAGGGGCAAAGTCGTCGAATCCAGCTTGTAGTTAACTCAGTGGGCGGGTTTCGGACGGGTGAACGTTCAAACGATCCCAGCGCGCGTACGAACGTCGAGAATGCAACCGTCAAACAGTTCGCGGAGCGCGAACTCAGCTTTTGGACAATGCAAGCGGATACTGTTTCTACCGCAATGGCCGAACGCGCGAACGCGGTTCGGTTGTTCGCCTCGACGTGTGGGTTAAGCGTCGGCGAGGACCAGGGGCCGCACTACTGAAGTCGGCCGTCTCGCATTGAGACCAGCGCTGCGACCATGCAACGCCGACGCATGATGTGGGAAGCCTCGTGCTCTGACCTTTCTGGTGCTGCGAAGTTGCGGCGCCTGGCCAGGCGACGTTCGATTCAGTCTTCCGGTGGGGTAATGAGCCTGCTCATTAGGCTCATTAGGCTCATTACCCCATAGTCATCAGAGGTGTGAACGCGTTCGATCACGCTACTCGCTACACGACCGCCGGGGTGATGCCGAGCTTGCCGGCCAGCTTGGCGAGGTAGCCGCTCGCGCGCTCGACCGAGTCGTCGGGGAGGCCGTACAGCACTGTCGTGACCCCGATCTCGCGCCACTTCTCGAGCTTCTCGGGTACCGGCCGGAAGTCGAGGACGACGATCTCGGGGTCGCCCGCACGACCGGCGTCGGACCAGATCTGCTTGAGCAACGACACCGACCCCTCGATGTCCTCCTCGCCGGGTGTGGTGATCCAGCCGTCGGCGCTGCGCGCGATCCACTTGAAGTTCTTCTCGTTGCCTGCCGCGCCCACCTGGACCGGGATGTGCGACTGCGTCGATTTGGGCCACGCCCAGCTGGGGCCGAAATTCACGAACTCGCCCGCGAACTCGGCCTCTTCCTTAGTCCAGAGCGCGGTCATCGCCTCGAGGTACTCGCGCAGCATCGTCCGCCTGCGCTTCGGCGGGACGTTGTGGTCGGCGAGTTCGTCCAGATTCCAACCGAATCCGACGCCGAGGGTGACCCTTCCGTTCGAGATGTGGTCGAGCGTCGCAATGGTCTTGGCGAGCGTGATGGGGTCGGACTGCACCGGCAGTGCGACCGCGGTGGCGAGCCGGATGCGTTCGGTGACGGCCGCGGCGGCGGCGAGTGACGTCCAGGGATCGAGGGTGCGCATGTAGCGCTCGTCGGGCAGGGTCTCGTCWCCGGTGCGGGGATGCGCGGCGTCGCGTCGAGTCGGGATGTGGCCGTGCTCGGGAACGTAGTACGACGCGAAACCTGCGTCCTCGATGAGCGGGGCCAGGACGTGGGGCTTGAGCCCGCGGTCGCTGGTGAACTGCACGATCCCGAAATCCATGGGGCCCTCCGACGGCGTCGTTCGGTCGTCCGCGTTTTCCGGACGGTTGACTGGACACTAGTCTAGGTGATCGGCGTCACCCAGGCCAGAGGGCATCGGGGGCCTCATTTACTCATCCCTGCGGGTCGGTGGCCAGACCCGGCATGACGAACCGCTCGAGATGGCGTCGGACCTGCCGCGCGTCGTCGATGTCGAGGGCCTCACCCGGGGAGGTGCCGAGGCTGATCAGGACGCGCGCAACCCATTCGGACACCTCGTACGGATCGTGCGCGGGGTGTATCTCCCCTCGGGCAGCGGCCTGTTCGACGAACGGGAACCAGAACGCTGCCAGGTCGGGAACCAGCTTGACGACACCGACACCGGCGCATTCGGCGAACTCCGTGGGTTCCTCCGTGCGGAGTCGGAGCAGCAGCGTGCCCGGGTCGTCGTAGGCACCCCGGCCGATCCGGACGCCGGCGGTGAGATGCCCGACCAGGTCGGGGATGGCGTCGAGTTCGGCCCGGGCGTCGCGCCAGAACGACTCGGTGAGACGGACGATGGTCGCGCCGATCATGGACGGTTTGTCCGGATAGTGCCGATACAGCCACGCGCGGGACACACCTGCCGACTCCGCGACCTGCTGCATGGTGGTCGCCCGGATTCCCTTGTCGGCGAGCAGCTTCTGCGTGGCGTCGAGCAGTCGTTCGTGGACCGTCGTGGTCGAGGCCTCGGTCACTGACTCCTCCTGTGGTCGTGGTCGGTGCGCGCCGCGTCCCCACATGTCTGCTCAGGAGGGCGCTGCGTAGACAGTTCGCGGATTCTGTGAACACGATACGTCTCATCGTGTAGACACAAATCAGATTGTGTCTACATCCAACGGGTCCACCGAGGGGGCAGTGTGCCTTTACCAATCACCGCGATCATCGGCGCCGGTATCAGCGGGCTGACCGCCGGCAAGATGCTCACCGACTACGGCGTGCCGTACACCTGCTTCGAGAGTTCGGACCGGGTCGGGGGCAACTGGGCCTTTGGCAACCCGAACGGTCACAGCAGTGCCTACCGGTCGCTGCACATCGACACCTCGAAACACCAGTTGTCGTTCCGCGACTTCCCGATGCCCGACGAGTATCCCGACTTCCCGCACCACACCCAGGTCAAGGCCTACCTGGACTCCTACGCCGAGGCCTTCGACCTCTACTCCTCGATCGAGTTCACCAACGGAATCGAGCATGCGACCCGACTGGACGGGGGCGGCTGGGAACTGGAGACCCAGGGCGGCGAACGTCGACGGTTCGACCTGTTGGTGGTGGCGAACGGCCATCACTGGGATCCGCGGTGGCCCGACTTCCCGGGCGACTTCGACGGCATCGAGATGCACGCCCACCACTACATCGATCCGCGTACCCCGCACGACTTCACGGGTAAGCGCATCCTCGTCGTCGGCCTGGGTAACAGTGCCGCCGACATCGCCGTCGAACTGTCGTCGAAGGCGCTGGACAACACACTGACCCTCTCGACGCGGTCGGGAGCGTGGATCGTGCCGAAGTACTTCGGGGGCAAGCCCGCCGACAAGTACTACCGGTCGACGCCGTATCTGCCGACCTCGTGGCAGCGCAAGTTCGTCCAGGTCATGCAACCCGTGACCGCGGGCCGGCCAGAGGATTACGGTCTGCCGACGCCGAATCACAAGTTCTTCGAGGCACATCCGACGCAGTCGGTGGAACTGCCACTGCGACTGGGTTCGGGCGACGTGATCCCCAAGCCCAACATCAGCCGGTTCGACGGGTCCACGGTCCACTTCGACGACGGAACCGCCGACGACTTCGACATCATCATCTACGCAACGGGTTACAACATCACGTTCCCGTTCTTCGACCCGGACTTCATCAGTGCGCCCGACAACCGGATCGACCTCTACAAGCGGATGTTCTACCCGGGGATCGACGACCTCGTCTTCGCCGGTTTCGCGCAGGCGGTTCCGACGCTGTTTCCCTTCGTGGAATGCCAGGCGCGGCTGATCGGGGCCTACGCCACGGGTCACTACCGGCTCCCGTCGGTACCGGAGATGCGGCAGACGATCGAGGCGGACATGCAGTACTACACCGGACACATGCTCGACCGCCCGCGGCACACGCAGCAACTCGATCACTATCTCTACGAACACAACATGCGGACCACGGAGATTCCGGCGGGGATCCGGCGGGCCCACCAGCAGGGGCCGCCGACGTGGGCCGGGGTGGCCGACGATCTGGTCTCGAAGGGAGCATCCGCATGACCATCCCCAATGGTGCGACCACCGTACGCTTCCGATCGTCCGACGCCGACTGCGACGCCTGGTTCTTTCCGGGCGCGGAGTCCTCGCCGTTCGAGATCGACGGCAAGCGCCCCGTCGTCGTGATGGCGCACGGTTTCGCCGGGACCAAGGACTCGGGTCTGGCGCCCTTTGCGCAGCGGTTCAACGACGCGGGGTTGGCCGTGTGCGCGTTCGACTACCGCGGCTTCGGGCTGTCCGGTGGCGCACCGCGACAGTCGATTTCGCTGGAACGGCAGGCCGACGACTACCGCGCCGCGATCGGCGCCGCCAAGAAACAGCCGGGAGTGGACCCGGAACGGATCATCCTCTGGGGAGTGTCGCAATCCGGCGGGCATGCGCTGACCGTGGCGGCCGACCGGACCGACGTGGCCGCGGTGATCGCGGTGGTGCCACTGGTCAACGGGCTCGCCGCCGGTCGCGTCGCCTACGCCCAGGTCGGCGGGGCGGCGATCGCCCGCTCGACCGCCACGGCAGTGGCCAGTTCGGTGGGTCGACGGCTGGGCCGGGGTCCGAAGATGATGCGGGTCGTCGGCGAACCCGGCGACGTGGGCGCCGCGCTGACCGCACCAGGGTTTCTGGAGAGCTACCGCGCGATCGCGGGGCCGTCGTGGCGCAACGAGGTCGATGCCTCGGTCGGTCTCGAGATCGGCTCGTTCCGAGTCGACAAGCACGCCGCGCGCGTCGATGCCCCGGTGCTGTTCCAGATAGCCGACTTCGATTCCGCCGCGCCGCCGTACGCGGCGTCGAAGACCGCGTTCAAAGCTCACGCCGAAGTGCGCCACTACCCGTGCGACCATTTCGACATCTTCGCGGGCAACGACTTCTTCGAGCCCTGCGTCACGCACGAGATCGGTTTCCTGCGCCGTCATCTGGCATCGAACGCCGACGTTGTGGAAGCGGCTACGCGATGAACCGGGCGGTCGTGATCGGGGGTGCCTCGGGGATCGGACTGGCCACCGTCGACGCGTTCGTCGGCGAGGGGATGCAGGTGGTGGTGGCCGACCGCGACGTCGAACGTGCCGAGCAGGTGGCGGCGACGCGCGACGGGGCGCGGGCGGTGCACATGGACGTGACCGACGAGGACTCGGTCGCAGCGACTATCGCCGGCATCGGCGACTTCGACACGGTGGTGAACTGTGCCGGACTGTCGAATCCGGGTGCGCTGACCGAACTCGAACTCGATGCCTGGCGCAACACCGTCGACATCTGTCTGACCGGAACGTTCCTCGTGATCAAACACGCCGGCGCCCGGATCGCCGAGGGCGGATCGATCACCTGCATCGCGTCACTCAACGGCCGCCAACCGGGCGCCGGGATGGGGGCGTACTGCGCGTCGAAAGCCGGTGTGCTGATGCTCGTCGAGGTGGCCGCACTCGAACTCGCCGACCGTCGGGTGCGGGTCAACGCGGTGTCGCCGGGGCTTGTGATGACCCCGCTGACCGAGGGCATCGGCTTCGTACCGGGCCTCACCGAGGACTATCTCGACAACACCCCACTGGGCCGGAGCGGGGAACCCGCCGAGATCGCCGACACCATAGCCTTTCTCGCCTCCGACAAGGCGCGCTGGATCACCGGTGCCGCCTTCGACGTCAACGGCGGTGCGCACCTGAAGCGCTATCCCGACGTGCTCGGCAAGGTGCGGGCGCTGGCCGGCGAGGTCTGACGCTGACGGCCTCCGACGTGGTCAGGCTTTCCGCGGTAGCGGTGCGCCCACCTCGCCCGAGTCGCGGCGGAGGACGCGCAGCGATCCCTCCGCCCGCACCTCGGTGAACTGTCCGGTTTTCAATGCCTGGCAGTAGATCTCGTACGGCGGGCGGCCGCCGTCCGCGGGGTCGGGGAAGACGTCGTGGATGAGCAGGGCCCCGCCGATGCGCACCCACGGCGCCCAGCCGTCGAGATCGGTCTGTGCCGCTTCCATGCTGTGCCCGCCGTCGATGAACACGAAATCGGCCGGACGGCCCCAGATCTTCGCGGCGACGGCCGACGGTGCGAGCAACCCGACGACGGTGTTGTCGAGCCTGGCGTCGAACATGGTGCGGCGGAAGCGTGCCGAGGTGTCGAGCGTCCCGGTGTGTGCGTCGACGAGGGATTCGTCGTGGTACTCCCAACCGGGCTGGTGTTCCTCGGAACCGCGGTGATGGTCGACGGTCACGATGACGGCGTCGTTCGCTTCGCCGGCCGATCCCAGGAAGACGGTGGATTTCCCGCAGTAGGTACCGATCTCCACGCCGACCTTCGTCGAATCAGGTTGGGACAGATATTCTCCGGCGATCTCGAAGAGCGTCTGGGCCTCGTCGAGCGGCATGAATCCGGGTGCCTCGTCCGCGACGCGGAGGCGGTCGGGGGAGGGTGCGTTCGGCGACTGTGCCGCAGGTTGTGACATGGCATCAGATCCTATCGGGTGTGTGACGGTCGCCGCGTAGGGTGAGCCGTATGAAAGCTCAGGTACTCACCGCAGAGACAGGCCCGTCCGGACTCGAGTTGCAGGACGTTCCCGATCCCACCCCGGCCGACGGCCAGGTCGTCGTCGACGTGAAGTCGTGCGGCGTGTGCTTCCCCGACGTGCTGATGAGTCAGGGCAAGTACCAGCTGCGCGTGCCGACGCCGTTCACGCCGGGCACCGAGGTCGCCGGCGTGGTGCGCTCGGCTCCCGACGGGGCGTCGGTGAAGGTCGGGGACAAGGTGCTCGTGGCGTCGATCGTCGGCGGATTCGCCGAACAGGTCGCGGCCGCGCCCGAACAGCTCCTGCCGCTTCCCGAACGCCTGACCTTCGAGCAGGGCTCGGCCATGGGCATCAACTACCAGACCGCCTTGTTCGCGCTGAAGACCCGCGCGCACACCCAGCCCGGTGAGGTGGTCGGCGTGCTCGGCGCCGCCGGCGGCGTCGGGACCGCGTCGATCATGGTCGCCAAGGCGATGGGCGCGAAGGTCATCGCCATCGTCCACCGGAAGGGTGCCGAGGACCTGCTGCGCAGCGCCGGGGCCGACGAGATCGTCCAGCTCGAGGAGGGCTGGGGTACCAAGCTCAAGGAGATCGTCCCCAAGGGCGTCGACGTGATGATCGACCCGTCGGGCGGCGAGGTGTTCGACGAGGCGCTCCGCCAGGTCGCCCCCGACGGCCGCTACGTCGTGGTGGGCTTCGCGGCCGGCGGCATCCCGACCGTCAAACTCAATCGAGTCCTGTTCCGCAACATCGCCGTCGTCGGGGCCGCGTGGGGCGAGTACGTGCGCACCCATCCGGAACTGAATCTGCCCGCGAAGCTGCATGAAGAGCTGACGCAGATGATCGCCGACGGGATGGAACCTCAGGTCAACGTCACCTACACGCTCGATCAGCTGCCGGAAGCGTTGACCGATCTCGCCGAAGGGCGGATTCTGGGGAAAGCGGTCGTCAAGATCGGCGAGTAGGCCCTCGGCGGGTCGGCCCGGTTGCGACGTCGCATCGCATTCCGCCCAGCGCATCCGTCATCGAGGGGATCTGCCATGTGCCGCAACATCACCGAACTCCGCGGGCTCGAACCGCCGGCCACCGAGGACGAGATCGAGGCGGCCGCACGGCAGTACGTGCGCAAGGTGAGCGGCGTGCGGCATCCGTCGCCGGCGAATGCGGAGGCCTTCGAGGCCGCGGTGGTCGCCGTCACCGCGGCTACCCGCACGCTGCTCGACGTCTTGCCCGAGCGTCGTCAGCCGCCGAAGACGGTGCCCCCGCTCCGGCGCCCCGAGGTGCAGGCGCGGATTGCCGCTCGGGGCTGAGGAGTCCCACACAGGTTCAGCAGTAGGTATCGCGAGGCGATACCTACTGCTGAACTCGTCCTGAGGTGGTGGAGCCTACGAGCCGGCGGCTTCGTCACTGCCGGTGACGATCGTTTCCGCGAAGTCCCACAACAGATTGTCGAAAGCCTCGATTGCGTAGAAGATTGCAGACAGCATGATATTTCCCGCTTTCACTTCGAATTCGACAGTGGACGCAGGCCGCAACAAAGGCGCACGTCGGCGGCCTGTGGGATAGCGGGATGGGTGCCAGATGATCAAGAGGGGGTTGATTTCTGGCGCGGTGAAGAAATGATGTTACAAATCCCGAATCCCTGTATCATTGGTAGCACGCGAATCGTTTTCCGACAAGCAATTGGCAAATTCCGATAGAGAAGTATCGGCGTCGACCCCACGCAAGTGTCCCCGATGATCGGCGTGAGATGGCCAGGCCGACGGTGGCCTCCGCAGCGCGCCTCGCAGGCGCCCCGTGACGACGACGATCCCCAGCTCAACCGGGTTAAACCCACCGGCGAGCAAAAATTTGGGACACCTCCTGCGCGTGGGGATAGTGTCGACATGGTGTCCAACCACCGATCCCATCGCGCCCGAGGGGCCGCGCCGCGCGCCGTGCGCGTCGTCGCGCTGGCACTGACGGTCGCCATCGTCGGCCTGCTGACCATCCTCGGCGGACCTGCGCCGCGAGCCCAGGCGGCTCCCGCCGACAGCTGTGCGCCCGCTGGACTCGCGTCGGCCTCGGCCGCGCCGGTCAACCTCGCCGCAGCCGATCAGGGCGGTGAGGACCGCTACACCACCGAGTCCACCACGCCGCTCGACCAGATCGACGTGAGTCGTCTCGAGTTGCTGTCGCCCGGCAAGATCTCCGTCGGCACGCTGTCGGACGCCGGACCGAGCATCTGCGTCAACGGCGCGGGCGACTTCACCGGCTTCGACAACGAACTCCTCAAGGCCGTCGCCGCGAAGCTGGGTCTGCAGATCGAGTTCAACGGGACCGAGTTCGCCGGCCTGCTGTCACAGGTGGCCAACAACCGCTTCGACGTCGGGTCGTCGTCGATCACCACCACCGACGACCGGCGCAAGACCGTCGACTTCACCAACGGCTACGACTTCGGCTACTTCTCACTCGTGGCGCCGACCGACGGGGCGATCAAGGGCTTCGGCGACCTCTCCGACTCGACGCGCATCGCCGTGGTCCAGGGCACCGTCCAGGACGACTACGTCGTCAACACCCTGGGCCTCGACCCGGTGAAGTTTCCGGACTACGCCACCGCCTACGCCAACCTCCGGAGCGGTCAGGTCGACGCCTGGGTCGCACCGTCGCAGCAGGCGGAGGGTGCGGTCCGAGAGGGCGACGGCACCGCGATCGTCGAGAACACCTTCAGCGTCAACAACTTCGTCGCGTGGGCCGTCGGCAAGAACAAGCCGCGGCTCACCGAGGCCCTGAACTCCGGACTCGACGCCATCATCGCCGACGGCACGTATGCCGACCTCTACGTCGACTGGGTGCCGCGCGAGCTACCCGAGGGGTGGAAGCCGGGCAGCAAGGCCGCGCCCGCGCCCGAACTCCCCGACATCGCCGCCATCGCCGCCGAGAACGCGGAGAAGGCGGGCCCGGCCGAGGAGACCGCGCCCAAGAGCACCCTGGAACAGCTCGGCGACACCTTCTTCAACTGGGATCTCTACAAGGAGTCGTTCCCGGAGCTGATCAAGACCGGGCTCGTGAACACCTTGATCCTGTCCGTGGTGTCCGGGGTGCTCGGCACCATCCTGGGCATGATCCTGGCGCTCTGCGGCATCTCCCGCTCACGGTGGCTGCGCTGGCCGGCGCGCGTCTACACCGATATCTTCCGCGGACTGCCCGCCGTCGTCGTCATCCTGATCGTCGGACTCGGTGTGGGCCCGGTGGTCAAGGGCATCACCGGCAACAACCCGTACTGGCTCGGGGCGGTCGCCCTGGCCCTGCTCGCCGCGGCCTACATCGGCGAGATCTTCCGGTCCGGAATCCAGAGCGTCGACGACGGGCAACTCGAGGCCTCGCGGGCCATCGGGTTCAGCTATCGGCAGTCGATGCGTCTGGTGGTGGTGCCGCAGGGCGTGCGGCGGGTGCTCCCGGCGCTGATGAACCAGTTCATCAGCCTGATCAAGGACAGCTCGCTGGTGTACTTCCTCGGGTTGCTGGCCAGCCAGCGGGAATTGTTCGCGGTCGGCCGCGACCTGAACGCGCAGACGGGCAACCTCTCGCCCCTCGTCGCCGCGGGAATCATGTATCTGATCCTCACGATCCCGCTGACACACCTGGTCAACTACATCGACCGGCGCCTGCGCACCGGACGTCCCACCGACGTCCACGACGACCCGCTGCCCCCGACCGTCGTCGAGAAGGGATAGGTCCATGCCTGATCTCAACAAGTCCGAGACCGACACCGAGGGCTCCCAGACGCCGGGCTCCCGGACGCCGAGTGCGACCGCCACCCGGACGGCCGTCTCGCTCACCGGCACCGACCTGCACCTGTCCTTCGGCAAGCACCACGTGTTGCGGGGCGTCGACATCCAGGTCGACGCCGGCACCACGACGACGGTCATCGGACCGTCGGGCTCGGGCAAGTCCACTCTCCTGCGAGTGCTGAACCGGCTGCACGAACCCGACCAGGGCGACATCCTGCTCGACGGCCGGTCGGTCCTGACGGACAACCCGGACGAACTCCGACGCCGGATCGGCATGGTGTTCCAGCACTTCAACCTGTTCCCGCACAAGAGCGTCGTCGACAATGTCGCGCTCGGACCGCGCAAGCTGAAGGGGCTGAGCAAGGACGAGGCCCGCGAGGTCGCGCTCCGTCAGCTCGAGATCGTCGGGCTGACCAACAAGGCCGATGTGCGCCCGGCACGCCTGTCCGGCGGCCAGCAGCAGCGGGTGGCCATCGCCCGTGCGCTCGCCATGACCCCCGAGGTCATGTTCTTCGACGAGGCGACCTCCGCGCTCGACCCGGAACTGGTGAAGGGCATCCTCGCACTCATGGCCGACCTCGCCAGCGAGGGGATGACCATGGTGGTCGTCACCCACGAGATGGGCTTCGCGCGCAACGTCTCCGACAACGTGCTGTTCATGGATCACGGTGCCGTCGTGGAGACCGGGCGTCCGGAACAGGTCTTCGACGACGCGACGTCGGATCGGCTGCGGGCCTTCCTGTCCCAGGTGCTGTAGGCGCTCGCCCCGGTCAGCCGATCCCGAAGAGTCTGGAGCCGTTGCGGTAGAACACGTCTCGGAGCCACTCGGCCCCGAGATCGAGGCGGATGATCGCCTCGAGGGCGTGGGTGTAGCCGTAGGGGATGTTCGGGAAGTCGCTGCCGAACAGGATCTTGTCGCCGGCATCGGCCAGTCGCGGCAGGTAGTCCGACGGGAACGGGGCGTCCTCTTCGGCGAAGTCGGTGAACGCCATCGTGGTGTCCAGGCGCACGTTGGGGTACTCCAACGCGAGGTCGAGGAACGCGGTGTACTCGGGCATCCCCATGTGCGCGACGATCAGTGGCAACGACGGAAACCGCTGCAGCAGTTCGCGGATGGGGTCGGGTCCGGTGTACGTCCCCGGGGCGGGCCCGGAACCGCAGTGGATGATGACCGGAACCTGGGAGTCGGCGATCTGCGACCACACCCCGTCGAGCAGCGAATCCGTCGGGGCGAAGTCGCCGACCTGGATGTGGCATTTGAAGACCTGCGTGCCGGCTTGGATGGCGCGGGAGACGTAGGTGTGGGCGGACTCCTCGGGATAGAACGTCGCCGTGTGCAGGCAGTCGTCGTGGTTGGCGGCGAAGTCGTGCGCCCAGCCGTTCAGCCACTCGGCCATGTTCGGTTTGTGTGGATAGACCAGGGACGAGTAGGCCCGCACCCCGAAGTCGCGCAGGGTGGCGACGCGGACGTCCTCGTCGGCGCGGTAGGTGATCGGCCACTCCCGTCCGACCAACGGCCCGACGGAATCGAAATAGGCCCACACCTTGTCCATCACCGGTCGCGGCATGAAGTGGGTGTGGACGTCGACGATGCCCGGCAGGCCCAGCTCGGCAGAGATCGCGCGCACCTGCCGCGCCTCGTCGGTGCTGAACGGCTCGGGGGCTTCGGGGACGGCACTGTTCACCCGAGTGACCGTACGCCGGTTGCGCGGGCGGCCGCGAGTGCCGATCAGCCGACCGTGGACACCCCGGGCGCGATCAGCACCTTGCGGTGGTCGTTGGGCGCCGAGAGCTCGCGGACGACGCGATCGGTCTCGTCGAGCCCCACGATCCCGCTGACCAGCGTCGACGACCCGATCGCGCCCTTGTTCAACTCCGCTGCGGCGGTGTCGAACTCGCGCTTGGTGTAGTAGGAGACGAAGTGCATGGTGATCTCCTTGACGACTCCGGCCACCGGCATGAACGTGTCCGGGCTCAAGCAGACGCCCGCGATGACCACTGTGCCGTGGGTCGCGACCGCGTCGAGGGCGGACGCGATCATCCCCGGCTTGCCCACGCACTCGACGACCACGTCGAAGCCCGATTCGACCKGGGCGGGGACTTCGTCGGGAGCGCACACCGCGGACGCGCCGAGATCGAGTGCGGCCGCGCGCCTGCCCGGCGACGGGTCCGAACACACGAGTTCGGTGGCCACGCCGCGGGAGAGCCAGTGCAACGCCGCGAGGCCGACGGGACCGGCGCCGAGGACCAGCACCCGGTCGCCGGGCCGGACGGACGCGCGGGTGACGGCGTGCAGACCCACCGCCAGCGGCTCGACCAGCGCGCCGTCGACCGGGTCGATGTCGTCGAGTAGGACACTCTCGGCGGCACCGACCACCGCGAACTCGGCGAGTCCGCCGGGTAGGACGCCGAGTCCGAGGGTGCGCGCAGACGGGCAGCGGGCGACGTCACCGGTGAGACAGGCGCGGCACCGATGGCACCYGATGACCGGCATGGCGGCCACGGCGTCGCCGACCCGGAAGGCGTGGGGGACGTCCGGGTCCGCGGGCCCGATGCCGACGACCTCGCCGGCGAACTCGTGGCCCATGATCGTGCCGGCCGGGAGCAGCGGCGCGGTCGACAGGTCGGAACCGCAGATCCCGTTCGCCGCGACCCGCAGAACGAGTTCGCCGGGTCCAGGCGTCGGATCCGGACGATGCTCGACGACGAATCCGCCTGGGCCGAACTGTCCTGGGCCGGACTCACCGGGGGCGGTCACCGCGGCTCGCATCAGCCCGCCGACCAGCGCACCGACGGGACGTCGACCGCGGAGCGCGGCACGATGAACACCCCTTCGGCCTCGCAGGTCACCCCGTCGGCGTCGGAGATCGTGCCGCGGACGATGCGTTTGCGTCCGCTGTGCTCGGTCACCGACGCCTGCGCGACCAGAGCGCCCAGGGGCGTCGGTCGCCCGTACCGGACGGTGAGGGTGCCGGTGTAGCACGGCCCCTCGACACTGGCCGCGTTGCCGAGGACGTGATCGAGGACCATCGCGCACACCCCGCCGTGCACCTGACCGGGCGGCCCCTCGTAGGCCGCTCCCAGCGTGAACTCACTGCGGACCCCGTCGGCGACATGCACCACGTCGAGAGGTGGCGCGAGCGCATTGCGCACGCCGATGACCGCATTTCCCCAGGCCATCCCGGTGTTCTCGCGGGTGTGTCGCACCCCGAAGGCCCCGTCCATCTGGCTTCTTCGCAAATCGGCCACCACGTCGGCGATCCGTCGGCGCGCTTCGTCGAGGTCCTCCTCGGCGACCTCGGTGCGGATCACCGCGTCGACGAGGTTCCGGACGGTGTCGGTGAGAGGGGTGTAGACCGCGCGGCGACGCGCGACCTCCGCTTCGGAGATGTCCTCCAGGATGAAGTCCATAAGGCTACCGATCAGTCAGTTGTGGCATAGGTAACGAAGTGTGGCGACGCAAAGTAGAACGTGTTCTAATTTAACCACTAGAACGTGTTCTCATTTTGTGGTTCCGAGGACATCGACCCCGGTCGGACATCTGGCTCCGACCGATCCAGCGGTGATCCGCGCGAACCGCGAAATCGATCCCACAGGAGATGGACCGATGAGCGCCGAGACCTTCGACCTCACCGCACGCGACGAGACCTGGGTGAAGCGGGTGCTGCCCGTGCTCAAGCTCGTGGCCAAGACCTACTTCCGCTCCGAGGTCCGGGGCATGGACAAGGTGCCCGACGGCGGTGCCCTCCTCGTGTCCAACCACTCGGGCGGTCTGATGGCCTTCGACGTCCCGGTGATCAGCGTGGCCTTCGCCGACGAGTTCGGGGCGGACCGGCCGTTGTACACCCTGGCCCACGACCTCATCTTCACCGGATCGGGCAAACAGATCTTCGGAAAGGTCGGGTTCCTGCCGGCTCACCCGAAGAACGCGGTCGCCGCCCTGCGGTCCGGCGCGGCCACCATCGTGTTCCCCGGCGGAGAGTGGGAGGCGTTGCGGCCGAGCAGCCAGAGCGCGACGATCGACTTCCACGGTCGGACCGGGTACATCCGCACCGCACTCGAGGCGGGCGTGCCGATCGTCCCGATCGTCACCATCGGGGGCCAGGAGACGCAGCTGTTCCTCAACCGCGGTGACACGCTGGCCCGGATACTGCGGCTCGACAAGCTGATCCGCACCGACACCGCTCCGTTCGCGCTCGGCTTCCCGTTCGGTCTGACCGCGCACCTCCCGCCGAACATCCCGTTGCCGTCGAAGCTGGTCACCGAGGTCCTCGACCCGATCGACATCACCGCCGAGTTCGGCAACAACCCCGAACACGACGAGGTGGACCAGATGGTCCGCAAACGCATGCAGCACGCACTGGACGACCTCGCCCGCAAGCGCCGATTCCCGGTCATCGGCTGATCACCAGGAGACGACGATGATCTCGCAACTCCGCGATCGCGTCACCACACAGATGTGGCTCGTTCGCACCCTCGTCCGCAGCGGCTTTCTCGGTTCGCTTCGGGTCGATCGCTATGTCCGCATGGGGCTCAACCTCTGTCGGCACGGCGGCGCCTCGCCGGTGAGCGGGATCGGCCTCGCCGCGGCGCGCGATCCCGACGGACTCGCCCTCATCGACGAGGCAGGACAACTCACCTGGCGCGAGCTCGATGCCCGCTGTGACGCGCTCGCCGTCGGTCTGCGCGATCTTCCCGGCACGACCGTCGGCACCGTCGCCATCCTCTGCCGCAACCACCGCGGTCTCATCGAGGCGCTCGCCGCGACGTCGAGGCTCGGTGCCGACGCGGTACTCCTCAACACCGGGTTCGCCGGACCCCAGCTCGCCGACGTCCTCGAACGTGAACAGGCAGACGTGCTCATCGCCGACGACGAGTTCGACACCGTCGTCGAGGCCGCGGCGCAACGACTTCCGGAACTGCGGCGCATCCGTGCATGGACGGAGTACGAGTCGTCGCAAGGTGTCACCGTCAACGGACTGATCGGCGCGAATCGCGGCGCGCGACCCGCGCGGCCCGAACGTGCCGGCCGGATCGTGTTGCTGACCTCGGGAACCACCGGAACGCCCAAGGGTGCGCGCCGAGGCGGAAGCACCGACGTGGCGTCCCTTGCCGCGATGCTCGACCGGATTCCCTGGCGCGCAGGCGAGTCCATCGTCATCGCGGCCCCGGTCTTCCACGCATGGGGTTTCGGGCAGGTGGCCATCGCGGCGACGATGACGTGCACGATGATCATGCGCCGTCGCTTCGATCCCGTGGCGACGCTCGACATGGTCCGCGACCACGGGGCCACCGGCCTCGCCGTGGTTCCGGTGATGCTCGAACGCATCACGGACCTCCCCGACGACGTCCTCGACGACCACCCGATGCCGACACTGCGCTTCGCCACCGCGAGCGGATCGCGGATGCGCTCCGACGCTCTCGTCGCATTCCTGGACCGGTACGGCGACGTGGTCTACAACAGCTACAACGCCACCGAGGCGGGTCTCATCACCACCGCCACCCCAACCGATCTGCGCACCGCGCCGGAGACCGCCGGGCGGCCGCTCGCGGGTACGAGTGTTCGCATCCTGGACGACGACGACCGCGAGGTCCCCGTCGGCGAGGTCGGGCGCATCGTGGTCGCTAACAACTCCGGGTTCGACGGTTACACCAGCTCGGACACCAAGGCATTCAGCGACGGACACATGGTGTCGGGCGATGTCGGCCGCTTCGACGAGAACGGGCTGCTGTTCGTCGTCGGCCGCGACGACGAGATGATCGTCTCCGGTGGGGAGAACGTGTATCCCCTCGAGGTCGAGTTGGTCGTCGGGGCTCTCGACGAGGTGGTCGAGGTCGCGGTGACCGGGGTCGACGACGACAGGTTCGGCCAGCGTCTCGTCGCCCATGTGGTGCGAGCACCGGAGGCCGAGATCGGCGCCGAGGACATCCAGCGGCACGTGCGAGAACAGCTCGCCGGATTCAAGGTCCCCCGCGACGTCCACTTCCTCGACGAACTGCCGCGCAATGCCACCGGCAAGATCCTCAAACGCGAACTCCCGTCCGCCCCGTCGACCGAACGAAAGGTGAGCTGAATCATGCACGCTGTCAAGCAGATCGACCGCTCCACCGGTGTTCTGGACGCCGAACGGATGTCCGGTCCCGACGCGCTGATGCTGAACATGGAATCGGCGTCGACCCCGATGCACACACTGAAGGTCGCGGTGCTCGACACCTCCCGTCGTGGCCGGCCCCTCGATCTCACCGAGATCGCCGACGTCCTGCCCGACTACCTCGGCATGTTCCCGCGCGCGACCCAGCGGCTCGCGTGGGCTCGCGGACACGGCGCCCGTCCCTTCTGGGTGCACGACAACGACTTCGACGTGCGCCGGCACCTGGACGAGCGTTCCGCCGCCGCACCGGGGGGACGTGCCGAGCTGGACGCGATCCTGTCCGAGCTCGCCGTCCGGCAACTCGATCGGAGTCGGCCGCTCTGGGGACTGACCCTCGTGCACGGTCTCGCCGGTGGGC
Source organism: Gordonia sp. UCD-TK1 (assembly GCF_001691435.1). Classification (NCBI taxonomy): domain Bacteria; kingdom Bacillati; phylum Actinomycetota; class Actinomycetes; order Mycobacteriales; family Gordoniaceae; genus Gordonia; species Gordonia sp. UCD-TK1. The sequence goes on along the minus strand of NZ_LZMP01000006.1, from coordinate 85,978 downwards.
GGCAGGCGGTCGTCGTCCGCGTCCATCACGCCGTCGCCGACGGTCTCGCCGCACTCAACACGTTCATGGCCGCGACCGCCGGTCCGAATGAGCGGGTCGAGCAGGCGCCGATCGGCGCGACCCGCATCGAGCACGGCGACGACGAGCTCACGCGCGCAGCGCGTTCGGAATCCTGGCGCATGGTTCGTCGCCTGCCGTCGGCAGCGTCGGCACTGGCGCGTGCGGTTGTCGCGAAACGCCGGGCCGGCGATGCCGAACTCATCCCGAAACCCCTGACGGTCCGTCGGACGAGTTTCAACGCCCGCAGCGGCGCCGAACGCGTGTGTGCGTCCGGCGACATCCCGCTCGCCGCCGTCCAGCGACTCGCGCTGGCCACCGGAAACACCGTGAACGGGGCTCTGCACGGTGTCATCGCCGGTGCGATCCGGGCGGAACTCATCGCTCGCGGCGAGGAGCCGGGAGTGTCGGTCTCGATCTTCGGGGTATGCAAGGACCTGGCCTCCACCCGTGTGCACGGCAACGAGATCGCCACCGCGATGGCCTATCTCAGGTCGGATCTGGCCGACCCGATCGAGCGGATCGCGGCCACCGGTGAGAGCTGCGCGGCGACTGTTCGATGCCGGCGCGAGGTCGGCTTCGATCTCACCGACGCGCTGGCCACCTACACCGGACGGCTCGGCCCGACCTTCCGCGGTCTGGCCGCGAATCGCGCGCCGCTGGTGATGAACAACATCACCACCGCCAACATGCCGGGTCCGCGCACCACGCGGTGGGTCGGGGACATCGAGGTCGTCGACTGGATCTCGTTCGCGCTGGCCATCGCACCCGCCGACGTCAACCTCACCACCTACAGCTACGCCGGCAGGCTCAGCATGGGCCTCATCGCGACACCGGAGTCGATGCCCGACCCGGCCGGCTTCTTGCGGCGGGTGGCCGACGCGGTCGCCGAGGCCGCCGATGCGCTCGGACGGACGACCGCCGACGAGGACGAGAACAGTACCGCGATGGCGCAGGAGGCGAGTTGATCGACTGGGAGTCGGGAGCAGCACGACTGGGGTTGTTCGCGAAAGTGCTGCCCCGTGCGATCGGCAGTTCGCGTGCGGCCGGCCGCGGGGATCCCGCGACGGGCGTCCCGCCGGCGGACTGCGGTCCGCGGATGGTCGGGGAGACCGCCGTCGACGAGCTGTTCATCGCGGTCAACTCGGTGATCCGGGACATCCCGCCGATCGACTTCGTGGAAGACTGCGTCGACCGATGTGTCGGTGTCGCAGATGAACTGGCTGCCCTCGGTCCGTCGCGAGTCCACCTCGACCCCGGCCCACCCGGCATCGTCTCCCGCAACCGGAAGACCTTCGGGACCACCTCGTTCGATCACATCGACTACTCGGTGGCGGTGCCGCTCCCGGAATCGATCGCCGCGGCCGACCCCTACGCCGACGGGATCGCCTCGGTGCGGGTGCTGTCACGACGACGCGCCGGTCGCCGTTGGTTGATCTGGGTCCACGGGGCGGCTCAGGGTCGGGCCGACGATCTCTACGCGTTCCGCGCGGCCAACCTGTACAACAAGCTCGGTTACGACGTGGTCTTCCCCGTTCTTCCGGCCCACGGCTCGCGGCGAGTCGAGAAGGTGGCCTATCCGGGGTTCGATCCACTGGTCAACACCGTCATCACCATCCGGGCGATCGCCGAGATCCGTTCGCTCATCACGTGGATCGAGAGTCAGGAACCCGCCGACATCGCGATCGCGGGCACGTCGCTCGGCGGACCGATCGCCGCGATGGTCGCCTCGATGGACCCCCGTATCAGCTCGGTGCTCGCCGTCGTGCCGATGCTGCAGATGCATGCCACCCTGGCTCATCACATGGAGCGCGGCGGGTCCAAGGGGCGCCATCTCGCGTCGTTGATGCGGAGCGATCCGGTTCGTGCGGTCTCGTCGGTCATCAACCCGCTGGCGGTGGAACCCTTTCCGACGCCTGAGCGGCGAATGGTGGTCGCGGCGCTCAACGACCGGGTGACCTCCGTGACCGCCGCCCAGCAGCTACACAATCACTGGGGTGGGAAAGTCCATTGGTACTCCGGTAGCCATGTCGGACACGCCATCTCGGGCAGTATCCGACAGGCCACCGACGAATTCCTCCGCGCCGCCCCGCCCCCGCGGTTCGACAGCGAACCGGGCCTGCGGTCGCTGATGTGAGGCAGCGCTGACCTCTTCTGCTCCCTAATCCGAAAGAACGCCCTGCCCCTGCTCAGGGAGCAGTAGTTGGGCTCGCACCTCAGGGGGGTGGGTTCGTTTCGCTCGCACCTCACGGGGTGCTGTGATACCCCAGTTCCTCCGCGCGTCGGACCAGTGCGAAATTGCGTTCCCAGGATGCGTCGACCGGGTCGTCGGGATGGTGTGCCGACGCCCAGGTGCCGTAGACATTGGTCCACACCCCGAACCGGGGCCCGGTCACGAGTTCGCTCCCGTCGCGGGACGCTGCAGCCAGGAGTCGAGTTCGAAGTCTTCTTCGATGCTGCCCTGCTCGACCAGGAATGCCTTGGTGCCGGTGAGCAATTCGACGGCGCGGGCGGGGAACGGCTCCTCGGAGTAGCCCTCGGGGTTGGCGGCGGCACGGACGGCGGCTTCGGGTGCCTTGGAGTTGCCGAGCTCGAACTGGAGGTACTGCTCCCAGTTCGCCTTCGCGTAGCGGACCGACGTCGCGTGCAATTGCTGCCACGTCGCGGCGAAGTCCGGGTTCTTCTCCAGGAACTGGTCACTGCTGACCGTCACGCTGGTGCCGGCCAGATCGGGATGGTCCCGGTAGACCGAGTCGACCAGGTGAAATCCCTTGCCTTCGAAGGTCTGCAGCGCCACCGACGGGATGACGCCGGGCAGCGCCGCTCCGTCGATCTCACCGGAGTTCAACGGTGCCTCCTGATCGGCCGGATACAGGTGGATCAGGTTGGCGGTGATGCCCTGTTCGGCCAGTGCGCCTTGGAGATAGCGGTCGATGTAGGACCCCTTCGGCACGCCGATGTTCTTGCCGGCCAGGTCGGCCAGGGAGCGGATCGACGGGTCTTTGGCCACCACGCCGGCATCGTTGCCGAATTGGTTGATCGACAGCAGGCGGGTTTGTAGTCCCGAGCCGCGGGCGACGAGGGCGGGGGTGTCACCGTAGCTCGCGACGTCGAGGCGTCCGCCGATGAGCGCCTGGTTGAGATCGGGCCCGTTCGGGAAGTTGAAAACCTCGACGTTGTTGACACCGAGCGGGGCGAAGGCCTCGAGGAGTTCCCCGCGACTGTGGGCGAAACCGACCGGACCGGCGATCACGTTGCTCGAGCCGATGACGCCGATCCGGAGTGTGTCGATGACCTCGCGCTGCGCCGACGACGCATCGTCGGAACCGCACGCGGCCACCGCTGCGAATGCCACGCCCGCCGACAAGAGGGCGAGGGCGCGTCTGATCCGGCGCAGCGGTGATCCGAAAGATGATGTGGTGGGCATGATTTCTCTGTTCTGGCAATCTGAAGGGATGAACGGGGTGAGCCGGTCAGTCGGCGTGTTGCTCGACGAGCCGTGGTGGCGGGTCTCCATGCGGGATCGGGGGCCCGACCGCGGTGAGGCTTCCTGGTGCGCGCCCCTTGCCCCAGCCGAGCCGTTCCCGGTAGCTGCCGATCAGCTCGAGCGGCAACGATTCTCGGGTGCCGAGTGGGGACGACTCCGGGCTGACGTAGAGAGCGTCGGTGGGGCAGTACGCCTCGCACATGAAGCAGGTCTGGCAGTCGGACTGCCGTGCGATGACCGGTACGCCGTCGGGTCCGGTGTCGAAGACGTTGGTGGGACAGGCATTCACGCATTTGTCGCAGGCGATACACGCCGACGCGACGACGAGCTCGATCACGCGGGAATCCTGACGGCGAGCCGAGGGGCCGGGTCTGGCCGGCGGACAGCCGATCCGGGTGCGGCGACCCAGACATCGCCGAGTCCGCCGGTGCGGACGTGATCGCCCAGTGCCGGGTCGAGCTCGGGGGGGTCGGCGCGCTTGCTCATCCCGCGGGATTCGGTGCGGGCGAGTGCGGATCGGTAGATCCACCGTCCGACCGCGGTGATCGCAGCCGCCTCCCGCGCGCGGACGCGCCCCGCCGGTGTGCGGGCGCCGTAGGCCGGGCCGGAGACCTCATCCCACAGCGAGTCCAGGGCGTTCAGCGCCGGACCCATACGGTCGCCGTGACGCAGGTAGTTCTTCTCGAAGGGGATCAGTTCGCCCTGTGCGGCGGTCACCACCTCGTCGGGTGTGATCCCGCTCCGGGCGGAGTCCAATCCGACGGTGCCGGCGCCCGAGAGCCGATCGAGTGGGGATGCCCCGCCCGCGTCGCGGGCCGCTCGTGCCGCGGCAGCGCCTGCGAAACCGCCCGACGACATCGCCCAGGCGGAGTTGTGACTGCCGCCGCCGGTGAAGCCACCGCAGATCCGCTCGCGGGTGGCGGCGTCGCCGGCCGCGTAGAGACCCGGGACGCCGGTCCAGCAGTCCGCGTCGACGATGTCGATGCCACCGGTTCCGCGAACGGTGCCCTCGGCGAGGAGATCGACCTCGAACCGGTCGGTGAACGGGTTGATGCCCCGGCGGTCGAACTGGAGGAAGAAGTTGGGTTGACCCTGGCGCATCTGTGCCGCCACCCGCTCATCGGCCCGGTCCAGCTGTGCGTAGACCTTCTCCTGCAGCAGAGTCCGTGCGATCACCGACCGCCCCTTCGTCGATCCCGCACCCTCGACGATGCGTCCGTCGGCGTGGAAGAAGGTGGCGTAGCCGTAGTACGCGGTCTTGGTCACCGTGGAGCCTTTCGGCACGATCGCGTACGCGTTGGCGAACTCCATCCCGGAGAACGAGGCACCCACCTCCGCCGCCATCAGTGCGCCGTCGCCGGTGTCGACGTTGCTGCCCAGTGCCTTGGACAGGAACGCACATCCGCCCGTCGCCACGACGACGGCGCCGGCCGAGATCCGGAAGTCCCGGCCGGTCTGCCGCTGGTATCCGGCGGCGCCCCGCACAGCGCCCTGGCTGTCGGTGAGGAGTTGCAGGACAGGGGAGTGATCGAGGATCTGTACACCGCGGCGCCGGACCCACGCGCGCATGCGACGCATGTACTCCGGGCCCTGGACACCGGTGCGGATGGGCTCCCCGGTGTGCTCGTCGATCGGGAACGGGTAGCGACCCTCGGTGYCCAGCCGGTGCATGTTCGCGTAGGTCCTGTCGAGAACCCGGTCCATCCAGGCGTGGTCCGCGAGATACCCACCGAGCGCTTCGCGACTCGCCTTCGCCGCCGAGCGCTTGTCCGGGTCCGGGACGACGTACCAGACCCCGGTCCCGGCCGGGGCCGTCGTACCCGACGCACCGCAGTAACCCTTGTCCACGATGATCACCTCGGCTCCGGCGTCGCGAGCGTGGATGGCGGCCCAGGTCGCGGCGGGACCACCGCCGATCACCAGCACGTCCGTGGACAGGGTCAGTACGTCAGACATGGGTGAACTCCCGGGGTGTCGTTGTCGGTGTCGTTGTGCGGCCGGTGGATTCGGCGTCGGTTCCGCCGACGCCGAGCCCGGCGAGCAGTTGTGAACGGAGGGCGACGAATTCGGGATCGGTGACCTGGCGTGGGCGAGGTAGATCCACGACGATCTCCTGTGCGATCCGGCCGGCCCGCAGGATCAGCGCGCGATCCGCGAGCAGAAGGGCTTCCTCGACGTCGTGCGTCACCAGCAGTGTTGCCGGACGGTGCGCTTCCCACAACCGGGCCACCAGGCGTTGGGCATTGATCCGGGTCAGGGCGTCGAGCGCGCCGAACGGTTCGTCGAGCAACAGCAGGTCGGGCTCCCGGACGAGTGCGCGTGCCAGCGCGGTGCGCTGGGCCTCGCCACCCGAGAGCGTGGACGGCCAGGCGCCGGACTTGGCCGCCAGCCCCACCTCGTCGAGTGCGCGGAGCGCGCGGGCCTCGGTGTCACCGCCGCGCAACCCGAGCGCGACGTTGCGCCACACCGACATCCAGGGCATGAGTCGGTGCTCCTGGAACACGATGGCCTTGGCCGAGGGTGCCTCGATCGTGCCGGTGAAACCGCGGTCGAACCCCTCGATCCCCCGGAGCAGGGTGCTCTTCCCGGAACCACTCGCTCCGAGCAGCGCGACGAACTCGCCCCGGGCGATGGTCAGATCCACGCGGTCGAGAACCCGCCGGCCGTCGAACTCGCGCCCGGCGCCGAGGACGCGGACACCGTCGATTCGATCTGCGAACATTCCACTCACCTACCTTCGAATCCGTTGCGCCACGACAGGAACCGACGCTCGAGTATTCGCACGCCGATGTCGGTGAGCAGTCCGAGTACCGCGTAGATCACCAGGACCAGGAAGATCTGATCGGTGCGTAGGTACTCCTTGGCGTCGTTCATCAGGAAGCCCAGACCGACCGGGGTGGTCTGCATCTCCGCGACGACCAGGACGAGCCAACCGATGCCCAGCGCCTGTCGTAGCCCGACGAAGATCTGCGGTAGTGCGCCCGGCAGGACCACGTATCGCACGAGTTCGAAACGCGTCAGCTCCAGCGATTCGGCGGCTTCGATGAGCTTCTGGTCCACGCCCCGGATGCCGGCGAGGAAGTTGAGATAGATGGGGAAGATCGGGGCGACGATGATCAGGGCGATCTTGAACGAGTCGCCGATCCCGAACCAGATGATGAAGACCGGGACGAGGGCCACGGCGGGCATCATCCGCAGCACCTGGACCGGTGCGTTGACCAGGTCTTCGGCGACCTTGAAGAGGCCGGCGGCCGCGCCGAGCACCGCGCCGATGGCGATCCCGATCGCCAGTCCGATCGCGACGCGCCGCCCCGACGCGGCCAGATGGGTCCAGAGTTCACCGGTGCTGATCAGTTCCCAGCCCGCCTCGACCACCTCGGTGGGTGCGGGGGTGGTCGCGCCGAGCCATCCCCGCGCGCCGACCTGCCAGATGACGACGACCAGGATCAGGCCGATGGACTGACGGAGCGTGCGTGTGGCGGCGTGACGGGAGAGCCGTCGCCGACGTACTCGGGCCGCCGGGCCGTCGGACGGCACGTCGACGGGCCCGGCCGCGGACGGGGCGGGGGCGACACCGACCGGTGTCGTGAGTTCTAGAGTCATCGAAATCCGCCTGGGAGAGGGCTGGCAGGACTTCTGGGACGCTACTGAGAACTCGACTCCACCGGCACCGTTGGAGTCATGGTGATTTTCAAACCGCCGCGCGTCGAGACGATTCGGCGGACGGTCAGTTCGGGATCAGGTCCGGATTGGCGTCGGCGAGCAGCTCGTCACGGTCCTCGGCGAGGACGAATCCGCCCGCGATGGCGGCGTCGGCGGCGTTCCGGTAGTGCTTCTCGTATTCGTCGCGCGTTCCGTACCGGGCCGCCAACGCGTCGCCGGGGACAGGGAATGTCGTGCCGAACAGCAGGCAGATGCGGGAGACGGGGTCGACGACGATCCCGCTGAGGACCTGGGTCGGTGCGTCGACGCACGGCGTCCGGACCCCGCCCCGGACGTTGCCGATGTCGTCCAGCTCGAACACGGGGTCGGCGCCGTCGATGTCCCGGAGGGCCAGCGGGTCGGCTGCCGGCGGCGGATCGCCACCGTCGGCCCAGGATCGCAGGTGCCGCAACGCAGCCCGCAGGACGAAACGCTGCTGACCCCGGTTGACGGGGTCGGGGCAGCCGAGGAACTCCTCGAAGTCGCCGACCTGGTGCAGGTCGGCGTGGGACGTGCCCGCCATTTCCCACACGAGTAACCGGTCGGAATCCGGTTGCCGCGCAGTGTGATAGCGGAAGTTGGTCAGGACGTCGGTCTCGGTCTGCACCACGAACACCGGTGCGTCGAGGTCGGTGCGGATCGTGGTGGGCTCGCGCCCGAAGACGGTCGCCACGTCGATGCCCGAACCGACCTCGCCTGCGGGCAACCCGGCGGCCGCGCGGCTGTGGATGAGGTATCCGTCGAACGGCGCCGCATCCGGGCCGATGGCGTTCACGTAGGTCGTCAGGGCCATCGCCGACTGTGATTCGCCGATCGCGAGCACGGTGGCGACCGTCAGGCCCGCGAGGGGATGGTCGGCCCCAGCGGTGTCCCGGGCGGCGCGTCCGATCGAGCTGAAGATGTCGTAACAGTACGCATCACCAGGATGGTGGAGTCCGGCATACCGTTCCGGGTCCTTGGCGGCGAGACTCTGCGGCGCACCGGTCGCGACGCCGACCGAGCCCGTGCCGCCCTCCACTCCGACGAACTGGGCCGAGACCCCGATCCAGGCGTGCCCGGAACGGACCAGTTCAGCAGCCACATAGGAGTATTCGGGGGCGGCGTCGGCGCCACTGCTGACGTTCAGCCACTCGACGACAACGCAGCCGCTGAACGTCGCGGGCTCCGCTGGGCGTCGGACGACGACCCGGGTCGTGAACTCGGCGGCGGGCGCGGGCGGGTCCCCGACGATCTTCTCGGCCACCCCCGACGCCGCGTACTCGATGTCGGTGTATCCGGCCGCGGCGAGGTCGGGGAGGGGAGAGGCGCTGAGCAACGAACACCCGTCGCCGCCCTGTAGGACTCGAAACCGCATGGGTCGACTCACTTCTTCTTCCGGTGCTGCTTGATCACCTCACCGAACATGAAGTGCATCTTGGTGCCCTGCGGCCAGCCTACGTAGTAGCAGAGGAAGAGGCTGATCTCCTCGAGCTGCTCTGGGGTGAGCTCTCCGTTCCCGAGTGCGGCACCGGCCTGGATCTCGGCGACGTCGATGTTGTTGCTCGCGGCGAGCGCGCCGAGCAGGAGCAGCCGACGATCACGGTTGGACAGACCGTCTCGCGCCCACACATTTCCGAACACCTGGTCGGCGGTGTGTGCGAAGTAGTCGCCCGGGCCGTCGCTCACCTCCCAGCCGTAGACCTCCGACATCTTGGCGAGGCCGCGCTTGCGTGCCTCGTCGGGTGCGTCGTCGGAGATGTTGGAACGGGTCATGCTGGTTCTCCTTCGAGGTGGGGGACACCGAGCCCGGTGGCCAGGTTCCGCAACGCGAGCTGCCCGAGGGGCAGGTCGACGCCGAGTTCCTCACCGAGTGCGAGTGCGAGCGTCAGGTCCTTCTCGCCCAGGGTACGGACGCCGGCGAGGATTCCGTACCAGGGATCGTCGCGCTCGACGGGAGCGGTGGTGTCGCGCAACATGATCGCCCCGGCCCCACCGGTCACGGCGTCGGAGTGCCGGACCACCTTGCCGAGCTTGGTGATGTCGATGCCGGCGGCCTCGGCCAGTCGCGCGGCCTCGGTGGTCGCGGTGAACGAGATGAAGTGGAGGAGGTTGCGCGCCAGCTTCATCCGGGTACCCGCGCCGACCTCGGGCCCCGCGTGGACCAGCATGTCGGCGGTGAGCGCGAACGGTTCCTTCAGCTTCTCGTACGCGTCCCGCGGTCCACCGACCATGATCGCGAGGCGGCCCGACGCCGCACCCATCGCACCACCGGAGATCGGTGCGTCGAGCAGAGTCACCTCGCGCGCCGCGCACAGATCCGCCAGTTCGACGGCGGTCTCCGGCGCGATGGTCGAGTGGACGGTGATGACGGTGCCCGGGCGAGCTGCCGACAGCAGGCCGTCCGGACCCGCGACCACGGTTCGGACCTGCGCGTCGTCGAGCACGCAGATGCCGATGATGTCGGCCGACGCGGCGAGATCGGCAAGCGATTCCGCAGCGGTGGCGCCCTTCTCGACGACCTTCGCGGCGGCGTCGGACGACAGGTCGAACACCGTCAGCCCGCCGGCCCAGGCGGCCAGGCTCCCGGCCATCGGCCCACCGATGTTGCCGAGTCCGACATACCCCAGACGGATGAGGGACGACTCGCTCATGAGCGGATGACCTGGCCGCCGTCGACGTTGAAGATCTGCCCGGTGATCCACCCGGCCTCGTCCGACAGCAGGAACAGGCACATGCCGACGAGATCCTCGGGAGTGCCGAAACGCTTCAGCGGCAACCGGTTCACGATGTCGGCGACCATCTCCTTGGGTGTCGTGCTCCGGGTCGCCTCGGTGTCGATGGGTCCCGGGGCGATCGCATTGACGCGGATGTTCTGCCCGCCGAGCTCGGTGGCGAGCTGCTGGGTCAGGCCGTTGACACCGACCTTGGCCAGCCCGTAGAAGCCGCTGTACAGCCATGCGGCGGTCGAGGACTGGTTGACGATGGCGCCGCCGCCATTGGTCATGTGCGGGTAGACCGCCCGGGTCACGTTGAGTGCACCGTCGAGGTTCACGCTCATGAACTTCTTGTAATAGTCCCAGGGCACCGTGATGAGGAAGTCGAGTTTCATCCCGCCGTAGATCGCGGCGTTGTTCACCAGACCGTCGATCGAACCGTAGGCGTCGACGGTGGCGGCGGCGAGCGCCTTCGCCGAATCCTCATCCGCGACATCGGTGCTGACGTACAGTCCGCCGATGTCGGCCGCTACCTGCTTGCCCTTCTCGTCGGCGAGGTCGGCGACCACGACGTTCGCGCCCTCCGCGGCGAGGGCACGCGCATAGGCCTCGCCGATCCCGCCGGCGGCGCCGGTGACGATGATGGTCTTGTTCTCGAAACGCTTGGAACTCATTGTCCTGCTTTCTGTGTGGTCAGTGTGTTGTCGAAGGGTCACGCCGGGCGGGCGACGGCCTTGGTCTCCAGGTACTCCTCGAAACCGGCGACACCCATCTCGCGGCCGATGCCCGACTGTTTGAAACCGCCGAACGGGACGTCGGCGGAATACCAGATGCCGCCGTTGACGCCCATCGTCCCGGTGCGAACTCCGTTGACGACCTTGTCGATCCGGTCCTCATCGGTCCCGTAGACCATGCCCGACAACCCGTACGGCGAGTCGTTGGCGATGCGGATCGCGTCGTCGTCGCCGTCGTGGGGGATGATCACGAGCACCGGGCCGAAGATCTCCTCCTGCGCCACCCGCGCCGAGTTGTCCAGACCCGAGATCAGGGTCGGTTCGACGAAGAAACCGGCGGGCCTGTCGGCGGGACGGCCGCCACCGATCTCGATGGTGCCGCCCTCACTGGTGGCGAGTTCGATGTAGGACTCGATGCGCTGGCGCTGCCGGGCCGAGATGACCGGTCCGCAGATGGTGCCGCCGTCGGTCGGGTCCCCGGCGGGCAGGCCGGCCATCGCGTCGCGGGTAGCGGTGATCGCCTCGTCGAGGCTGCCGCGCGGAACCACGAGACGCGTCGTGATCGCGCACCCCTGGCCGGCATGGGTGACGACGTTGAACGCGGCCATGGCGCAGGCGGATCCGATGTCGGCGTCGTCGAGGACGATGAAGGCCGACTTGCCGCCCAGCTCCAGGAACACCTTCTTCAGCGACTCGGAGGCGGCCGCCATCACCTTCTTGCCCGTCGCCGTGGAGCCGGTGAACGAGACCAGGTCGACGCGAGGGTCGGTGCTGAGCTGGGCGCCGAGCTGATGGTCGGTCGAGGTGACGATGTTGAGGACGCCCGGCGGGAAGTCCGTCTCCTCGGCGACCACCTTGCCGACGAGCGCCGCACACCACGGGGTGTCGGGCGCGGGCTTGAGCACCACCGTGCACCCGGCGGCTAGGGCGGGTCCGATCTTGGCGAAATTGATCTGGTGCGGGAAGTTCCACGGGGTGATCGCGCCGACGACGCCGACCGCCTCCGAGCGCAGCTCACGGTGGTTCTTCAGTCCCATGGGTTTCGCGGTGCCGAGGTCGCGAGTCCACTCATAGCTCTCGGCGAGGTCGGCGAAGTAGCCGAGATCGGTGACGGGTCCCTCGAACTGCGGGCCGTGGGTGAGGAACGACGGGCACCCGACCTCGGCGATGGTGAGCTCTCGGAACTCGTCGCCGTGGGCGAGCAGTGCGTCGCGCAGTTGACGCAGGCAGCGAGCGCGGAAGGCGTGATCGCGCGACCAGTCGGTGGTGTCGAAGGCGGTGCGAGCGGCGGCGATGGCGGCATCCATGTCGGCCGCGGTGGCGTCGGCCGCCTGCCCGATGACCTCCTCGGTCGCGGGATTGACGACGTCGAAGACGCCACCGCTCCCGGGGGTGAGCTTGCCGTCGATCAACAGATCCGACGCGGATTCGGGGCGAAGAGGCATGAGCTGGAACTCCATCTGGACAGGTGTCTGGACTCGCGTTCAAACCTAGTGTAGCGTGGCTCACATGTCCAGCCCCGTGTCTCAGGAATCCACTCGTCGCAGGCTGACCCAGCAGCAGGCGGAGACGGTCACACGTCTCACCGATGCCGCGGTCGACGTGCTGAACGCCGAGGGTTTCGACGGTCTGACCGTGCGGTCGGTGGCCAAGATCGCCGGGGTCGCGCCGGCTACCGCCTACACCTACTTCTCGTCGAAGAGTCACCTCGTCGCCGAGGTGTTCTGGCGTCGCCTCTCGGCCGGGGTGCTCGAACCGGATCCCGGTGCACCGCGGAGTGAGCGCGTCGCGCAGGTGCTCCGCGAGGTCGCGCTGGTCGTGGCCGGCGAGGGGCAGCTGGGTGGTGCGGTCACGGTGGCCCTGCTGGGCAGTGACCCCGACGTCGAACACCTGCGCGTGCGGATCGGCGCATTCATCCGGCGTCGTCTCGCCGCCGCCCTCGAAGAGGACCCGGAAAACCCGGGCCCGCTGCTCGACGCCCTGGAGATGATCTACTCCGGCGGCCTGGTCTATGCCGGTATGGGGCACATGACCTACGAGCAGACCTCCGAACGTCTTGTCGCAGCCGCACATCTACTGATGGAGAAGTGATGACCGAAACGACGGCGGTGTCGGGGATGGAGCACGAGCTCCCCTTCGACCCGTATGCCTATGATTTCCACGAGGATCCCTACCCGACCTATTCCCGTCTCCGCGCGGAGGCGCCGGTCTACTACCACGGCGGGATGAACTTCTGGGCGCTCGCCGGACACGCCGACGTCCGTGCCGCATTCCGTGACACACAACGACTCTCGAACAGCTGGGGCGTGTCGATGGACCCGTCGGCGTACGGTCCCGACGCGCACAAGTCGATGTCGTTCCTCGCCATGGACGACCCCAAGCACATGCGTATCCGCAAACTGGTCTCCAAGGGCTTCACGCCTCGCCGCGTCAACGAACTCACCGGCAGGATCACCGCCCTCACCCATCAGCATTGGAGCAGATGTCTCGACAAGGGCGAGTTCGACTTCGTGCACGACTTCGCCGCCTTGCTCCCGATGGACGTCGTGTCCGAACTGCTGGGAGTGCCCGAAGCCGATCGCACCCGGCTGCGCCACCAGTCCGACCTGCTGTTGCATCGCGAGGACGGCGACCTCGACCTTCCCGAGGCGGCGGTGTACGCGTACATCGAACTGCACAAGTACTATTCGGAGCTCATCGCCGACCGTCGCAAGAACCCCGGCGAGGATCTGGTCTCGGCCCTCATCGCGGCCGAGATCGACGACGACGAGACCGGTGAGAAGACGAAGCTCACCGAGGACGAGATCGTCGGGTTCATGGTTCTGATGGTGGTGGCGGGCAACGAGACCACCACCAAACTGCTTGCCAACGCCCTGTATTGGGGCTGGCGCAATCCGGACGAGCTCGCCAAGGTCTTCGCCGACCCGGAAGTCGTCGTCCCGGACTGGACCGAGGAGACGCTGCGCTACGACAACTCGACGCAGATCGTCGTGCGGCGGGTGATCGAGGATGCCCCTTATGGCGACTTCGTGATCCCGGCGGGCGAGCGCGTACTCCTGCTCGTCGGTTCGGCGAACCGCGACGTCGAGGTGTTCGGCGCCGACGCCGACCGGTACGAGATCGGCCGCGACTGCGCCCAGTCCCTGATGAGTTTCGGCCTGGGCGCCCACTTCTGCCTCGGGGCGCACCTCGCGCGCCTCGAGGCCAACATCGGCCTGACCGAGGTGATCAAGTCGATCCGGGCAGTGGAGATCGATGCCGACAAGGCGGTACGGGTCCACTCGGTGAATGTGCGCGGCTTCGCCGAGCTCCCGGTGAAGGTGACGGTGCGCTGATGGCTTTCCGTCCTCATCCCGAGCGCCGACCGGTCCTCGTCGCGGGTGCGTCGTCGGGAATCGGCGCCGCCACGGCCGAATTCCTCTCCGCTGCGGGCCATCCCGTCGCCCTGGCCGCCCGCCGGGTGGAGAAGCTACAGGAACTCGCCGACAAGATCACCGCTGCCGGTGGCGAGGCCGTCGCAGTTCCGCTCGACGTCACCGACGAGCAATCCGTGCTCGACTGCGTGGCGAAGGCCGAAGCTGCTCTCGGGCCGTTGGAGATCGTCGTCGCCGGTGCGGGCGATCTCGCGGTCGGACTATCCTACGAGACCGGCACCGACCACTTCGCGGATCAGATCAACATCCATCTCACCGGCGCCTACCGCATCTACCGCGCGGTGATCGCCGGCATGATCGACCGCACCCGAGGAGATTTCGTGTTCATCGGGTCCGATGTGGCGATACATCCGCGGCCCTGGTCGTCGGCGTACGTCGCAGCCAAGTCCGGCATCGATGGGCTGGTGGCGACCATTCAGCTCGAGCTCGAGGGAACCGGTGTCCGTGCGGGAGTCGTGCGGCCCGGGCAGACACTCACCGGCATGGGGATGAACCTCGACCCGAAGACGACCGAGAACATGCTGAACGACTGGATCACACACGGTCTGGCCCGTCATGGCAACTTCCTCTCGCCCGAACACATCGCGCAGGCCGTCGCCGCCATGGTGACCATGCCTCGCGGTGCGCACATGCGGTCGGTCGAGGTGGAGGCCGAAGGCGCAGTCAGCGACAAGAAACGACAGGCAGCACAGGAGAAGGGGACGGATGGATGACCGCCATCACCGAATCAGGCCTGAAACAACCGAATCGCGTCTCGGGTGGCGAGGGCGAACACGGACATCTCGACGAACTCGCCACCGACCCGCTCGCACTGTTCTGGCGCGTCCGCGAGGAATGCGGTGACGTCGGGATGTTCCAGCTCGCCGACCGCGAGGTGGTGCTGGTCTCGGGATCGGCGGCGAGTGAGGAGTTCTTCCGCGCGCCCGAAGAGGATCTGGACCAGGCGGCCGCCTACCCGTTCATGACACCGGTGTTCGGTGAGGGCGTCGTGTTCGACACGAGCCCCGAGGAGCGGTCGAAGGCGATCCACAACTCGGCGCTCAAGGGCGCGCACATGAAGCAGCACGCGGTGACCATCCCCAACGAGGTCGAGCGGATCATCGCCGAGTGGGGTGACGAGGGGGAGATCGACCTGCTCGACTTCTTCTCCGAACTGACGCTGTACACCTCGTCGTCGTGCCTCATCGGTCGGAAGTTCCGGGAGCGGCTCAGCGGGCACATCGCCCACCTGTTCCACGACCTCGAGAAGGGCACCGACCCGATCGCGTATGTGGACTACAAGGCCGACATCGAGAGCTTCCGCAAGCGCGACGAGGCCCGGGCCGAACTGGTCGAGTTCATCCAGGGCGTGATGGACGAGCGGATCGCGAACCCGACCGAGAACAAGGAAGACCGGGACCTGATGGACGTCCTCGTCCAGGTCGGCTTCGATGCCAACACCATCACCGGCATGTTCATCTCGATGATGTTCGCGGGCCACCACACGACGTCGGGCACCGCCGCGTGGACCCTCATCGAACTGTTGCGCAATCCCGACTACATGCGACGGGTGTACGAGGAGCTCGACGAGATCTACGGCGAGACCCCGCCCGGTGAGCGCCCGGAATACACTTTCGCGCACACCCGTCAGATGCCGCAGCTCGAGAACGCGCTCAAAGAAGCGCTGCGGCTGCACCCGCCGCTCATCATCCTCATGCGCGTGGTGCAGAACGACTTCCACGTCGAGGACTTCGAGGTGAAGGCCGGGCAGTCGATCGCCGTGTCACCGGCGATCTCCAACCGGCTGCCCGAGGACTTCCCCGAGGCGGACGCCTTCGACCCCGACCGTTACGACAAGCCGCGGCAAGAGGATCTGGTCAATCGGTGGACCTGGATCCCCTTCGGCGCCGGTCGTCATCGTTGCGTCGGTGCGCAATTCGCGATCATGCAGCTGAAGGCGATCTTCTCGGTGCTCTTCCAGAACTACGAGTTCGAGATGCTCCAGCCCCCGGAGAGCTACCGCAACGACCACTCGAAGATGGTCGTCCAGCTGCAGCAGCCCTGTCGCGTCGCCTACCGCAAGCGTCAGGACGCGTGATGCGCGTCGAGGTGGACCTGGACCTCTGCCAGGGACATGGGATGTGTGAGCTCGAGGCGCCCGAGGTCTTCGCCGCGCACACCGACCATGTGGAGATCCTCGACGCGACCCCTGACGAATCCCAGCGCGCCGAGGTCGAGGCCGGCGTGCACTACTGCCCGACGCAAGCCCTGCGGATCATCGAGGGCTGAATTCCCGATCACCTCCCACGCACGACCTGAACGACCGAATGAAGGTGGAACACATGTCTTTTGACCGTGCCGAACTCGACGAGATGAAAGAACGGTGGCTCGCCGCCAACATCGAGGCCGAAAAGGCGGGGGACTGGAAGCCCCTGGCCGACTTCTACACCGAGGACGCCACCTACGGGTGGAACTACGGCCCCAACAAGGACTTCATGGCCGTGGGTCGCGAGGAGATCCGCGAGCTCGCCCTCGGCCAGGAGATGGAAGGTCTGCAGGGGTGGGAGTATCCCTATCAGGCCTGGGTCATCGATGACCGGACCGGCGACATGATCGGACTGTGGAAGCAGATCTACGAGGGCACCCGCGAGGACGGCAGCCATTACGCGCTCGAGGGCATCCAGGGCAGCTGGTTCAAGTACGGCGGCAACTTCCAGTTCCGCTGGCAGCGTGACTTCTTCGACTACGGCAACGTCTCGGCTCTCTTCATCGAGATGATGAAGAACAACGCGATGAGTGAGCCGATGCTCAAGCGTGTGGAGAAGTCGGCGCCGGGTGATCTGCCGGGTTGGTACGACTTCGGCAAGGCCCCGGTCGCGTTCTGGTGAACTGACATGACTTCCACAGCCCCGACCTACCAAGGTCTGAGTCAGGATCAGCTCGCCGTGCTCGTACCGGAACTGCTGCTGTCGGGTCAGATGATCGACCGCAGCGGCATGGCGCATCTCATCAGCGCCTTCGGCCGGGACGTGATGGGCAAGGTCGCCATCGAGGAGTGGATGGCCGCGAGTCCGGTCTACACGCATCGCATGCGTACGGCCCTGGGTATCGACGGCGACGGTGTCGAGGACATGTTCAAGTGTCTGCAACTCGACATCGGTGCGCCACCCCAGTTCATGGACTTCCGATACCGCATCGACGACGAGTACCACGGGTCGTTCGTGCTCGATCACTGCGGCGCGCTGCTCGACGTCGAACCCCTCGGCGACGACTACGTGACCACCATGTGCCACGACATCGAGGACCCCACCTTCGACGCGACGGCCATCGCCACCAATCGGCGCGCACGAATCCGTCCGGTCCACCGGCCGCCGCGTCGACCGGTCGATCGCACGCCGCACTGCGAGTGGACGGTCACGATCGAACCGGATCGAGACGAGCTGCCGCTCCCACCGGATTCGGTCGACATGTTCGAGACCCGGGCGGGGCAACTCGTCCTGTCGGCCATCGACACCACGGAGACCGACGGCTGGGTCGACTACCGCGGCCCGCTCGTCGAGGATCTGCAGTTCGCGGAGTGGTCGACGTCGGCTCTGGTGCGGGTCGCCGAAGAGGTTGCGCTGCAACACCAGTTGCTGTCGCTGGGCTTCCTCGTCAGCCTGCGCAGGTATGCCGAGAGCGAGGCGCAGACCACCGAGATCTTCCGCAAGCAGCTGATCGGCATCGCCGGACTCGCTGCCGACCGGATTCGCGTCGCGCTCGATCTGTCCGCCGACGCCGCAGGTCTCGCCCAGGTACTGGCACTCCATCCGTGTTTCGGTCCGACCCAGTACACGGGACTCACCGCAGAGGCCGACGGGGACACGGTCACCGTCCGAATCCCCCGGGAGTCCGATGCGATGACCGACGGCGGTTGGACGTCGATACTCGATGTCGACCACGTCGAACCGTTGCAGGCGGCGGCGACCGCCGTCGATCCGTATCTCGTCGTCGCGGACGCGACCGAGGCCGACGGCGATCTCGTCGTCCGGATCACCAAGGCGGACACGCCGCAGAAGGAGTACGGTGAGGTGGCCGTCGCACGCTTCAGCGGGGGCGCGAGTTTCGAATTCGTCGACCGCGGGCGGTCGATCCCGATCACGCCGGTGGGCAGCTCGGCGTGACGTCGGGCGGCGGTTGGTCACCTGGCGGCGCGGGACTGGGGGGCCGGGTCGCCGTTGTCGCAGGCGCGACCCGCGGTATCGGACTGGCCGTCTCGTATGCGCTGGCCGGACAGGGAGTCTCGGTCGTCGTCAACGGTCGCGACGGACAGGCCGTCGACGACACCGTCGCCGAGATCCGCGGCGGCGGCGGATATGCCGTGGGCGTTCGCGGGTCCGCGGGTGACGACGGAGTGGCGCAGGCGATGGTCGAGGCGGCGCTGGCGGAGTTCGGTGCCCTCGACATCGCCATCAACTGCGCCGGCATCGCCGAACCTCCCGGTTCGACGGTGCTGACGATCGCTTCCGACGAGTTCCGCGAGCAGATCGACGCCCACCTGATGAGCGCCTTCCATCTCCTACAGGCCGCGGGGAGGGTGTTCGTCGAACAAGGATCGGGGTCGGTCGTGCTCACGGGTTCGGCGGCCTCGCTCGGAATGTTCGGTGGCAGCGGCTATCCCGCGGCGAAGGGCGGCGTCAACGCACTCGCCCTCGCCGCGGCCGCGGACCTCCGGGATCATCACGTACGCGTCAACGTGGTGATGCCGGGAGCGAAGTCGAGGTTGTCCTCCGGCGACGACTACGTCGCCCACATCGAAGGACTCCATCGTCGCGGAATCCTCGACGACCCCACGCGCGACGCGGCGCTCGATCCCGCCCCGCCCGAGTACGTCGCCCCGCTGTACGTGTTCCTGGCCAGTGACGCGGCCGAGCACATCACCGGCGAGATCTTCAGCGCTGCCGGTGGATTCATCGGCCGGTTCGAGTCGCAGCAGGCGAGTTTCGTCGCTTACCGCGATCACAAGGGCACCTCGCCCTACAGCCTCGACGAACTCGCCGGCATCCTGGCCGGGCCTTCCGGTCCCTGAGATCGATCGCGTTCGTCCTCCCTGAGAAGCGTGCGGAGCTTGCGGAGGGCCACCCCTCTGCTCCCTGAGGTGCGAGCGAAGCGAGCCACGAAGGGCTCGCAAGGTGCCCCACCAGGCCCTTCGTGGCTCGTCGCTATCGCTCCTCGCACCTCAGGGACCAGTGCTTTTGCGGTTCTTGGGGATTGGGGAGCAGGGCGGGTTGACTCGCCCGCTGACCGAGCTCGTCGAGGTCACCAAGTGGCTTCGACTCGGCGCCTCGCTTCGCTCGGTGCCGGCTCAACCAGCGAGGTGGTGGTGTCGGCTCAACCAGCGCGGCGGGCGGCGCGTCGTTCGAGCCAGAAGCGGGCACCGTCGGCGATGGCCTCGGTCACCGGGCGTGGATGCCATCCGAGGTCGCGTTCGGCCTTGCCGTGGTCCATCTCGGACATGAAGTGCATCAACCGGACCGAGGGGATCGTCAACTGCACCGGCTTGCGCGTCAGCGCCCCACGGGCGGAACCCACCGCCCCGAAGGTGTACAGCGCAGCGCGGTTGAGAACGACGCGCGGGGGCTGACGATCCGCGGTCGCGGCGGCGATGGCCACGATCTCACCGGTGTCGATGGACCGCTCGGAGACGATGTAGCGTTCGCCGACCTCGCCGCGGTCCGCCGCGAGGAGCAGCGCCTGCGCGGCGTCGTCGATGCCGACCGACTCGGCGCGACAGCCGCGGACGGTGAACGGTAACTTGCCCAGCGCCGCACCGGCAACGAATGCGCCGTGGGGAGTTGGTTGCCAGTCGCCGGGTCCGTAGGTGTTGGCGACGCACATCGCGAGGGCGGGTACCGCGTCGTCCTGCGCTCGACGCAGCACCAGGTCCTCGGCGGCCACGCGACTGCGCACATAGGCGGGAGCCCGCGCGGCCCAGTTGAACACATCGTCCTCCGTCGCCCGACG
Source organism: Gordonia sp. UCD-TK1 (assembly GCF_001691435.1). Lineage (NCBI taxonomy): Bacteria > Bacillati > Actinomycetota > Actinomycetes > Mycobacteriales > Gordoniaceae > Gordonia > Gordonia sp. UCD-TK1. The sequence continues at coordinate 65,889 of NZ_LZMP01000006.1, read as the reverse complement.
GCCGTTCACCCGCCCGATGGTCGCCGCGGTGCTGGTGAACACGAACTTCCGCAGTGGCATCCGGGCTGCGACGTCGAGCACCGAACGCAGGGCCTCGACGTTCGTCCGGTACAGCGGTGCCGGATCGCGCAACCAGGCGCGCGTGTCGACCGCGCAGTGGAACACCACGTCGCAACCGGTCATCGCCCGCGCGACGGCGTCGGCGTCGAAGAGATCGCCCGTCACGTGATCGACGCCGAGACCGGCCAGGGTCCGGAGGCCACTCGTGGGCCGGGTGAACACCCGCACCTCCTCGCCCGCGTCCACGAGCTGCCGAACGAGATGAGAACCGAGAAACCCGTTGCCCCCGATGACCAGTGACGGCACGGTTCACAGCCCTCCGGGTGCGAGATCGTCGATCGCGGCTGCACTGCGGGACAGCATCGCATCGAACATCGCGTTGCCACGCTCGGTGGGTTGTGCAGCAGCGGAGCCGAACACGATGATCAGCGGCGCCTGGATGAGGTTGCCGACGTAGTCGTCCCAGCAGTCGTCGAGCGTGTAGTCGCCGACGCCGGCGGTGACCAACGCCCGATGATACGAGGCGACGATGCCGCGCTCGTGCCGGCGCCGGTCGTCGGTGGTCAGACTGGTACTCAGCAGGAAGGCGATGTCGCGCAGCGGGTTACCGGTGGTGATCGTCTGCCAGTCGATCACCGTGACCTCACCGGACGGGCCGAACAGGACGTTGTCGACCCGGAGGTCGCCATGGATCAGGGTGGCATTGTCCAGCGGGGCGACCAGCCACTGGCCGGCTTCACGGACGAGCCAGTCGACCGCTGCCGATGACGGACCGATAGGGGAGAAGCGTTCGCGGTAGACCTCCGCCATCGGAGCGAGGATCGACTCCATCACCTCCCGGTCGGCGTCGGTGGGCAACGGCATCTCGGCCAGCAGGGTCGGATCGTTCCACCGGGGAGCGTGGAGACCAGCAGTCGCCACGGCTACCGCCTCGGCCTGCGCGGGTGTGCAGCCGGCGATCTGATCGCCCTGCACGGCTGCGCCCATGTCCTCCAGCAAGAGTACGAACTCGGTGCCGCGATCGGAGATGGTCGCGGCGAAGCAGTCGGGCATCGGCACCGTGAACGACGCGGCGAGGTCGCGATAGAAGCGCACCTCGTTGCGGAACACCCCCGATCCGAACTCGCGCTGGTCCGGTGACCCGGTCGCGAGCTTCGCGATCATGGTGTCGGGCAATGTCGCTGGGCTGTCGTGCCCGAGGTGAAGACGATAGGAACCGGCCATCTGACCGGTTCCCACCGGTTCGGCACCCACCGACTCGATACTGACGTCGTGACCGTGGGAAGCAAGGAACGCGGTCAACCACGTCGGGGTGAGTTCGTCTATGCAAGTCGGGATTCCAACGGTGTCCGGCACGGGCACGCCCTTTCGATCGAGCTGCGCGGGCCGGGCCGATGTGACCGGGCTCACCCAGGCCGCTGATCGGACACTACCGAGGAATTGGACTGGTGTCCAGGGAACCGGCGCGGCGGTGTGCAGCTGTGCAGGCCGGCCACGCCGGGCGACCTTGCGAACAGCAAATCCATTCCGCCACACGAAGGATGGCCGTCGGCTAGGCTGCGCGGAGACGCGGCGGCCGGACTCGTGGCCGCCGGGACGAGGAGAGCGCGAGTGAGTACCAGACTCGACGGGAAGGTCGCACTCGTGACGGGCGCGGCACGGGGTCAGGGGCGCAGCCACGCCGTGCGGATGGCCGAGCAGGGCGCCGACATCATCGCCATCGACATCTGCGATCAGATCACGACGGTCAATTACGCCATGAGCACGCCGGACGACCTGCAGCAGACCGCGAAGATGGTCGACGCGACGGACAGTCGGGTGATCGCGAAGATCGCCGACGTCCGCAGCCGGGACGCCCTGCAGGCCGCGATCGACGACGCGGTGGCGCAGTTCGGCAGACTCGACATCGTCGTGGCCAACGCCGGTATCAGCCCGCTCGGGCCCGAGAGTCCCTCGGTCACCTGGCTGAACACGGTGTCGGTGAATCTCGGTGGGGTGATCAACACCCTCGAGTTGTCTCTGCCGCACCTCGAAGCGGGTGCATCGATCGTCTGCATCGGTTCGATGGCCGCGTTCATGCCGTCGTTCGAGTCCGCGCAGGCCGGGCCGGGTGCAGGCGGTTACGGCCACTCGAAACGAGCGGTGGCGCGACTCGTCAACGACCTCGCCCGGCACCTGGCGCCGAAAGGTATTCGCGTCAACGCGATTCATCCCGGCAACGTCGACACCGCGATGGTGCATCACGACGAACTCTACCGGCTGTTCCGACCCGATCTCGAGAAGCCGGTCTACGACGACGTCAAGGACGTCTTCGCGTCGTTGCACGCGATGCCGGTGGACCTGCTCGCGCCGGAGGATGTCACCGAGGCGGTCCTCTACCTGGTGTCCGATGCTGCCCGGTACGTGACCGGTCAACAGCTCCGGGTCGAGGCGGGCGCGTTGCTGAACTCGGTGCCACCCGGCGTGCCCGACTGACGGTCACTGAACCGGTGGTCCCGCAACCGAACCCGGGTTCACTGGCAGAGCCGGCAAGGCGGGTCGTATCGACCGGTACGCCGTCAGCACCGACAACAGTTCCGACGGCGCGGCGCCGTGCATGATGACCGAGTCGACTCCCAGGTCGAACTGGCGCGCCACGGCGGCCGCGCACTGTTCGGCACTGCCGACCGCGCTGTCGGCGACCCACGACGCCGGGATGACCTCGGCGAGCCGGGCCAGTTCGTCGGCCGTGGCGGTGGCGTCGATGGGTCCGCGGGCGCCGGCGAAAGCCGGACTGTCTCTGATTCGTTCGAGATCATCCCCACGCCATTCGTTGGCACGCATCAGGACGTCCGGATACCCCTGGAGATAGGTCGCGAGCCGGCCGTACAGACGTCGCAACCGGTCGTCATCATCGAGATGGTCGGGCACGGTGGCCAGTACCGACCAGATGCGCACCGAAGCGGGGTCCCGACCGGCCTCGGCGGCCGCCGCCCGGACGGTCTCGACCGCGGCGATGGTGGCCTCGTCGGAGAAGAACGTGTGCAGGACGACACCGTCGGCGATGCGCCCGGCAAGACGTAAGGTGTTGGGCGACATCGTCACGAGCAGGATGGGGACCGGTGGAACCGCGACACCGAGGTTGAGGTAGTCGTAGGTGCCGAGCGGGCCGTCGTGGCCCAGGATCATCTCGCCGCGCCAAAGGGTGCGCAACACCGAGGCGGCGTCGGTGAGCTGGGCGCTCGTGACATCGGGAACCCCGAGAACCTGCCACTGTGCGGCGAATCCACGACCGAGGCCGAGCGCGAAGCGACCATCCGTCATGGTCGACAACGTGGCGGCCATGGACGCGGTGATGATGGGGTGACGGGTGTTGTGGTTGGTCGCGGCCGTGGCGACGCCCATCCGGCGACTCGCCGCCGCGAGACCGCCCGCGAGTACGGCCGCGTCCTTCACGTTGAACCGCTCGGAGACGAAGGCGGCACCGAAGCCCGCGCGGTCGGCGAGCCCCGCTTCGTCGGCGAGTTCGGCGGGATCGACCGGATGGCGCGAGAGTGCGTAGTAGCCGATCTCCGGAAGCGTTTGCTGAGGGACGGATTCCGGTGTCGGTATGGTGGCCGCGGTCGAGGTCATGCCTGTGCGGCGACGGCTTGTCGATACACGCGGGACCGGGGCTCGCGCACCCAGAGTGTGCCCGTGCCGGGGACGGCTCCCTCGGATTTCAGGGTGCGCTTGAGGATCTTGTTCGTTGCGGTCGTGGGCAGGTCGTCCTCGATCCGGACATACGTCGGCCACGCTTTCGGCGACAGGTCGGCCTGTGCGGCAAGCTGTTCGGCGAAGGACTCCGGGGTCAGCTCGACGCCGTCCTGCAGGACAACGGCGGCCATCACCGCATCGCCGACGTGGTCGTCCGGAACGGCATACACGGCAACGCGATTGATCTCGGGAACGCGCAACAGCACCCGTTCGATCGGTCCGGCGGCGAGGTTCTCGCCGTCGACGCGCATCCAGTCGCCGGTCCGGCCGGCGAGGTAGATCCAGTCGTCTGCGTCCTTGTACGCGAGGTCGCCCGACCAGTACATCCCGTGGCGGAGACGCTCGCTGGTGGCGTCGGAATCGTTGTAGTAGCCCATGAACATGCCGCCGCCCTCGATGTTCACCAGCTCGCCGATCGCGTCGTCGGCATTGAGAAGCGCCCCGCTGGAGTCGAATTCGGCACGCGGGCATTCGGTCAGCGTCGAGGAGTTGTACACGGCGACGTTCGGGAAACCCTTGCCGATCGAGCCGTGCGGGGTCCCGGGTTCGCGGGTGATGATGATCGCCAGTTCGGTGGAACCGAAGCCGTCCCAGACGGTGCAACCGAACCGGCGCGAGAAATCGTCGATGTCGCGGTCGGTGGCCTCGTTGCCGAACGCCACCCGGAGCGGATTGTCGGCGTCGTCGGGCCTCTCCTCGGTGGCCAGGATGTAGGCGAGCGGTTTGCCCACGTAGTTCATGTACGTCGCGTTGTAGCGGCGGATGTCGGCCAGGAAGGTCGAGGCGGAGAACTTGGCGGGCGCGATCGCGGCACCGCCGCACAGTGCGACGCAGTAACCCCCCATGAGTGCGGCACTGTGGAACAGGGGCATCGAAAGGTAGCAGACGTCGCCGGGGCCGATGTCGTATTTGTCGGCGAGCACCGGGCCCGCGAACGGCATCATCATGTGCGCGAACTGGACCGGCTTGGGGTTTCCACTGGTCCCCGAGGTGAAGATCAGCATGAACGTGTCCATCGCCCCGGGTACCGAATGCGGGGTCAACTCCGCGGCGCCGGAGAGCATCTCGGCCCACTGCGGAGTAGAGGTGTCCAGCACCGTCACGCCGGGTAGCTCCAAGCCATCGAGGAGAGGGCGGTGCTCGGCGTCGGTGAGCAGGATCTGACAGTCCGCGCGCACGATGTCGGCCGCCAGACCCTCACCGCGGCGAGTGTTGTTGATCCCCGCCGTCACGTAACCGCCCAGCGCGCCGGCGGCCAGGGCGATCAGCATGTCCGGCGTGTTCCCGAGCAGCACACCCACATGCAGCGGGCGCTCGGTGTCGGCGATGCCGAGAATCGCCGACGCGGCGCGTTCGGCGTCGCGAATGTACTCGCGCCACGTCCATTGCCGACCCTCGTAGGTGATCGCGAGGTTGTCGTCGTCGGCGCGTGCCTGCAGGAGCTGGGTGACTGTCTCGGCCATGCGGCAAATCTAGAACGTGTTCACCGCACGTGTATACAGATTTGCAGAATTGTCTACTGCGGTACCGGAGGGGGTCGCCGTGACCTTTGAAAGAACACTCGTGAGCGTCTGATCTCCATGCTCCCTGAGGTGCGAGCGAAGCGAGCCACGAAGGGTGTAACAACGTGTCTCGCCAGCCCTCCGAGGCTCGTCGACCTCGACGCGCTCCTTCGTCGCTTGCTCGGCCCGGCGGCTTGCGCTCCTCACACCTCAGGGAGCACGGGTTACGGGCTTCATTCAGATCAGGGAGCAGGGTGGGTGGCTCGCGCCCTCCCGCTCAGCGGAGTGGGTGTGGTCGGCTCGGCGTCAGCGCGTGAACGATCCGCTGCCCGGGACGACCGTGAAGGTCTGGTCCCCCTGGCCGAGGATCGTCGTGGTGAACTCGACCGATCCCGCTCCGGTCGCAACGGCGACCCCGTCGGACGGACGTCCGTCCGCACATGCGGCGAAGACCTCGTCGCCGGATGCCCCGGTCGATGTGTTCTTCCAGGTGATCCCGACGCGCGCATCCTTCAGGTTGGTGGCGCAGGACTCGGTGGGCGTCGTGTTGAGCGTGATCAGCGTGACCCCGGGTTCGGTGGCCGAGGCGAGGATGCTCGCCACGAAACCGCCCGTGATGCCGTTCGCGCCGACGGTGACTCCGGCGTTGGGGACCTGCTCCACGCTGAGGGGTCGTTCCGCGGGTGCGGCGAAGGCGGTGCCTGCTCCTACGCCGAACGCTCCCACTGCCGCAATCGCCCCGATCGTCGCCACAGTTGTGCGTCGCATCTGTCTCTCCCGTCACTTTGGACACGTACGCAGCCAGACTACGGGAGTGAGATTGGACTCTCCAATGCGAGATCGGCGGTACATCGCTGATAGAAGGGATTTCATGAGCCAGCCGCACGATCCCCTGTCCGCGTTCCACCTCGGCGACATCTCGGTGTCGGAGTCGGGGGTGCGGGCCTCGCAGCGGCTGTGCCCGCGGTTCGCCGACCATCGCGGCGTGATCGAGTTGCCGGCGTTCGCCGTGCTGTTCGATCACTGCGGTGGTATCCCGTTCCATCGCATCCACGACGACCCCGCCGCCGCGACCCTCCAGGCACGCCTGACGATGTCCACACACGGCCGCGCAGAAGTAGGCGACCTGGTTGCTGCACGGGCCGAGGTGGTCATGCACGACGACGACTGGGGCTCGACGTCGGTCGAGATCCGCACCGGTACCGGGGACCTGTGCTGCGTCGGGACTGCGCGCAACGTCCGTGTCGGCCGTGCCCCGACCGGCGCCACCCCGTCCGCCGAGATCGGCCACGCGACACCGCAATGCAGCGACGATGACGGGTCCGTCCTGCCCGAGCCCATACCCGCCGCGCTGTCCGGGCGGGCCGTGGTCGAGGAGATCGCGTCGAAGATGCGGGAACCCGGCCCGCTCACCGACATGCTCAACGGCCGCGTCGAGGTGATCGACGGCACCACCGACCGTGAGTCCGGCATCCGCTTTCGCAGTGCCACCGAGCCGTGGATGGGCAACATGTTCGGCACCATGCACGGCGGCGTCATCGCCACCATCGCCGGCCAGGCGGCATCGTTCGCCGGGCATCTGCATGCCGGTGCCGGGCAGGAGTACTCGATCGGGGCCGGCTCATAGCTCCTATGTCAAGCGGCGGCGGGTGTTGGGTTGTCGGCTTTGCGGGTGCGGGCGTGGTGGTCGGTGGTGAGGTGGTTGTAGACGACGCGGGCGAGGCGGCGTTTGAGGCAGCGCATCGCCTCGCGAGGGGTCTTGTTTTCGGCCTTCTTCTTCTCGTAATAGGCGTGGCCGAGGGTGTCGGGCATGCGTGCCTGGGTCAGCGCGATGCGGTGGATCGCGGCATTGATCTGGCGGTTGCCAGACCGGGTGAGTCGATGGCGTCCGGGGTTGGCCGACCACACCGGCACTGGGGCGATTCCCGCGTGGCGGGCGAACTGGGCCTCCCCGGGGAAGCGGGTGATGTCGGCGGATTCGCCGAGGAGTTTCGCGGCGCTGAGCGCGCCACAGCCGGGCATCGCCAACAGGGTGGGCACCGCGTCGGAAACCTTCTTGGTGATCTCCTTTTCGACCTCATTGATCTCCACGGTCAGGTCGTAGATGGCGGCGACTTCCTTGCCGGCCAGGCGGGCATCGACACTGCTTTGAGGCTCCAGCCAGGTTTGCAGTGCTTTCTGATGCTTCTTCGCCGTCAACCCACCCTTTTTGATGTGGTACTCGGGATCGAGTTGATGCACCCGCCACAACACCCGGTTGATCTTCGAGGTTCGTTCGCGCACAAGGCAATCCCGATAGTCCACGAGAGCTTTCATCTCGTAGGACACGGCATCGTGAGACGCCAGCACCGATAACGATCATGGAAGATGCCTTCCTGTCAGAGKGGAGTGGCGACAGTCGGGCCGGTCGGCGGACACATCTCAGTCGGGGCGATGCCACGCTCCTATCAAGTCACGCCGGCCGGTCCTGACACACCAGGCATCGGCACAATGAGCCAACACCAGCCCAATACAGCCAGGGGCGGTAACCAGCGGTAGAGCCAGATGCCTGATGGTCAGAACCCAACCACCACCGAAGTGGCTAGACAACCCTGACACTGAAACCAGCGGTGGGGGCGCGGGTTGTCGAGTGGCTTCGACTCGGCGCCTCGCTCCGCTCGGTGCCGGCTCAACCACCGGTGGTGAAAGCGCCGGGTCGTCCCTGCGGGAAAAACAATCAAGCGCGCTTGATTCTTCTGATGCCGTGTGTGAGGGTGATCGCATGCCTGAGGGACAAGCAGCCGTGATCGGCGTCGTCGCCGACCTCGAAGCCGAATCCGCGCAGCTCGACACCCTCGTCGCGGGTCTCGACGATGCGGGCTGGGCCACCCCGACGCCGGCGCCGGGGTGGACGATCGCGCACCAGATCGCGCATCTGGCGTGGACCGACGAGGTGGCGGCGGTCGCGGCCACCGACCCGGACCGGTTCGGCGCACTGCTCTCCGAGGCGGCGAGCAGTGTGGCGACCTACGTCGACGACGCCGCCGAAGCGGGGGCCGCCGCGCCGGCCGACGAGATCCTGGCCGGTTGGCGGGCGGCGCGCGACCGTCTCGCCGACGCGCTGCGCGCGGTACCGGCCGGCGTCAAGATCCCGTGGTTCGGGCCACCGATGTCCGCGGCGTCGATGGCGACCGCGCGCCTGATGGAGACATGGGCACACGGCCTCGATGTCGCCGACGCCCTCGGTGTTCCCGTCGTGCCGACCGATCGGATCCGCAGCGTCGCCCACATCGGTGTCCGCACACGCGACTTCGCCTACATCGTCAACGGCCGTACGCCGCCGGCCGAGCCGTTCCACTACGCGCTCACCGCGCCGTCGGGCGAGATCTGGACCTGGGGCCCGGACGACGCGTCGAACAGCGTGCGCGGGCCGGCACTCGACTTCTGCTTCCTGGTGACCCAGCGACGCGCACTCGCCGACCTCGCACTCGAGCTCACCGGACCCGACGCGGTCGAATGGTCGGGTATCGCACAGTGTTTCGCAGGTCCGCCCGGGCCGGGTCGCGAACCGCGGGCGAGCTGAGACGCCCGTCGTCGTCACCGTCCGCCGCTGACGTCCACCGCCCCCTTACGCCGCCGAATCGTCCGATCGCAGCAGCACGCAGTCGCACGCAGTCCGACAGGAGAACACGATGCCCATCGCCAGTCCGATCTGGGAGACGCCCGAACGCCTCGAATTGCGTTCCACCGTGCGCCGATTCGTCGACAAACACATCCTCCCGTTCCAGGACGACTGGGAGCGCGAGGGTGCCATCCCCCGTGAACTGCACATCGAGGCGGCCAAACTGGGTCTGTTCGGGCTCGGGGTCCCCGAGGAGGTGGGTGGCTCCGGCGGTGATCTGATCGACAGCACGATCCTCGGCGAGGAACTCCACTACGCCGGCGCGGCCGGTGGCGTCTTCGCGTCGCTGTTCACCCACGGCATCGCCCTGCCGCACCTGATCGCCGCCGGCGACCCCGACCAGATCGACCGGTGGGTGCGGCCCACGCTCGCGGGCGAGAAGATCGGGAGCCTGGCGATCACCGAACCCGGCGGCGGAAGCGACGTCGGCCACCTGACGACGAAGGCCGAGCGCGACGGGGACCACTACGTCGTCAACGGTTCCAAGACCTACATCACCTCCGCGGTCCGCGCCGACTTCGTCGTCGTCGCCGTCCGCACCGGAGGACCGGGAGCCGCGGGCGTCTCACTGCTCGTCGTCGAGAAGGGCACACCCGGCTTCGAGGTCACGCGGAAGCTGGACAAGATGGGGTGGCGCAGTTCCGACACCGCGGAACTGTCCTTCGTCGATGCGCGGGTGCCGGTCACCAACCTGGTCGGACCGGAGAACTCCGGATTCTCGCAGATAGCAACCGCTTTCGTCACCGAACGGTCCGGTCTGGCGGTGCAGGCGTACGCCAGTGCGCAACGCTGCCTCGACCTCACCCTGCAGTGGGCGCGCGACCGTGAGACCTTCGGCAAACCCATCATCGCCCGGCAGTCGGTGCAGGACACCCTGATCGAGATGGCACGCCGCATCGACATCGCCCGCACCTACACGCGGGCCCTCGTCGAACGGAAGGTCAGCTCCACCGACGACCTCATCGCCGAGGTGTGCTTCGCCAAGAACACCGCGGTCGAGGCGGGGGAGTGGGTGGCCAACAAAGCCGTTCAGCTGCACGGCGGCCTCGGTTACATGACCGGCACCGAGGTCGAACGGCAATACCGCGACATGCGCATCATCGGGATCGGTGGCGGCACCACCGAGATCCTCAACGGACTGGCCGCCAAACGGCTCGGTTACCAGGCCTGACCGGCCGCCGAAACCGTCCGCCGCCGAACCACATCGAAGACCGAGACAGGGAGCATCGACATGACCGTGGACACCAATCCGTTCGTGGAGACCACCGAACGCGCCGAGCTGCGCGCGGCGGTCGCCGGACTCGCCGCGAAGTACGGACAGGAGTACTTCCGCGAGTGCGCGCGCACCGGCCGCAAGACCGACGAGTTGTGGGCCGAGGCGGGCAAGCTCGGCTTCATCGGGGTCAATCTCCCCGAGGAGTACGGCGGCGGCGGTGCCGGGATGTACGAGCTCGCCATCGTGATGGAGGAGATCGCCGCGTCGGGCACCGGACTGCTGATGCTCGTCGTCTCACCGGCCATCTGCGGCAACGTCATCGCCCGTTTCGGCACCGACGAGCAGAAGCAGCGGTGGCTGCCGGGTCTCGCCGACGGGTCGATCACGATGGCGTTCGGTATCACCGAACCCGATGCCGGCTCCAATTCCCACCAGATCACCACCACGGCCCGTCGGGACGGCTCGGACTGGTTGCTCACCGGCCAGAAGGTCTACATCTCCGGCGTCGACCAGGCGCAGGCCGTGTTGATCGTCGCCCGCACCGAAGACGCGAAGACCGGCAACCTCAAGCCCGCGCTCTTCATCGTCCCCACCGACTCCGAGAACTTCTCGTACACGATGATCGACATGGAACTGCAGAACCCAGAGAAGCAGTTTCAGCTCTTCCTCGACGATGTGCGATTGCCCGCCGACGCGCTCGTCGGCTCCGAGGACGCTGCCCTGAGTCAACTGTTCGCCGGGCTCAATCCGGAACGCATCATGGCCGCGGCGTCGGCCGTCGGGATGGGCCGGTTCGCGCTCGACAAGGCGGTGTCGTACGTGAAGGAGCGCACGGTGTGGAAGACGCCGATCGGTGCGCACCAGGCGATCGCGCACCCGCTCGCCCAGGGCAAGGTCGAGCTCGAGATGGCCAAGCTGATGATGCAGAAGGCAGCGACCCTCTACGACGCCGGCGACGACTGGGGCGCCGCCGAGCCGGCCAACATGGCGAAGTACGCGGCCGCCGAGGCCTGTGTGAAGGTCGTGGACCAGGCCGTGCACTCCCTGGGCGGCAACGGTCTGACCACCGAGTACGGACTGGCGCCGATGCTGAGCCTCGCCCGGATCGCCCGCATCGCCCCGGTGAGCCGGGAGATGATCCTCAACTTCGTCGCGCAGACCAGCCTCGGGCTGCCGAAGTCCTACTGAGGCTCGCGGTGACCACGTCGTCGGCGAACACCCGCTCCCCGCAACAGGAACGCTCGCGGTTGACCCGCGAGCGCCTGTTGCGGTCCACGGTCGACGCGCTGGCCGCGGACGGCTGGGCCGCCGCGACCGTGGCCGCGGTCGCCGAACGTGCCGGCGTGTCCCGCGGTGCGGCGCAACATCACTTCCCGACGCGCGAAGCCCTCATCACCGCGGCACTCGAGCAGGTCTTCGAGGACATGACCCGCGCTGCCGTCGGGGATCCGCACGCATCGCCGGAGGCGGCGGACGAAGTGACCCCGGACCGGGTCATCCGCGCCGTCCAGCGGGCCGTCGACGTCTACACCGGCACCGAATTCAAGGCAGCACTCCAGGTCTGGGCCGCCGCCGCGTCCGACCCGGCGCTGCGGCGGCTCATCCTGCCACTCGAAGCGAAGTTCGCCCGCGCGGCCCATCAGCGGACGATGGCCGCGATGGGGGTGGCCCCGGACGACGAGACCGGTTACCGGCTGGTGCAGGCGACTCTGGACATGGCGCGCGGACTCGGCCTGGCGGACACGCTGTCCGATGACTCCGCCCGGCGTGCGCTGGTCGTAGACACCTGGTCGGCGCAGCTCGTCGCGGCGTTCGGGAGCGCGCCCGCGGACCGGCCGGGCGCGGACTAACCGCGTTCGGCGGCGGGCTGTCCGGGCTCCGGCGCATCGGGTCGCCGACCGCGGGTGCCGACCCAGTAGACGCCGAACGACATGAAGGCCATGCCGACGAACACGACGACGAGCGAGATCGTCATCGACAGATAACCCTGCCCGCGCGGATCGATGAACGGGTAGGGATACCAGTCCGCGATCGGCCCGCGGATCAACGTGTAGACGCCGTACACGAGCGGGATCGTGAGCCAGGACAGCCACGCCCGTTCGGGTAGTCGCCGGGCGCGCACCACGATCCAGTCCAGGAGCATGACGAGCGGGATGACGCGATGCAGCACGTCGTTCACCCAGGCGTAGGTGACATCGACATCGATGCCCTGCAGCAGAAGCGCATAGACGATCCCGGTGATGACCATGCAGGTGGTCGCCGCCCCGCGGCACCACTCCCAGGCCGGGCTTGCCGGGGCCAGCAGTCCGCCGACGAGCAGGATGAGCGCGGCGAAGATATTGCTCAGCACCGTGAAGTAGCCGAAGAAGTTCGCGAGCGTGAAGCCGGCGTCGCCGTAGCGCAGCACCGCCTGATACACGAGCGCGGTGACGCCCAGGGCGGCAAAGGCGATGCGGAGCAGACGTATCCACCAGGTCACGGTCACATGTGTGATTCAAGCACCTCGTGCGGGCGCGGACCGGAAAGTCCGCCCGGCGACGTGGGTGGCCGGTTCGCCCGAGGGAGACGGCACCTCGGGCGAACCGACCGGGTATTCACTCCGCGTGGATGATGACCCCGCGGATGTTCTTGCCGTCCCGCAGATCCTGGTAGCCCTCGTTGACCTGGTCGAGGGTGTAGGTCTGCGTGACCAGTTCGTCGAGTTTGAGCTGCCCCGCGTCGTACAGGCGCAGCAGTTTGACGATGTCGTACTGCGGATTGGCCGAGCCGAACAGACTGCCCTTGATGGTTTTCTGGTTCAGGGTCAGATCGGTTCCGGAGACCTGCACGGTCAGCTTCGTCGGATCGGCAAGACCGGTGATGACGACCGTCCCGCCCTTGCCCACGACGGCGGTCGCGTTGGCCACGACCTCCGCGTCGACCGTGCCGACGAGGATGAGGGCCTGGTCGGCACCCTGCCCCCAGGTCAGTTCGTTGACCTTCTCCGCGGCCTCGGCGGCGTCGGCGAAGGCATGTGTTGCACCGAATTTGAGCGCCGTGTCGCGCTTGAGCGCGACCGGGTCGACGACCACGACGTATTTGGCCCCGGCCGACACCGCGCCCTGCACCGCGTTGATGCCCAGGCCGCCGATGCCGTAGATCACCACGGTGTCGCCGGCACGCACGCCGCCCGCGTACACCGAGGTGCCCCAGCCCGAGGGCACGCCGCAACCTACGAGCACTGCCTTGTCGAGCGGCAACCACTCGTCGACCTTGACGACCGAGTGCTGCGAGATCGTCGCGCGTTCGGCGAAGGTGCCGAGCATGCACATGGCTCCGAAATCGTCACCGCCACCGTGGAATCGGAATGTGCCATCGGGCATCGATCCCTCGAGGATGGTGGCGCCCATGTCGCAGAGGTTCTGCCGGCCGGTGGAGCAGTAGCGGCAGGTGCCGCAGTTGGGGATGAAGCTGCAGACCACGTGGTCGCCGGGCTTGACCTTGGTGACGCCCGGGCCGACCGCCTCGATGATCCCCGAACCCTCGTGGCCGCCCACGATCGGATAGCGGGGCGGGAGGTCGCCGTCGGTCAGGTGAAGGTCGGAGTGGCACAGGCCGGCCGCGGTGTACTTGATCAGCACCTCGCCTTCGCGGGGCTCGTCGAGGTCGAGTTCGACGATCTCGAACGGCTTTCCGGGTCCGGTGAGGACGGCTGCCTTGGTGGTGAGAGACATGAAATCGTGCTCCTTGGGTGTACTCGAGGGCGGATGGGGGTCAGAGCGAGATGTTGACGGCCTTGGTCTGGGTGTAGAGCTCGATGGCCGACGAGCCGAGTTCGCGCCCCCATCCCGACTGCTTGTAACCACCGAACGGCATGGCGGTGTCGAAGCCGTTGTACTGGTTCACCCAGACCGAGCCGGCCTTGATCTGTCGAGCTGTCCGGTGCGCCTTGGACAGATCCGTGGTCCAGATGCCTGCTGCGAGACCGTAGATGGAGTCGTTGGCCGCGGCCGCGACCCCGGTGTCGGCATCGAAGGGCATGGCGGCGACGACGGGACCGAAGATCTCCTCCTGCACGATCGAGAAACTCGGGTCGACGTCGACGAAGACGGTCGGTTCGATGAAGAATCCCTCGTCGCCCCAACGCTTTCCACCCGTCAGCGCCCGTGCGCCGTCGGCGAGGCCCGCCGCCAGGTATCCCGAGACGCGATCGAACTGCTCTTGGCTGACCAGCGGTCCGAGTTCGGTCGACGGGTCGAGGCCGGGTCCGATCTTGGCCTGCGAGGCCGCCTCGGCGACGGCCGCGGTGAAGTCGTCGAAGATCGGCCGTTCGACGAAGAGACGTGTTCCGGCGACACAGCACTGTCCGTGGTTGAACATCCAGGCCGCGACCGACCCGGCGACCGCCTTCTCGAAGTCGGCGTCGGCGAAAACGATGTTGGGGCTCTTGCCGCCGAGTTCCAGCGACACCTTCTTGAGGTTGCCCTTCGCGGCGTCGACGATCTTCTTGCCGACCTCCGTCGAGCCGGTGAACGCGATCTTGTCGACGTCGTCGTGCGCGGCGAGCGCCGCGCCGGCCTCGCCGTAACCGGTGACGATGTTGACCACGCCCGGTGGGAAGCCGGCCTCTTGGAACACCTCGCCGAGGAGCAGGGCCGTCAGCGGGGTCTGTTCGGCCGGCTTGAGGATGACGGTATTGCCGGCCGCCAATGCGGGGGCCAGCTTGAACGCGGCCATCAGGAGCGGGAAGTTCCACGGCACGATCAGGCCGCAGACTCCGACCGGCTCGCGCAGGGTGTACGCGTGGAACTCGCCGCCGGGCACGAACGGCATCGAGACGTCGACCGTCGACCCGGTGATCTTGGTGGCGAGGCCCGCGTTGTAGCGGAAGATGTCGGCCGACCAGTTGGTGTCGACCGCGGCGGCGATGGTGGCCGCCTTGCCGTTGTCGAGCGCCTCCAGCTGGCCGAACTCCTCGGCGCGTTCGGTGAGGATGTCGCCGACCCGCCAGAGCAGGCGTTCGCGTTCATTCGGCTTCATCCGGGTCCACGGGCCGTCGTCGAAGGCCTGGCGCGCGGCGCGGACCGCGCGGTCGATGTCGGCCGCGTCGCCGTGCGCGACCGAGGTGAGCGGACGCGCCGTCGCGGGATCGATGGTCTCGAAGGTGCGGCCCGAGGCCGACCACACCCACTCGCCGCCGATCAGCATCGGACGGTCGGCGGAGATGAAATCGCGAACGCGCTCATGCAGGGCGGTGTCGGGAACGACGGCGGTCATGTGGCCTCCTGGTCGGCGTGGTGCCGGCGGTGATGTGGTCGGTGGAGTGATCTCGGTCATATTCGACCTGACTTATTTCTCTCACCGTTCCGACGTGTCGCCGTGTCCAGAAACTGAACACCTGGGCTGTACAGGGGTCGCGGCGACCGGCCGTCACCGCGTGGCTACCGTGAGACGCCGGACAAGTCAGGGACCTTCGGAGGAGCAGAGTGAACGTGCGCCCAGCGGGCAGGGTCGGCGCCGCCCTGCGTGGCCTCGGCCCGGTGACCGGGGGTATCTCGATCCGTGAGGCCCTCCGGGCGGGAGCAGGGGCCGGGGTGGCGCTCGGACTCGTCGGTCTGGTGCTCGCCGCGTCGGGGGTCGACCTGCGGCTCGGACTCTTCCTGATCGCGCCGTTCGGGGCGACCGCTGTGCTCGTCTTCGCCGCGCCGAACAGTCCGTTGGCGCAGCCGTGGCCCGCGACCGTCGGCAACGCGGTGTCGGCGGTCGTGGGGGTGGCGACCACCCTCACCATCGGCCAGCCCGCGCTTCGGGCGGCGCTCGCGGTCGGTCTGTCCGTGGCCTTGATGATCGGGTGCCACTCGGTCCATCCGCCTGCCGGCGCGGTGGCGATGACAGCCGCGCTCAGTCCGGAGACGATCCAGTCGCTGGGGTTCCGGTTCGTCCTCGCACCCGTCCTCGTGGGCACGCTCCTGCTGGTGGTCCTCGCCGCCGGGTACGCCCGGTTGACCGGACGGCGTTATCCGTATCGCCGGTTCGACGCGGCGCCCCCGCCGGCGGCGCGGCTGGGTCTGGACGAGGACGAACTGACCGGCATCCTCGACCGGTACGAGCAGTCGCTCAACCTCGGTGTCGCCGACCTCGCGCGACTGATCGGGGCCGCCGAACTGCAGGCTGCCGGTCACCGCGCGGGCCCGCTCGCCGCGACGGACGTGATGTCCCGAGACCTGGTGACCGTGAACCCCGAGACGCCGCTGCGAGACGTCGCCGTCCTCTTCGACGAGTACGGCTTCACCTCGCTGCCGGTGACGTCGGACGACGGCATGTTCGTCGGTGTGGTGTTCCAGATCCATCTCGTGCGGCGGTTGATGCGCTCGAACGACGTCGAGTTGTGCGCCGCGGACGTGATGTCGGCGGAACCGGCCGTCGCGACCCCGGGCACGCCGGTCGGGGCGCTGTTGCCGCTGCTCGCCGAGAGCGGATGCGACGCGGTCCCGGTGTTGGAGGGGCACACCCTGGTCGGCATCGTGACCCGGACCGACCTCATCGCGGCGCTCGCACGGCAGATGCTGCGGGACCCGGTGCCCCGCACCGCGGTGCCGGAGTAGCCGCGCGCTCAGATGTCCAGTGCGCGCATCCGCGAGTACAGCGTCGTCCGGCTGATGCCGAGATCCCTTGCGGCATGCACCTTGTTGCCGCCGGCGCGGTCCAGCGCCTCGACGATCGCGGTGCGCTCGGCCTGTTCCCGGCCGGACAGGTGCGCGGCCCGGCTGGTCGTCCGATAGGCGGGTGGCAGGTCGGCGGGTTCGACGACCCGCGCGGCGCGCGCTCGGCACGTCAGAGCGGCCTGCCGGAGTACCGAGTTGAGCTCGGTGAGGTTCCCGGGCCAGTCGTCGCACAGCAAGGCGTCCGTCGCCAGTCCGGACAGCGTGAGCTCCGGGTCGATGTCTGTCAGTGCGCTGCTCGCGATCGACGCCAGCTCCGAGGTCCGATGACGTAGTGGAGCGAGATCGACCCGTGTGGCGCACCGGGCGAGGAGTGCGGCGACTCCCGGACTCGCCTGGTCGCGCGGCCCGCCGACGACGATCAGCGGCGACTCCGGCGAGCTCGACACCGCCACGCGCCCGAGTAGGGCGACCGCCTGCGCGTCGAGTAGGTCGACGCCGTCGATCACCAGGGTCGTGCTCATCGATCGGGCGCGTCCGACGAACGCGGGGATGTCGGGGCGACGACCGCTGATGATCTCGTCGGCGACATCGACGATCACCGGTGGCGAATCGGCTTCGGCGGCGAGCGCAGCGGCGTGGGTGCTGCGTCCGGTCCCCGGTTCGCCGGTGATCGCGACGCTGGTGCGGGACGGGGCGGTCGGTGGCGCGGACCGCCTCGGCGGCGGCTCGCTGACCGGCCGGAAGCGGAACAGGGCCGCGCCGCAGGCGCCCGGCACGGGTTCGACGGCGACCTCGACCTCGGCGCCCGACACCAGGGTCAGCGGCAGTACCGTCGCGCGCAGTGCGGGATCGGTCGCGACGATCCGCATCGCGCCGATGTCGGTGGGGGAGAGCAGTTCGGCAGCAAGGGCATTCGTGAGCTGGAGGTCGTCGCCGATGGCCGCGACGGCGAGGTCGCGACGCGGTGCGGCGCGCTGGAACGCGTCGAGGACGCGTCGCTGGTGCGCTCGCGACCGGTCCAGCAGGCGGTCGGCGATGTCGGCGACGATTGCGTTGACGACCGGGATCGCCAAGGGGTTGATGCGATCGGCGATCTCGGACATGCAGATGATCCCGGCCAGCCTGCGGGTCGCGGGATGGATGATCGGCTGTCCGAAGCAACTGATCGACTTGAACTGGTCCAGGTAGTGCTCGGAGCTGTTCACGACGATCCCGCCCCGGGTCTCCGCCGGGGTACCGAGGGCCGTCGTCCCGACGACGTCCTCGCCGAACGGCACGCCCGGCGAGGCGCCGATCGCGTCGAGACGGCGCTCCACGGTCGTGCCGAACGCCACCCGCGTCACCATCCGGCACTCGTGGTCGACGAGCAGCAGCGAGACATCGGTGTCGGCGAGTCGGGCGGCGGCGTCGTCGAGGACCGGGCGGGCGGCGTCGAGCAGCGGGTCGGCGGCAGCGATGTCCTGGACCTGCGTCGGCGTCCGGTCCTCGGGGCGGACCCCGGACAGCTCCGAACGACGCCACGACGACTCGATGACGGGCCGTCGGGGCGACGAATCGGAGGTGCGGTGCAACGTGTCGATGCCCACCAACGTGACACATGTCACCGTGCAACGAAAGGCCGGGTCCGCGATCGGCGGTGGCCGGGCCCTGATGGCGGGGTACTACCGTGGTCGCATGCGCGTGGCGACCTGGAACGTGAACTCCGTGAAGCAGCGCATCCCGCGCCTGTTGCCCTGGCTCGACGAGCGCCGACCCGACGTGGTGTGCCTGCAGGAGACCAAACTCTCCGACGCGGCGTTCGACGAGTCACTCGGCACCGATCTCGCCGACCGCGGATACGAGGTCGCGCACGCCGGACAAGGACAGTGGAACGGGGTGGCGCTGTTGTCGCGGGTCGGACTCGACGACGTCCGGATCGGATTCGACGGCATGCCCGGATACCCCGACCCGTCGACTCTCGAGGCGCGGGCGGTGTCGGCGGTGTGCGGCGGACTCCGGATCCACTCGCTGTACGTGCCGAACGGCCGAACCCCGGACTCGGACCACTACACCTACAAACTCGAGTGGCTCGCGGCGCTGGCCCGCGCCGTGGAGGACCCGACCACGACACTCCTGTGCGGCGACATGAACATCGCACCGGCCGACGCCGACCTGTTCGACCCCGCCGCGTATGTGGGACACACCCACGTCACCCCGGCGGAACGGGCCGCGCTGGCCACCTTCGAATCGATGGGCCTGCGCGACGTCGTCCGGGACCGGTGGCCGGGCGAGCGTGTGTTCAGCTACTGGGACTACCGCGCCGGCATGTTCCACAAAGACCTCGGGATGCGCATCGACCTGATCCTCGCCGGAGCGTCCGCTGCCGATCGCCTCGCGGCCGCCTGGATCGACCGGAAAGCACGCAAGGGCAGCAAGCCGAGTGACCACGCGCCGGTCATCGTCGACCTCGACGAGGCTCCCGATGGCGACATCGGACCGGTGGTCCCGCCGCCGTCGAATCCGGCGAAACCCGGTGCGACGAAGGTGAAACTGCCGCAGACGCCGGAATGATGCCCCGCCCGGCGTCCGCGACGCGCCTGCGCCGTTCGGTCATCGCGGCCGCCCGGGCCTATGGGCGCCTGCTCGGCACGGTGCTCTCCGTCGCCCGCCGGCTCGGGGCGGGACGATTCGGCGACGCCCCGGCGGCCACGGCGGGTGTGCTCCTCGCGGTGCACCTGGTGCCGGTGACGATCTGGCTCGGCCCGCTCGGGTTCGTCGTCGTGCTGGGTGCGGGCCTCGTCACGTCGAGCGTCATCCGCCGTCGCGTGCGTCATCGCGGGTTGACCCCGGCCGAGCGAAGCGTGGCCGTGGCGGTCTTCGGGGACGCGGGGTGGCTCGATGACGTCGTCCTCACCGATCTCGCCGGTCGGGGCGGGCGCGCCTTCACGGTGCCCGCGGTCGACGGCCGCATCCTCTGCAATCTCGGGTCGCACCTCGACGCGACCCTGGGGCAGGGGACCAGGGCATATCCGGTGCCGGGTCAGCTGCTCATCCACGAACTGGTCCACGCCTGGCAGATCGCCGCTGCCCGTTCCCCTGCCGGGTTCCTCGCCGATGCGATGGCCGACCAGGCCCGGTACGAACTGGGCGAGGACGTGTACGGCGTGCGCGATGCCGGTGAGAACCACCACATGCCGCGCCGGGGCGAGGTGGAACGGCAGGCGACGATCGTCGACCGGTGGTTCGGCGGTCAGTCCTCGCCGACGCGTCGACCGTGCGACCCCGAGAGCCCGTCCGCACCCGTGATCGAGCAGCTCAGGCGACCCGTGCAGCGCGGATGACGGAATGGTCGCACCGGCGACTCGCGCCCTCGACGCATGCGGTTTGACGGTGTAGAAGTGGGAGGGTCACGCCGAGCACGAGCGTGGCCCGGAGCCGATCGCGCACGACCCATTCACCTGCCGGTTGCGTGCAGGATCCGTTTTTTGACCTGTGTAAATCCGATCGGTAGAGTGGATCGTCGGTGCCCGGCCCATGCTGGGCCAGTCCGCATGCCTGCCCTACGGCTCTCGAGCCGCCGAGCATCTCGGGGTACGGCCGGCAGAGGGGCTGACAGGCGAATCCGCTGTCGAGTGTATGACACGCCCGACCTCGGGGTAGCGAAAATGTACTGACCAGCACATACGTGCTGGTGGGGCGAGTTGTGGAAGCCGCGAAAACAGGCCTGCGAGCCACTTCGTGCTTGCCCGGAGCACCAACCACAACCGATGACGAAGAGGAACGAACACCTAGTGCCAACCATCAATCAGCTGGTCCGCAAGGGCCGTCACGACAAGGCTGCCAAGACCAAGACCGCGGCCCTCAAGGGAAGCCCGCAGCGTCGTGGCGTGTGCACCCGCGTCTACACCACCACCCCCAAGAAGCCGAACTCGGCACTGCGCAAGGTCGCCCGTGTGCGCCTGACCAGCTCGGTCGAGGTCACCGCCTACATCCCCGGCGAAGGCCACAACCTGCAGGAGCACTCGATGGTGCTCGTCCGCGGCGGTCGTGTGAAGGACCTCCCGGGTGTGCGCTACAAGATCATCCGCGGCTCGCTCGACACCCAGGGTGTCAAGGACCGCAAGCAGGCTCGCAGCCGCTACGGCGCCAAGAAGGGGAACTGATAAGTCATGCCACGTAAAGGACCCGCTCCCAAGCGCCCCCTCATCAACGATCCCGTCTACGGTTCGCCGCTGGTCACCCAGCTGGTCAACAAGATCCTGCTGGACGGCAAGAAGTCGACCGCCGAGCGCATCGTCTACGGCGCCCTCGAGCAGGCTCGCGACAAGACCGGCACCGATCCGGTCGTCACCCTCAAGCGCGCTCTCGACAACGTGAAGCCCACCCTCGAGGTGAAGAGCCGCCGCGTCGGTGGTGCCACCTACCAGGTGCCGATCGAGGTCAAGCCGAACCGCGCCAACACCCTCGCGCTCCGCTGGCTCGTCAGCTTCAGCCGTCAGCGTCGTGAGAAGACCATGGTCGAGCGTCTCGCCAACGAGTTGCTGGACGCGTCCAACGGTCTCGGTGCTTCGGTGAAGCGCCGCGAGGACACCCACAAGATGGCCGAGGCCAACCGGGCGTTCGCGCACTACCGCTGGTGACACCAACCGTCCGCGGCGTCGGGGAACACGACGCCGCGGACGGTTCCACCTCAGACCCAACACCTCTAGCGAAAATGCGAGGCGATTAAGTGGCACAGGAAGTGCTCAGCGACCTGAACAAGGTTCGCAACATCGGCATCATGGCCCACATCGATGCCGGCAAGACCACCGCCACCGAGCGAATCCTCTTCTACACCGGTGTGAACTACAAGATCGGTGAAACCCACGACGGTGCCTCGACCACCGACTGGATGGAGCAGGAGAAGGAGCGGGGGATCACCATCACCTCCGCGGCGGTGACGTGTTTCTGGAACAAGAACCAGATCAACATCATCGACACCCCCGGCCACGTCGACTTCACCGTCGAGGTGGAGCGCAGCCTCCGCGTGCTCGACGGCGCGGTCGCCGTGTTCGACGGCAAGGAAGGCGTCGAGCCGCAGTCCGAGCAGGTCTGGCGTCAGGCGGAGAAGTACGACGTCCCGCGTATCTGCTTCGTCAACAAGATGGACAAGCTCGGTGCGGACTTCTTCTTCACCGTGCGCACCATCGAGGAGCGCCTCGGCGCCAAGCCGCTGGTCCTGCAGCTGCCGATCGGCGCCGAGGACAACTTCGACGGCGTCGTCGACCTCATCGAGCAGAAGGCGATCACCTGGCGCGGAACCGTCGAGATCGGCGCTGCGCCGACCATCGAGGAGATCCCCGCCGATCTGGTCGACCAGGCTGCGGAGTACCGCGAGAAGCTCCTCGAGACGGTCGCCGAGACCGACGAGGCACTGCTCGAGAAGTACTTCGGCGGCGAAGAGCTGACCACCGAGGAGATCAAGGGCGCGATCCGCAAGCTCACGATCGCCCGTGAGTTCTACCCGGTGATCTGTGGCTCGGCGTTCAAGAACAAGGGCGTGCAGCCCATGCTCGACGCGATCATCGACTACCTGCCGTCCCCGCTGGACGTGCCGTCGGTCGAGGGTCACGCCGTGGGCGACGAGGAGGAGATCCTCTCGCGCAAGCCGTCCGCGGACGAGCCGTTCTCGGCTCTCGCGTTCAAGATCGCGGCTCACCCGTTCTTCGGCAAGCTCACCTTCGTGCGCGTGTACTCCGGCAAGATCAACGCCGGCACCCAGGTGCTCAACGCGACCAAGGGCAAGAAGGAGCGCGTCGGCAAGCTCTTCCAGATGCATGCCAACAAGGAGAACCCGGTCGAGGACGCCACCGCGGGCCACATCTACGCGATGATCGGTCTCAAGGACACCACCACCGGTGACACCCTGTGCGATTCGGCGTCGCCGATCGTGCTCGAGTCCATGAGCTTCCCGGACCCGGTCATCAACGTCTCGATCGAGCCGAAGACCAAGTCCGACCAGGAGAAGCTGGGCACCGCGATCCAGAAGCTCGCCGAAGAGGACCCGACCTTCTCGGTCCAGCTCGACGAGGAGACCGGCCAGACCGTCATCGGCGGTATGGGCGAGCTCCACCTCGACATCCTCGTCGACCGCATGAAGCGCGAGTTCAAGGTCGAGGCCAACGTCGGCAAGCCGCAGGTGGCCTACCGCGAGACCATCCGCAAGACGGTCGAGAAGCACGAGTTCACCCACAAGAAGCAGACCGGTGGATCGGGCCAGTTCGCGAAGGTCATCATCAAGCTCGAGCCCCTGGTGGACGCCGAGGACGGTGCGACCTACGAGTTCGCCAACGCCGTCACCGGTGGCCGCGTCCCGCGCGAGTACATCCCGTCGGTGGACGCCGGTGCCCAGGACGCCATGCAGTACGGTGTCCTCGCCGGATACCCGCTGGTGAACCTGAAGGTCACCCTGCTCGACGGTCAGTATCACGACGTCGACTCCTCGGAGATGGCGTTCAAGATCGCCGGCTCGCAGGCCCTGAAGGAAGCTGCGCGGATGGCCGGTCCGGTCATCCTCGAGCCCCTGATGGCCGTCGAGGTCACGACTCCCGAGGACTACATGGGTGACGTGATCGGCGACCTGAACTCCCGCCGTGGCCAGATCCAGGCCATGGAGGAGCGCAGTGGTGCGCGTGTCGTGAAGGCACAGGTGCCGCTGTCGGAGATGTTCGGCTACATCGGAGACCTCCGGTCGAAGACCCAGGGCCGGGCAAACTACTCCATGGTGTTCGATTCGTACGCGGAGGTTCCCGCGAACGTGTCGAAGGAAATCATCGCGAAGGCCACCGGCGAGTAAATCCGGTCCTAGCGACATGCGCCGACCAGTTCTGCGCACCAACGTAAGAAGAAAAACCCTGCTGGGATCCGCCCAGTAGAGCAACAAGTCCAGGAGGACAATCAAGTGGCGAAGGCGAAGTTCGAGCGGACCAAGCCGCACGTGAACATCGGCACCATCGGTCACGTCGACCACGGCAAGACCACGCTGACCGCGGCCATCACCAAGGTGCTGCACGACAAGTACCCGGACCTCAACAAGAGCTTCGCGTTCGATCAGATCGACAAGGCTCCCGAGGAAAAAGCTCGCGGTATCACGATCAACATCTCGCACGTCGAGTACGAGACCGAGAAGCGTCACTACGCCCACGTCGACGCCCCCGGTCACGCCGACTACATCAAGAACATGATCACCGGTGCTGCCCAGATGGACGGCGCGATCCTCGTGGTCGCCGCCACCGACGGCCCGATGCCGCAGACCCGCGAGCACGTGCTGCTGGCCCGCCAGGTCGGTGTGCCCTACATCCTGGTCGCCCTGAACAAGGCCGACATGGTCGACGACGACGAGATCATCGAGCTCGTCGAGATGGAGGTCCGCGAACTGCTGGCCGCCCAGGAGTTCGACGAGGAAGCCCCGGTCGTCAAGGTCTCGGCTCTCAAGGCCCTCGAGGGTGACCCCGAGTGGACCAAGTCGGTCGAAGAGCTCATGGCTGCCGTCGACGAGTCGATCCCGGACCCGGTCCGCGAGACCGAGAAGCCGTTCCTCATGCCCGTCGAGGACGTCTTCACCATCACCGGCCGCGGCACCGTGGTCACCGGTCGTGTGGAGCGCGGCGAGGTCAACGTGAACGAGGAAGTCGAGATCGTCGGCATCCGCGAGAAGAGCACCAAGACCACCGTCACCGGTATCGAGATGTTCCACAAGCTCCTCGATTCGGCACAGGCAGGCGACAACGCCGGTCTGCTGCTCCGCGGCCTCAAGCGTGAGGACGTCGAGCGCGGTCAGGTCATCGTGAAGCCGGGCACCACGACCCCGCACACCGAGTTCGAGGGCCAGGCGTACATCCTGTCCAAGGACGAGGGCGGCCGTCACACCCCGTTCTTCAACAACTACCGTCCGCAGTTCTACTTCCGTACCACGGACGTGACCGGCGTCGTGACCCTCCCCGAGGGCACCGAGATGGTCATGCCGGGCGACAACACCGAGATGAGCGTCAAGCTCATCCAGCCGGTCGCCATGGACGAGGGCCTGCGTTTCGCCATCCGCGAGGGTGGCCGCACCGTCGGTGCGGGTCGAGTCACCAAGATCACCAAGTGATCTCGTTCTGACTCACTGACTCACTGAGTCGAAGGCGCCCGGTCACGAAAGTGGCCGGGCGCCTTTGTCATGCCCGGTCACCATGTGGCCGGGCACTTTTCGTGCGTCGACACCACCGCGCACGGCCTGCCGCGTTTCTTGACGCGCCGATCACTAAGATTCACGCCTCAGCGAAGGGTCTGACGACCCCGCTGGACTCTAGCGTCTCGAGGGCCGCTGCGCCCCAACTTTTTAGAGTTTCGCAGACTGCTGGACAGATCTATGTACATAGTTCACTATGATCCAGATAACACAGGTCGGGATAAAGTAACTATGATCACGTGAGGTGCTGATGGTCGAGGCGCTCGAGGTTGCGAACCTCTCCAAATCTTTCGGTGGCCAGCGGGCGCTGGCCGACGTCTCGCTCTCCCTCGGCCCCGGCGAGATACGCGCGCTGGTCGGTCAGAACGGGTGTGGCAAGTCGACTCTGATCAAGGTCCTCGCGGGTTACCACGAGCCGGATCCGGGTGCAACGATCCTCGTCTGCGGGAACGAGCTGCACCTCGGTGTGCCCGGCAGCGGTGAGACCGCCGGCCTTCGGTTCGTCCATCAGGAACTGGGTCTCGTCGGCTCCCTGGACGTGGTCGACAACATGGCCCTCGGCCACGGCTACCGGCGAACGCGTGTGGGCACCATCGATTTTCGCGCTGAGCGTCGGCACGCACGATCAGCGTTGGACGAGCTGGGCATCGACCTCGACCTCAGGAAGCGCGCGTCCGACCTGAGTATGAGTGAGCGGACGATGCTCGCGATGGCGCGCGCGGTCCAGGGCGGCAGCGGTTCGGCCAAGGTGCTGGTGCTCGACGAGCCCACCGCCAATCTCCCGGCAGCAGAGGCCATTCGGCTGTTCGACCTGGTGCGCAGAATCCGCGACTCCGGCGTGGCGGTGCTGTTCGTCTCCCATCACTTGCCGGAGGTCTTCGACCTCTGTGACACGGTCACCGTCCTGCGGGACGGCAACGTGGTGACCACGCGTCCGCTGACGGGCCTCGACGAGGACGCGCTGGTTGCGCTCATGATCGGGAGCCGAACGCCCGCAACCCCATCCGCGGCGCCGGTCAGACCGCCGACCGCGCCGCCTGCCGGCGGTGTCGAGCGGTCGGCAATGCTCGATGTGACGCAGATGTCGTGCGGGAACCTCACCGGATTCGATCTCTCTGTCGGGGCGGGTGAGGTCGTCGGGATCGCCGGGATCACCGGTTCCGGACGCGAATCGGTCGTTCCGGCACTGTTCGGCGGGATCGGCCGGGTCGGCACCGTGACAGTCGACGGTGTGATCGTGCGCGCCGACCGGCCGGACGTCTCGATGGCGGCCGGGATGGGATGTGTGCCGGCGGAACGGTTGGCGAACGCCGCGTTCGCGACGGCGTCGCTCCGGGAGAACGTTTCCGTGGCTGACCCCTGGGCCCACGCCACGGCGGGATTTCTTCGCCTGAAGCGCGAAAAGTCCGATGTGGCAACGTGGCTCGACCGGCTCGGGGTACGCCCGGCCGGCGACACCGAACGTCAGCTCGGCACCCTCAGCGGTGGCAACCAGCAGAAGGTGATGCTCGCGCGTTGGCTTCGCCGCCATCCCCGGGTTCTCCTGCTCGACGAACCGACACAGGGTGTCGATGTCGGCGCGCAAGCCGACATCCATGCGCTCATCGATGACGCCGCATCGGCCGGAGCTGCGGTGCTCGTCGTCTCCACCGACCACGCCGAGCTGACTCGTCTGTGCGACCGGGTCGTCGTCCTCGCGGCGGGACGGATCGTCGATGAACTTGGGCGGCCGAACATCGATCCCGACGAGCTGACCGCCTCGACGCTCAAGACCTCCGCTCACGTACATGCGTAAGACCTCAGAACCGAAAGGACCCGCGATGACCACACAGTCATCCGAAGAAGTGCCGACCGCGTCCCGTGGCGGTGGTGCCGACGGCGGTACGCCCGCGGGCCCGGGCGGGCTCGGCCCCGAATCGGCCCGACGTCGGCGCGTGGTGTCCCTGGGCCTTGATCGGTTCAGCGGCATCTACGTGTGGGTGGCCATCATCGTGTTGTTTGCGCTGTGGATCCCGGACACTTTCCTCACCGAGGGCAACCTCAGGATCATCGCCGGTGATCAGGCCATCACCGCGATCCTGGCGATCGGTCTGATCGTGCCGCTGGCGGCCGGGGTCTTCGACCTCTCCATCGCAGGCGTGATGGGCTTCTCGGTCGCCATGGTCTCGTATCAACTGTCCCTGGGGATCAGCGCGACGGTCGCGATACTCACCACGCTGCTGTGCGGAGCCCTCATCGGTGCCGTCAACGGCTTCGTGGTCGTCCGGCTGAAGGTGGACTCCTTCATCGCGACGCTGGGAATGTCGAGCATCATGCTGGCGGGGACGTACTGGGTCACCGACGGCAAACAGATCACCGAGGGGTTCACCGACGGTTTCCTCGGGCTCGGAAGCGGTATGTTCCTGGGTCTTCCGTTGCCGTTCTACTACATGGTCGTCGTGGCAGCCGTCATGTACGTCCTCCTCGAGAAGACGCCCCTGGGCCGGTACCTGTACGCGACCGGCGGCAATCGCCAGGCCGCACGCCTGGCAGGTCTGCGCGTCGAGCGGATCATGTTCGGCTCCCTGGTCACGTCCGCGACCGTGGCGGCGCTGGCCGGCGTCGTGCTGGCCGCCAAGCTCGGCACGGCTGCGCCCGACATCGGGCCGTCGTACTTGTTGCCGGCGTTCTCGGCGGTCTTCCTGGGCTCGACACAGATACGGGCGGGACGAGTCAACGTGCTGGGCACCCTCGTCGCCATCTACCTGCTGGCCACCGGGGTCAAGGGACTCCAGCTCGCGGGCGCGCCGAGCTTCGTCAACGACCTCTTCAACGGCCTCGCCCTCATCATCGCGGTCGCGCTGGCCGCCCGTACGGCACGACGTTCGTGACGAACGCTCGCTGCCTCCTTCTGCCGCTGCGGCGGATCCCCATCGGCCGAGAGGCCATCGTGAAAGGAAACCGAGTGAGAACCAAGTCCTGGGTGCAGACGATGATCGCGGTGGCCGCCGTCGGTGCCGTCGCCACCGCCTGCTCGAGTGCCGACGGTGGGGGTTCGGGTGAGCCCGCAGATGTCTCGGCGGCGCGTAGCGTCGCGGATCAATACGAAAGTCCCCCTGATGGATTGGTGCTCACAACTCCGCTG
The DNA here is from genome assembly GCF_001691435.1 of Gordonia sp. UCD-TK1. Taxonomy (NCBI): domain Bacteria; kingdom Bacillati; phylum Actinomycetota; class Actinomycetes; order Mycobacteriales; family Gordoniaceae; genus Gordonia; species Gordonia sp. UCD-TK1. Next base: position 37,756 of record NZ_LZMP01000006.1, on the reverse strand, counting down.
AGTCGCGCTCCGCAAGCGGGTAAGTACGTGATCAGCATCGAGACGCCACAACCGATCTCGAGTGCAAAGGACGACGCGATCCAACAGGCCGCGGATCTCCTGGGGTGGCGCTACCAGCGAATCCTGCAGGGTACTGACGCCGATGCCGGTCCGAAGGCGATGGACCAGGCGATCGCTCTCGGGCCGGACGCGATCCACATCTCGGGCACGCCGCTGTCGATGTTGTCGACGCAGATCGAACGCGCCTCGGACGCCGGGATTCCGGTCATCGCCGACAGTGTGGGCGACGATCCGGTGCCCGGGGTGATCTCGACCTCGCTCGACGGCACCAAGCAGGTCCAGGAATGGGGCAAGATGGTCGCGAGTCAGGTCGTCGCCGACAGCGATGGTGAGGCCAACATCGCCGTCTTCACCATCACCGACTACCCGATCCTCAATGTCTTCACCGATGCCTTCACCGCACAGATGAAGACACTCTGCCCCGGCTGTCGTGTCGAGATGATCAATCAACAGGTGACCGACCTGGGTACCAAGACGCCTCAGAGTGTGGTCAGCACGCTGCAACGTGATCCCGAGATCAACTATGCGCTCTTCTCGTTCGGGGACCTGGTGCTGGGCGTGGACGCGGCGCTTCGGGCCGCGGGGCTCCAAGATCAGGTGCGATTCGCCGGTCAGACGCCGACGCCGGCCAACCTCGCATCACTGAAAGACGGAGACGACAGTGTGTGGGTCGGCTTTCCGGTGCAGATCCTCGGCTGGCGTGTGATCGACATGCTTGCCAGGCAGTTCAACGGCGACGATCTGAAACCAGCCGATGATGCGTTCTTGCCGACGCAGTTGCTCAACAGTGACAACATCGGGACTGCGGTTCTCGATCCGCAGACGGGGTTCTACGTCGGCGTGGCCGACTATCAGGACCAGTTCGAAAAGCTCTGGCTCAAGTAGCGCGCACCAGGCGCGGTCACGTCAGGCGCTCGGTCACATGTGTGACCGAGCGCCTCGCGTGGTACGGCCAGTGAGGCGAGGCGCGCTCCCTGGTTCTCGCGACAGATTCACGCACGACGCGCCTGTCGTTCCATGGCTGGACTCAGTTCCGTAAGGGCTTCCGCCGCCGCAGGTCCGCGCATAGAGTTCGCGCATGACCATGTTCGGAGAGTCGGGGACCGGGCCACGTGTTCCCGCCCATGTGTGGAGTGCCGTGGGCACTTTCGCGTTTGTCATGCTGTGCGGGATCGTCGGTCCGATCTTCCTCGTCGCCTACTTCGTGATCGATGCACCCGACACGGAGTGGATGCTGTGGACCGGGATCGGCATCACCGTGCTGGATATCGTTCTCGGCGTTGCCATCGCGTGGTTCAACTATCGGGGTGGCGCCAAGCTGGAACGCCTGCGCGCCGCCGGAGTGTTCGGCATCGCCGAGATCACCTCGATCGGTCAGACGAATGTCGAGATCAACGACCAGCCGCTGATGAAGCTCGGGCTCCGGATCCACGCCGAGGGACTCGCTCCGTTCGAGGTGTCGACGAGGAAGGTCGTGCCGCATTACCAGCAGCCGCTGCTGCACGCCCGTCGGTTGGCCGTGATGGTCGATCCCGAGTCCCAGGACTTCGAGATCGACTGGCAGGCAACCGCTTTGCTCGCCGGTTCGGTGCCGGCCAGGTTCACCTCCGAAGAAGACGGCCGGACCTACGATCTCACCGGCCAGGCGGAACCGTTGGGGGAGATCCTGCAGATCCTCGGACGTCACGGGGTGGCGGGCAGTGGCGTGATCGATCTGCGGTCCAATCCCGCGGCCCGAGCGGAAGTCATGGAGGTCGTGCGCGGCTGGGCGGGAGTCCGGGCGGATTCGGCGAGCTCGTCTCGGATGGACCCCCCGTCGTTCACCAAGGCCGGTGGCGGGTCGGGCCGGGGTGGTGACCCGGGCCGTTCGCCGGCCGAACGGCTCGCGTCGCTGGACGAACTGCGCCGCACCGGCGCGGTCACCGAGGAGGAGTACGCGCGGGCGCGTCAGCGCATCGTCGACGATCTCTGAGGATGCGTGGATGGTCTGTAACAAGGTGAATCCACTGCCACATACGCCACTCGATTCACTGTAGTCACTCTGGTCACCACTCGATATCGATGTCGATGCCCTAGGGTCACAACCGTGGCATTGCTGATCGTCGTCGAATTACAGTTCGTCGGTGCAGCTTTCACTACGGCCGCGTCGGCTTGCCCGCCGACGTCGAGCCCTCGCGTTCGCCCTCGCGCTCCTCGCGGTGGTCGGCGTGGTCACCATCGGGTCGGGTAACGCGTCCGCGTCGGCCGCGTTCGGCAGGTTCCACGTGTCCGGCTGCGGCATGCCGAGCACCCCGGTCGACACCTGGACCCGGTGGAGCAACAGCAAAACCGTCATCGCTCTCGACGGTCTTCGCGCGACCGGTGACATCAGTGGCTGGCGTCGCGACACGCGTGTCCACCGCATCGCCGACTCCGGCGTCAACGTGATCCAACCGGTCGGAGGTCTCGCGAGCTTCTACACCGATTGGGAAGCGGCGAGCCCGGCCAACAAGGTCGGATACCGCTATCGGTGGACGTGCCGACTCGACACCATCGTGCGCGAACTCGACGCGCGCGGACTCGCCGTCGGCCCGCTGGGCAAATACGCGATCATGGGCATCTCCATGGGCGGTAACGCGGCGATGGTCTACGGGGCGTACCACCGCAAGCGCATCTCGCACGTCTTCTCGATGTCCGGCTACCTGAACCTGTCCGCGCCCACGATGCGAGAGGCTGTTCGGCTCGCGTTGATCGACGCCGGGGTCGGGGCGGGGGTCGGTCCGTTCAGCGCGGACGCCATGTGGGGACCGCCCTGGAGTGACCGGTGGACGCGCAACGATGCACTCGTCCAACTGCCGCGGATGCGCGGGATGAAGATCCGCATCGGGTCCGGTTCGGCGACATGGGGTCCGCACAACGCCGACGCCGTGGCCTCGGTCAAGGGCACACCGCTGGAGGTGGTGTCGCTCGCGCAGACCCGGTCGTTCGAAGTCGCGGCCGCGTTGCAGGGCATCCCGGTCACGACGGACTTCCCGTCCGTCGGGACACACGCTTGGGGGTACTGGGAGGACATGGTGTGGCGCGCCAAGAACAGCGGCTGGTTCCGCGACCGGTGACGACGACCGGTGAGGTGCGGTCTGCGCGGACGGCTGGGTGGAGTGTGACGGCTCCCGCACGGCCGACGTTCGTAAGCTGACGGTCATGCGTGTTCTGCGTCGAAGCGGCGACCCCGACCTCGCGGTCCGGATCGCGGGGGAGGCCGACCGGGGCGTACCGGTCGTCCTCGTGCACGGGATGGCATCGGACCATTCGACCTGGCGCCGGCTCGCGACGGCACTCCGCGCCCGCGGGCGTGCGGTGATCAGCGTGGACCTCCGTGGACACGGGCGCAGCGGCCGGGCCCGTGAGGTCTACCGGCTCGACGACTTCCGCGACGACCTGGCCTATGTCCTCGACACCCTCGGGATCGCGGTCGCCGACGTGGTCGGCCATTCGCTCGGTGCCCACACCGCGCTGCGACTGGCCATGCGTGAGCCCACGAGAATCCGACGCCTGGTGCTCGAAGAGGTGCCGCCGATGCCCCGCGACGAGGCCGATCTGTCCGAGGGCATCGCCATGCGCGCCACCCTGGGCGAGCAGATTCGTGGGCTGATCGCGCTCGCGCGCAACCCCTTTCCGGTCATCCGCTACGACGGCCGGATGGGCGACCAGATCGTCGCCGAATTCGACGTCTGCGCGCCGCGCTGGTGGTCGGAGCTGCCGGATGTGCAGGCCACCGCCATGGTCATCTCGGGTGGCGAGAAGAGCTTCCTGCCCCCGCGCCACCTGCAGACCCTCAGCGACGCCCTGCCGAACTCGCGGTTCGTCACCATCGAGGCGGGGCACAGCGTTCACCGCGACCGCGCCGAGGAGTTCGTCACCCACGTCGACGGGTTCCTCGGGCACTGACCCTTCGTGACGGCCCTCCGCAGGCTCCGGGCCTCCTCAGGGAGCGGAAGCGGCCGCCGCCCTCCGCAAGCTTCGGGCGCTCCTAAAGAAGCGAAGCGCTATCAGGCGGGCTTGTTGTGCAGCGGTCGCGGGTCGATCCCGACCTTGCGCCAGGCGTCGTAGGCCCAGGGGACGTAGAGGTACTTGAGCGGCAGGCGGTTGATCAACGGGTTGGCGCCCCGCATGAGGGCGGCGAACCGTTGGAAGTTCTTCTCGCGCCTGTCGTTCCACTCGAGGTCGCACACGTCCCGCATCTGCTGGGGCAGCGTTCCGACGACAACGGTGCGGATGAAGGCGTTCAACGGAAGCGACAGGATCTTCCACACGGGCGCGGGGATCTTCTTGGGGCAGGGGAGTCCCTGCCGGATGTAACCGGTGGCGTAGACGATCGTCTTGTGCGGCACGAACCGGTCGAGCATGTCTTCCCAATACTGGACGAACTCCTCGTAGGTCTGCGGCTGCCCGCGATCGCTCACCCCGTAGAGCTGATACCAGACCTTGCTCTCCTCGAAAATCTGGACCTTCTCGGCGTAACTCAGGCGTCGGATGAAGGTGTCGGTGATGTAGAGGACCTGGTCGACGAACGTCGCGTGCGCCCAGTAGAACAACTCCGGATTGAGTGCGTGGTACCGCGATCCGTCGCTGATGGTGCCCTTGATGTCGCGGTGGAAGTCGCGCACCGTGCGCCCCCACTTCTCCGGCTCGGTGCTGTACACGGTCCGCATGACCGGGGGGCCGGTCCGCTTGGCCCGGCCGAGGAAGTCGCTGAAGATGATCGAGTGATCGAGCACGGCCTGGCCGAGTTGTTCGATGCAGTTCTCGGTGCCGGCCAGACGCTGGAAGCCCAGCAGTCCGCGGTTGTCGCCGTAGAACTTCCACACGAGCGAGTCGGCGCCCAGACGCGGCGAGGCGATCTCGCCCGCGGTGTCCGGAGTGTCGTCGACGATCATCGGCTCTGCCTCGCGGATACCGGCGTCGAATCCCTGGTTGACTGACATGGCGGCGAGAATATCGCACTTGGAACAAACTTGGAAGGTTGTTCCAACGACGCGGGGTGATCTGTATGCGGAGAGGGAGGACGGATGATGCGGGGCAGGCAACCGGACTGGGCGCTTCCCGACGTCGAGGAGGTCCTCGCTTCCGCTGTCGCGGTGCGCCTGCCGATGCGTACGAGATTCCGCGGCCTGACCACGCGCGAGACGATGGTCTTCGCGGGGCCGGCGGGTTGGGGGGAGTTCGGTCCGTTCGTCGAGTACGACGACCCGGAGGCGGCCTCGTGGCTGCGGGCCGGCATCGAGGCCGCCTGGGTCGGCCCTCCCGCCGCGGTCCGCGACACCGTCCCGGTCAACGCGACCGTGCCCGCCATCCCCGCCGACGAGGTCGACGCATTGCTGCAGCGATACCCCGGCGCGGGAACCGCGAAGGTCAAGGTCGCCGAACCGGGGCAGACCCTCGACGACGACGTCGCCCGGGTCGCGGCGACGCGGGAGCTCATCGGCAGGGTGCGCATCGATGCGAACGGCGGCTGGACCGTCGACGAGGCCATCGCCGCCCTGCGCGCCATCGGTGAGGTCGAGTATGCCGAACAGCCCTGTCGCACAGTCGAAGAACTGGCGGCCGTGCGTCGGGCGGTCGAGGTGCCGATCGCTGCCGACGAATCCATCAGGAAGGCCGAGGACCCGTACCGTGTCGTCGCGGCCGACGCTGCTGACGTGGCGGTGGTCAAGGTCGCGCCGCTCGGCGGCATGCGCGCAACCCTCCAGCTCGCCGAGAACCTGGGACTCGACATCGTGGTCTCGAGTGCCCTCGACAGCGCGATCGGGATGGCCGCCGGCGTGGCTGCCGCGGCCGCGCTACCGCGCCTGGAGCTCGCGTGCGGGCTGGGCACCGGGTCGTTGCTCGCCGCGGATGTCGCCGCGTCCTTCCAGATGGTCGACGGCTCGGTGGGAACGCGATGGTTCGGCACCGACGCCTCGGTCGACGTGCGCGGACTCGCGGTCGAAGAAGAGCGTCAGCATTGGTGGCGCGAGCGTCTGCGGCGGTGTCACCGCCTGCTGACGATGGACGGGTCGCCCACGGGTCGCGGGCGAGGATAGGAACGCATTTTCCGATCTGTCTCAACGTGGTCTATCATGCGATGTGGGTCACATGCCGACCGTCCGTACCCGGGGCGGCCGTTGCGGGAGGGAGACGATCATGGCCTCGGTTCTGGCGACAGTGCCGGCAGCAGCCGATTCGATCGGCGTCCCGTCTCCCGACCGCAACGGAACCCCGTTGCACGTCGGCCGGGGTCGCGGTGCCCGCGGACACCGGACCGCCGGGCTGTATTTTGACCAGATGGAGATCACGGAGATCAGACATCGCCGGCTGCACGAAAACCACTGGTCGGCACCCGAGGACTCGCTGCCCGCCACCCGTCGGCGGCGATGACCGTGGCAGGCACCGGAACCAAGGCCGACAGCAGGAATCGGACCTCGACGCGTAAGGTCCGCAACACCGCCAGCCCGGCCGACCAGGAAGCCGCGATCCTCGCGGCTGCCGGGGCGGAGTTCGCCGAGGTCGGTGTCCGCCGCGCAAACATCGACGAGGTCGCCGCGCGGGCTGGAGTGAGCCGCAGCACCTTGTACCGGCGCTTCCCGAACAAGGATGCGCTGCTCTACGCGGTGGCCAACGACGCCTACGAGACGGGCATGCAGAAACTCGAGGCCTCGGTGAAGGGGCTCGGACCCAAGGCCGCGCTGGTGGAGGCGTTCGCCGTCGGCGCCGAGTGGGTCAACTCCGACCCGCTGCTGAGCCGGATCGTCCTCACCGACTCCGAGATCAAGAGCGTCACGGCGACGATGACGTCGTTGTTCATCGACATGGTCACCGACCGGGTCGCGGCCACACTCCGCGACGAGGGTGCGCAGATGCCCGTCGAGGATCTGCTGGAAGCCGTCGAGATCCATGTGCGACTGGTGATCTCACTGCTGGAGACGCCGCCGTCGGACCCTGCTCGCAACGAACCCCAGCGCGTTCGGGATTTCGCCGCCAAGTTCCTCGCACCGATGATCTGGTGAAACCCCACCGGAGATGACGGGCCACGCCGGCCCCGTTCCTCTCGTCTGAAGTCCGCATCCACCGAAGGAGATCCAATGAGTCTGCGTGACAAGCTGTCCCGCACACCCGACCACGACGCGATCCGCGCCGCGCTACGGGACAAGGTCGTGGTCATCACCGGCGGCGCGCGTGGCATCGGATTCGAGACCGCGACCCAGCTGTCCGAGGCGGGGGCCAGGGTCGCGATCGGTGATGTGGATTCCGAGGCGGTGGGCAAGGCCGCCGCCGACCTCGGTTGCGAGGGCATCGAGGTGGACGTGACCAGACGCGAGTCCTTCGATGCGTTCCTGACCGAGGTCGAAAACCGGCTCGGACCGATCGACGTGCTCGTGAACAACGCCGGGATCATGCCGGTCGGACCGTTCCTCTCCTACGACGACACGATCATCCGCCGGACCTACGAGATCGACGTCCTGGGCGTGATCATCGGATGCCAGGAGGCGGCCCGCCGGATGGCGCCCCGCCGGACCGGCCACATCGTGAACATCGCATCGACGGCCGGGCGCATACCCACCCCCGGCCTCACCATCTACAACGGCGCCAAGGCAGCCGTCATCGAGTTCTCCGAGGCGCTGGGCGCCGAGCTGGAGCCGCAGGGCGTCGCCGTCAGCGCGGTACTCCCCACGTTCACGCGAACCGCCCTGATCTCCGGCCTGCAGACCAACAAGTTCATCCAGACCGTCGAGCCCGGCGAGGTGGCGTCGATCGTCGTGCAGACGATCGCGCGGCCGGTGGTCCGCGTCTACGCGCCCCGGTCGATGCGGTGGGCGGAGTCGGGCGCGTTGTTCCCGCAGGCGATGAAGCGGTGGTCGCGCCGGTTGACCAAGCTGGACTCGATCTTCCTGAGCCCCGACCAGCAGGCGCGCGCGGCATACTCCAGCCGGATCCGCGGTGAGAAGATCGACACCCGGGCGCCGGGCGACAATCTGACGCAGCCCCAGGAGAGCACGCCCCTGTCGTCGTGAAGAGGGACGGCATGGGTGCTCGGTCGGGGGCGCAGGAGCTGTCCGCCGACCGGGCCGCGAGACGCGAGCTGCGCGAGGCACTGGACGATCTGCACACCCTCGAGGTCGAGGCCGGACTCCGTCGGCGCCTGTCGCGGCTCCGCTGGGTCGTCGCGGTCGTGGTCCTCGTCGTCGCGCTCGTGCTCGCGGGGGTGGCGGTGACCGCGTGGCAGCGAGACCGTGAGCGGTACTCCGATGCCGAACTCCAGTCCGCGGCGGCCGACCGGGTCGCGGTGCTCATCGCCCCGAACAGCCGAGACGATCGGCGCGCCCAGCGCATCCTGGCCGGCGCCACCGGCACCTTCTACGACGAGTTCGCCCAATCCGCCGACAGCTACACCGAATTCATCCGGGCCAACGGCACCGTCGCGCAGTCCTCCGTCGACGGCACGGGGATCTCCGTCCGGACCGGCGACACCGCCACGGTCCTCATTGCGGCCACCGTCGTCTTCACCGGTGGGGCGGCGCCGGCCGAGACCGGCGACCAGGCGCGCAGATTCCGGTTGCGGGTGCTCATCACACCGGCCGACGACACGCTGAAACTGAGTGCGGTGCAGTACCTTCCATGACCCCACCGATTCACACCCCGGGCGTCGAGCCGGTCCCGGGACGCGGAACGACCCGGCCCATCGGGGTGCGAGGTGCCGCCATCCGCCTCGCGATCGCGGCGGTTGTCCTGGTCGCGACGCTCGTCGTGGTGCTCACCCTGTGGAACTCGCACCGCACCGGCTCCGACGTCACGGAGAGCCGAGACCAGTTGCGAGCACAGGCGGGAACGATCGTCGCGGACGTCTTCTCGGTCGATGCGGACCGCTGGCAGCAGGACCGGACGCGGGCGCGGGAGCGGGTCGCCGACGAGTTCACCGACAGCTACGGGGCCCAGCTCGATCGGCCCCCGCCCGAGGGGACGTCGTCGGTGACCTGGCGCCCCGAGGTCGTCAGCATCGTCGCGGTCGACGCCGCGGAGGGGGAGGCGCTGCTGCGCGTCGCGGTGACAGTACGTCCGGCCACCGGGCCCGCGACGACCGTCCAACGCACGGTCCTGGCCCGCTACGCGCGGTCGGACGACACATGGCTCCTCGCGGCGGCGGATGTGATCGGATGAGCGTCCAAAGGAATCTGCGGGTGCGGCGATGACCGAGAACATCACCACGCGAATCGAACTCGCCCGCGCCCGGGTCGACGCGGCGACCCGACGGGCGCGCACCGCCCGGATCGTCGCCGCGCCGGCGCTCCGGGCGCGTGCGGCACGCCGGACACAGACGGTGCGCCGGACTCTCGTCGGAGCAGCGATCGCGGTGGTCGTCCTCGTCGCCGTCGCCGGCTTTCTTGCCTGGCAGATCCGCGGCCAGCAGGCGGCGACCGAGTTGCAGGACGACGTGCTCGCATCCGCCCGCGGCGCCGTCACCGTCATGCTGACCGCCGACCCGGCCGACCCCGAAGGCTACGTGGCACGCGTGGCGGAGGTGAGCACCGGACCGCAGCTGAAACGGATCGACGCCGCCCGGGAGGCACTGGTGACAGAGGTGGGCGGGCAACGGGGTTCGAGTGTCGGGCAAGTGATCTCGGCCGGGCTCGTCACCGATCCGTCGTCCGACGACATCGGTGGAAGCATCGACGTGCTCGTCGTCGCCGACGCGACGAACCCGGCGCTCCTGGGCGGGTCGGGGGACGGTTCGGAGATCGACACCACCGGAGAGCGGATCACGGCGCTGATCACCATGACGCGCACCGACGGCGGCTGGAAGATCGCCGAGGCGAGGCGTCCATGACCGCCGCCGACGACCGGGTCCTGCTACCGGCACGGCCGACCCGAACCCAACGCATCCGCATGCGGCTTCTCATCGCCGCATCGGCGGTATCCCTGGTGGTCGCGGCGATCGCGGGCGCCGCGACCCTGCGCCCCGATCCCGACCCGACCGAGGCGCAACGCAGCGAAATCCTCAGCGCGGCTGCGGCTGCCGTGAGTGCGCTCCTGACCTATTCGCCCGACGACCCCGCCGACCGGTGGCAGGCGACCGACGCGTTGCTGACCGACCCGCTACGCCTGGAGTACCGGAACCGCGGCACCGATGTCGTGGTTCCCGGCGTCCGTGCATCAGCGTTGTCGGTGACCGGCGAGGTCGTCGGTGCCGGACTGCAGGAGGGCGACTCGGAACGCGCCCGGGTGCTCGTCTTCGCCGACCAGCGGGTGACAGCCGGGTCCGGTTCACCGGCACCGGGTGCCGCGAGCCGTCCACCGGCCGAGACGACCTCTATCGCCCGGTGGGCACTTATGCGTAAGGTCGACGGGAATTGGCTGCTGTCCGACCTGCAGCCGGTCGGCGACGTGACCCGTTGAGACACGAGATGCCCGCCCCCGGGCGGTCCGCGCGACCGCCGGCGCAGACGGGTGCTCGCGGGTGGGATGACGAAAAGGGGACCAGAGATGAGTGCATCGAGCGCGGGTGTGGTGATAGTCGGGGCCGGACTCGGCGGGATCCGGGTCGCGGAGAACCTGCGGAACAACGGCTTCACCGATCCGATCACCCTCGTCGGAGCCGAAGCGCATCCGCCGTACGACCGTCCGCCGCTGTCGAAGTCGGTGCTGCTGGGCAAGGACGACCGCGTCGATCTCAAACCCGCGGAGTTCTACGAGGACTCCGACATCACGCTGCGACTCGGTGAAGCGGTGACCGCGGTGGCACCGACGGACCGGACGATCACGCTGGCCTCCGGCGCCACCGTCGCCTACGACACCCTCGTACTGGCGACCGGGCTCGATCCACGGCCGTTTCCCGGCCTCACGGAGAACGTCCGAGGCGCGCACGTGCTCCGCACCTACGACGACGCGGTGGCGCTGCGTGGCGAGATCGATTCCGCGAGCACCGCAGTCGTCATCGGCGCCGGCTTCATCGGATGCGAGGTGGCGGCCGGCCTCTCGGCCCGCGGACTGGCGGTCAGCCTCGTCGAACCGGCTCCGACGCCGCTCGCCGTGGCGCTGGGGGAGCGGATCGGCGCCCTGGTGTCGCGGTTGCACGTGGCCAACGGCATCGATCTGCGGACCGGGGTCGGGGTCGCGAAGATCGACGTGTCCGAGGGGCGGGTCAGCGCGGTCGAACTCACCGACGGCACCACCCTGCCCGCCGACATCGTCGTCGTCGGTATCGGTTCGACCCCGGTGACCGGGTACCTGGACGGTTCGGGCATCGAGCTTGCCGCACGCGAGGTCGGGGGCGGAATTGCCTGTGATGCAACCGGACACACCAGCGCCGAGAACGTCTACGCCCTCGGCGACGTGGCGAACTGGCTCGACGAGGACGGGAGGCCGAAACGCGTCGAGCACTGGAACCACACGGTCGAGCAGGCCTCGGTCGTCGCGCACCAGATCACCGGTGGCGACGCGGTCACCGCGTCGGTCGCCTATTTCTGGAGCGACCAGTTCGACGTCAAGATCCAGGTACTCGGCTCCCCGCGCGCCGATGACGAGGTCCACGTCGTCGACGACGACGGGAAGAAGTTCGTTGCCTACTACAGCCGGGACGGCGTGCTCACCGGGGTGGTGGGCGCCGGCAAGGTGGGTGCCGTGATGAAGACCCGGCCGAAGCTGCAGACCCCCACGCCCGTGGCGGATCTGCTGTAGTGACGCAATGACGGATACGCCCACCGCTGCGCGGGTGCGTGATGCGGCAGCCGTGGTGGCCGACCCGGAACTCGCGCTCGGCCAGGCCGCGTTCTTCCAGGCCCGACCGGGGGGATACGGGGAGGGCGATGAATTCCTCGGAATCCGTGTACCGGTACAACGGAAGCTCGCGAAGGGGTTCCGCGGCATCGCGCCGGATCAGGTCGTCGAGTTGCTCGACTCACCGATCCACGAGCATCGCCTGATCGCATTGTTCCTCCTGCGTGAGGAGTTCGACCGCGAGCTACGCCGCGGCGGCGACGGCAAGGGCTGGGTCGACCTCTACCTCGACGCGGTGCGCCGCGGCCGGGTGAACAACTGGGATCTCGTCGACTCGTCCGCCGATCCCGTCCTCGGCGAATACTGCCGGCGCAGCGGCGAACTCGGTCTCGTTCTGCAACACGCGCGGGACGATGATCTGTGGCGGCGCCGGGTGGGGGTGATCGCGACCTTCGCCTTCATCAAGCACGGCGACCCGGCGGCACTGCTCGCGGTGGCGCCGCTCGTCCGCGACGACCGACGGGATCTCATCCAGAAGGCATTCGGCTGGATGCTGCGGGCGGTCGGCAAACGAGTCGACGAGACCGTCCTGCTCGGCTACCTGGACGACAACGCTGCCCGGATGGGCCGCACCGCACTGTCATACGCGCTCGAGCACCGGACCCCGGAGGAGCGTGCCCACTACCGCGCCCTCCGTTGACCGGCTCCGTGCTCTCGAATCCGATGGCGCCGCTGCGCTTTCTGCTCCCTGAGGTGTGAGGAGCGTTAGCGACGAGCCTCGAAGGGTCAGCCCTCGCGTGCGACCTTCGCGGCGGCCCAGATCATCGGGAACTGGAACGGCAACCGGGCCAGGGCGACGATCCTGTAGGGCAGCGGCCGGTCCCACCACAGCCGGACCATGTTGATGTTGGCGGGGTAGACGGCGAGGAACAGCAGCACGGACGCCGCGCCGGCGGCGCGTCGGGTCTTCGGAGCGAGAAGTGCAGCGCCCAAACCGATCTCGGCAACACCGGAAGCGTAGGTCAGCGTGCGGGGGTCGCCGGGGATCTCCTCCGGGATGATCTCGTCGAACGGTTTGGGTGCCACGAAGTGGAGCACTCCGATGCTGATGAGCATCGCGGCGAGGCCACGGGCGAGCTGGACGGGGTCGAGCCGGGAACCGCGGATGGTGCTCACGTCGTCGTTCTCCTTCGATGGACCGGTGACTGCACGAACTCGAACCACTCTGTCAGAATTCGACCTTCAGCGTGTCCGATGTCGGATGCGCCTGACAGCCGAGGATGTATCCGTCCTCGATGTCCTCGGGGTCGAGCGCGCCGGCGTTGTCCATGTCGACGCTGCCCTCGGTGAGAGTGCAGGCGCACGAACCGCACTCACCCTCCTGGCAGGAATACGGCGCATCGAGTCCGGCGTCGAGCATGATGTCGACGAGAGTTCGTGAGCGAGGCCAGGTCAGGGTGTGGGTCTCACCGTCGAGCTCGACCTCGACGGTGGCGGCACCCGCCTGCTCCTCCTCACTCACCTCGCCGAGTTCGACGTCGGCGAACGGGTCGCCGGACAGCGAGTTGTAGACCTCGGTATGGACGTTGTGGTGCGGGAAGTTCGCGTCTGACAGACCCTTGTGGACGGCATCCATGAACGGGCCCGGTCCGCACATGTAGGCGACGTGCGACGTCGCGTAGGGCGCGAAAGCCGTTGCCAGAGCGGCCGCACTCGGCAGACCCTGGAGTGATTCGAGCCAGTGGACGAGGGTGAGCCGATCCGGGTGGGCGGCCAGGAGTTCTCGGAGTTCGGCGGCGAAGATCACGTCGGCGACGTCCCGGTTGGCATAGAAGAAGACGATCGGTGCGTCGCCCTTCTCGAGGGCCGCCTTGAGGATCGACATCACCGGCGTGACACCGCTGCCGGCCGCGATGAGCAGCAAGGGGGTGTCATAGGACTTCGGGGTGAACACGCCCGACGGCGGCAGCACCTCGACCTGGGTGCCGGGGGAGAGGTTGTCGCACACCCAGTTGGATCCGTAGCCGTCGGCGGTGCGCTTCACGGTCACCTTGGGCCGCGGGTCGGTGAACGGCGACGACGCGAGGGAGTAGCAGCGCGCGACCGAACCGGTCTGCTCGCTCGGAATCCGTAGCGTGAGGAACTGCCCCGGTTTGTAATCGGTGAACGGCTTCGGCGAGGCCTCGGGTACCTCGAAGGCGATGGACTTGGCCTCGGCCGTCTCGTCGATCACCTCGGACACCGTGAGGATCACGCTGCGTGAACCGTGAGGGGTCAGGTCAGACATGTGCGCAGTCTCCGCCGTCGAGGACCGGCACCCCGGCCCAAATTAGAACACGTTCTACTTCAGCCTAGCGCAACGACCGGTGTTCCCACGAGGGGCTTGCGGTCGATCCCGTGCGGCCGTTGCCAGCGTAGTCACGCCAGGGCCGCCACGCCGTCGGCCACGGTGCGCGCGCCGGACTCGATGAGCGTCTCCAGGTCGGCATCGGGGTCGTCGAGCCATTTCTCGTACGCGGCGAGGGCGGCACCGAGACACAGCCAGCCGATGGTCTGCGGCAGGTGATCGCGGACATCGACGCCCAGCCGGGTCGCGCAGAACTCGGCGATGACCTGACGCCAGTCGGCATAGACGATCATCGAATGTGCCTGCAGCGCAGGCACCCCGAGGAGGAGGGACATACGTCGGCGATGGTTGTCGAGTTCCTCGGCGGGCACCCGGTTGAACGAGACGAGGGCGTCGACGAGGGCCTGTGCCATCGGCGTCTCGCGCGGGATGCCGGCGAGGAGGGTGCGTAGTTCGCGGAGATGGTCGTCGAACTCGCCCCACGGGATCTCGTTCTTCGACGAGTAGTACCGGAAAAGTGTGCGCCGGGCTATCCCGGCCGCCTCGGCGATGTCGTCGACGCTGGTGTCCTCGAAGCCCTGGGTGGTGAAGAGGCGGATCGCGAGTGCGCTGATCTGCGCACGCGACGTGATGGGGCGCCGGCCCGGCGGGGTACGTGCGGGCTCGTCGCCGCGCATCTTCGTGGTCATCGGGACCTCAGCCTATGGGACCGGTGTCGTCCGGATCGACAGAACCGTCCACCTGGCCATTCGGACAGTTCGCTCGCGAGCGCTGGATTTCTGCACCGAGTGCCACTATAGTCTGTCGTGATCCACATCACTAACCCACCAACCAGGAGGTATGGATCATGGCAGATCAGTCCGCTGCGACCAGTCACAGCTCGAACGACACCGAACTCATCGCCGAGTCACTCGTCGAAGAGGTCTCGATCGACGGGATGTGCGGGGTCTACTGATGTCGGCCCCGACATCGAATCCGATCTCCGGCGACCGTTCCGCGGTCGCCGGGGTCCGGTTCGACACCCCAGCCGAGGCGCCCGGTTTCGACACGCTCGAGCCGTGGCGGCTCAATCCGAAGGTCGCTCTGCGGCCGGAACCGTTCGGAGCGCTGCTGTACCACTTCGGTACGCGCAAGCTGTCGTTCCTCAAGAACCTCACCGTCGTCGGCATCGTGCAATCGCTCGCCGACCACGACTCGGCGGAGGCCGCCCTCCTCGCCGCCGGGATCTCGCCCGCCCAACGTCCCCTGTACCTGCAGGCGCTCACCGCGCTCGCCGACAGCGGCATGATCGTGCCCCGCTCCTGAGCGATCAGGCCCGACGTCCCGGCCCGGACGTCCCAGTCCCGAACCGCCAGCCCCGAATGCAAGGACCTCAACGATGACGACCATCGAGATGCCGCCCACAGCAACCGAATTCGCGAGTGCACTCCGGGCGCCCGCACCGACCTCCGGCGAGGTTCCGAAGGTCGGCCGGCTCGTCGACCAGTTCGAGAAGGGTCTCGACGCGCCCATCTGCCTCACCTGGGAACTGACCTATGCGTGCAACCTCGCGTGCGTGCACTGCCTGTCGTCGTCGGGCAAACGCGATCCCCGTGAGCTGTCCACCGAACAGTGCAAGGCGATCATCGACGAGCTGCAGCGGATGCAGGTCTTCTACGTCAACATCGGCGGCGGCGAACCGACCGTTCGCCCGGACTTCTGGGAGCTCGTCGATTACGCCACCAGCCATCAGGTGGGGGTGAAGTTCTCCACCAACGGCCTGCGCATCGACAAGAAGGTGGCCGCGAGACTCGCGGCGTCGGATTATGTCGACGTCCAGATCTCGCTGGACGGGGCGACCGCGGAGGTCAACGACGCGGTCCGCGGTCCGGGTTCGTTCGACATGGCCGTCCGTGCGCTGGAGAACCTGGCCGAGGCGGGTTTCGCCGACGCCAAGATCAGCGTCGTCATGACACGACAGAACGTCGCGCAACTCGACGAGTTCAAGGCGCTCGCCGACCGCTACAACGCCACGCTACGCATCACCCGGTTGCGTCCCTCCGGCCGGGGCGCCGACGTGTGGGATGACCTGCATCCGTTGCCGCACCAGCAGCGAGAACTCTACGACTGGCTTGTCGCACACGGTGATCGAGTGCTGACCGGTGACTCGTTCTTCCATCTGTCGGCGTTCGGTTCCGATTCCGGCGGCGGCCTCCCCGGCCTCAATCTGTGTGGTGCGGGACGCGTGGTCTGTCTCATCGACCCGGTCGGCGACGTGTATGCATGCCCGTTCGCGATCCACGAGAACTTCCTCGCCGGGAACATCCTCTCCGACGGCGGCTTCCAGGAGATCTGGCAGCGGTCGGACCTGTTCACCGAATTGCGCGAACCGCAGAACGCCGGCGCCTGCACCAAGTGCGCGCATTTCGACGCCTGCCGCGGCGGCTGCATGGCCGCGAAGTTCTTCACCGGCCTCCCGCTCGCCGGCCCCGACCCGGAGTGCGTGCAGGGTTACGGTGAGGAACTCCTCGCCGGCGACCGCACGAAACCGACCGCCAACAAGGACCATTCACGCGGTACGCCGCTGACCCTGATGACCCGGCGCCCCGACGGCGACCTGACCCCGGTGGCCTCGCGTCCCACCAAGTCCTGTGACGAGAACCCGCTCGCCGGGTTCACCCCCGCCGCGCGGTAGATCGCCCGCGGTACACCACGGGGCGCGCCGTCGTCAGAACCGGCGCCCCGTCTCCATGAGAGCCAACCGGTCTCCATGGATGGATCAATGAGTAGGAAGAACATGTCTGCCAACCCCTGGGCCCGAAATCCCTGGTTCGAGACCGTCACCGAGGCGCAGCGCCGGGCCAAGAAGCGGCTGCCCAAATCGGTGTACTCGTCGCTGGTCGCCGGTACGCAGGCCGGTGTCACCGTCGACGACAACGTCCGCGCGTTCTCCGAACTGGGCTGGGCGCCGCACGTCGTCGGTGCGCAGTCCGACCGCGAGATGACGACAACGGTGATGGGAGAGGAGATCTCGTTCCCGGTGATGATCTCGCCGACGGGTGTGCAGGCCGTCGACCCGGAGGGCGAGGTGGCCGTGGCCCGCGCGGCGGCCGCCCGTGGCACCGCGATGGGACTGTCGAGCTTCGCCTCGCACGCGGTCGAAGAGGTCACCGCGGTCAATGACAAGGTGTTCTTCCAGATCTACTGGCTGGGCAGCCGCGAGGAGATCCTCGCGCGAGCCGAGCGCGCGAAGGCGGCAGGCGCGAAAGGCCTGATAGTCACGACAGATTGGGTCTTCAACGTCGGTCGCGATTGGGGTAGCCCGGAGATCCCGGAGAAGGTCGATTTCAAGGCGCTGCTGCGGCTGGGACCCGAGATCGCGGTCAAGCCGCGGTACGCGCTCGACTGGGTCAAGGGCGGCAAGATCAACATTCCCGACCTGACCGCACCCAACCTCACACCGCAGGGTGTGCCCGGGCCCACCTTCTTCGGCGCCTACGGGTCTTGGATGAGCACCCCGCCGCCCACCTGGGAGGACCTGAAGTGGTTGCGCGAGCAGTGGGATGGGCCGTTCATGGTCAAGGGCATCACCCGTCTCGACGATGCCAAGCGAGCCGTCGACATCGGTGCGTCGGCGCTCTCGGTCTCCAATCACGGCGGTAACAATCTCGACGGCACGCCTGCCACGATCCGCCTTCTCCCCGACATCGCGGCGGCGGTCGGCAACGACATCGAGGTCCTGCTCGACGGCGGTATCCGTCGCGGCAGTGACGTCGCCAAAGCGCTCGCACTCGGTGCCCGCGCGGTCATGATCGGCCGTGCGTACCTCTGGGGTCTCGCGGCCAACGGCCAGGCCGGTGTGGAGAACGTGCTAGACCTCATGCGCATGGGACTCGACGGCGTGCTGATGGGTCTCGGCCACAAGAGCGTGCACGAGCTCTCGGCCGCCGACCTCGTCGTACCCGACGGCTTCACCCGCGCGTTCGGGCACGCCTGAACCGTTCGTCGGGCCCCGGCGAACACTGGGGAGCAGAACTAGAACGTGTTACAGTTCTGCCATGGGACAGTTCGACGGCAAGGTCGTCTACATCACCGGCATCGCCCGAGGTCAAGGTCGCAATCATGCGATCCGGTTCGCCCGTGAGGGGGCCGCGATCGTCGGCCTGGACATCGCGGGTCCGATCATCGACCACGCGACCTACCCCGCGGCCACGGCCGACGACCTCGCCGAGACGATTCGTCTCGTCGAGGGCGTCGGCGGCAAGATCCTTGCACGGCAGGGAGATACGCGCGATCTTGCTTTCCAGCAGCAGCTCGTGGCCGACGCCGTCGAGCAGTTCGGTCGGCTCGACCACGTCGTCGCCAACGCCGGGGTGCTGACCTGGGGCAAGGTCTGGGAGCTCAGCGAAGAGCAGTTCACCGACGTCGTCGACATCAACCTCGTCGGCGCGTGGAAGACGCTGAAGGCCACCATTCCGGCGATGCTCGAGGCGGGCAACGGGGGCTCGATCACCGTCATCAGTTCCGTCGCGGGGCTGAAGGCGATGCCGCTGCAGGCGTCGTACTCGGCGTCGAAGTACGGACTCGTCGGACTGACCCAGACGACCGCGAAAGAGCTCGGTCACCATCGCATCCGGGTGAACAGCGTGCACCCGTACGCGGTCGACACCCCGATGGGTGTGGCTGACACCGAGGCGCACCGGATCTTCGGAATCCCCTGGGTCAACCCGCATTTCACGTCGATCCTCGACTACCATCCGGTCGCCGCGCTCGACGAGATCTCCGACGCCGTCCTCTACCTCGCGTCCGACAGTGCCAAGGGGATCACCGCGGCCGAGTTCCAGATCGACATGGGGCATTCGAAGGTCTGACGCCGCGCGGCCGCGGAAGAACCCTTGCGTTCGAGGGCGAGTGGCCGATTCATCTGCTCCCTGAGGTGCGAGCGAAGCGAGCCACGAAGGGCGACGTGAGTTGTCGCCCTTCGTGGCTCGTCGACCTCGACGCGCTCCTTCGTCGCTTGCTCGGCCCGGCGGCTTTCGCTCCTGGAACCTCGGGGAGCAATGGGCGGGTCGCCACCGCTTCTCCCGCACGGAGAAGCGGTGGCGGGACCCTCAGTCGGCCCAGAGCGTCGACGGATCGGTCGCCTCGGTGGTCGGGCCCGTGGGGGTCTCCGGCTTGGTGCGCGAGAAGCGCGGTGCCACCTGGGCCTGGGTCACGCCGTCGATGTCGACGAGGTTGGCGCGGGCGGCCATGTGGGCGTCGGCGGGTGCCTCGGCGAAGGTGAGGACCGGCGAGGTGCAGGCGTCGGTGCCCTCGAAGACCGCGGCCCATTCGTCGCGGGTACGCGACTTGAAGGTCTCGGTGAAGATCTCCTTCAGCTTCCCCCACTGGGCGATGTCGTTCTGGTCCGGCAGGTCGGCGTCGGTGAGTTCGAGGCCCTTGAGCAGCTCGGCGTAGAACTGCGGCTCGATCGCGCCGACCGCCATGTACTTGCCGTCCGAGGTCTCGTAGACCTCGTAGTACGGAGCGCCGGTGTCGAGCATGTTCACACCCCGGGTGTCGCTCCACAGTCCGGTGCCGCGGAACGCCCACATCATCTGTCCCAGAACGGAAGCGCCGTCGACCATGGCCGCGTCGACGACCTGCCCCCGGCCGGACACCCCGCGCTCGAGCAGTGCCGCGAGCACACCGACGACGAGGAACATCGAACCGCCGCCGAAGTCACCGGCCAGGTTGAGCGGGGGCACGGGACGATCGTCCTTGCGTCCGATGGCGTGCAGCATGCCCGTGAGCGAGATGTAGTTGATGTCGTGGCCGGCGAGGTTGGCACGGGGTCCGTCCTGTCCCCAGCCGGTCATGCGCCCGTAGACGAGGCCGGGATTGACCTTCTCGAGGTCGTCGGGTCCGAGTCCGAGCCGTTCCATCACGCCGGGACGGAAACCCTCGAGGATCACATCGGCCTTGGCGACGAGGCCGAGAATGGTCTCCCGGTCGTTGTCGTCCTTGAGGTTGGCCTCGACGACGCGTCGGCCGCGGAGCAGAGCATCGGCGTTGCGGCCGGGCTTGGGCAGCGACCCCGGGCGCTGAACGCGCACGACGTCGGCGCCGAGATCGGCCAGCAGCATGGCGGCATGCGGACCGGGGCCGATACCGGCGAACTCGATGACCCGGATCGAACTCAGCGGGCCGGGCTTGCCGCTGTCGTGTGGTGTGGCACTGCTCATGGGTGTCGTCCTCCCGATCGTTGTTCGCGCACTGTGTCAGGTGTCACTGGATGTTCTCAGCATTCCACAACCGATCGAACGCTCGTCAGAGTGGTGGTTCGCGACATCTGGACGCGTTTTTCGCTCCGTTTTTCGGGCGAGACCGACACACTCGCAGGCACCGTCGCTAGCATTGGTCGAATGACGGTGCCATCGGCGTTGGGGCAGTGCAACTGGCCAGACCTCGATGGGCAGGTGATCACTCTGCTGGTGCCCCTCGGTTCGGTCGAGCAGCACGGGCCCCACCTCCCGCTCGACACCGACACGCGTATCGCGTCGGCGATCGCCGAGCGCGTCTGCGGGCGATCGAAGGCCTCCGGGCTCCTGTGCGCACCGGACCTGAACTACGGCGCCAGCGGTGAACACGAGGGCTTCGCCGGGACCATCTCGATCGGACACGAGGCGTTGCGCGGCCTCCTCGTCGAGTACGGCCGCAGTGCGTGCCGATGGGCGGCGCGCGTGGTGTTCGTCAACGGACATGGCGGGAACACCCGGACGCTGATCGAGGCGGTGACCCGACTCCGCTACGAGGGCCGGGACGTCGCCTGGTTCCCGTGCGCTTTCGAAGGCGCCGACGCCCACGCGGGATTCACCGAAACATCTGTGCTGCTGCATGTTTCGCCGTCCGTCGTGGATCCCGACCGTGCCGTGGCGGGCAACCGGGAGCCGGTGGGGGCTTTGATGGGGGCGATGCGGTCGGGCGGTGTCGCCGCCGTGAGTCCCAACGGTGTCCTCGGCGACCCGGAGGGCGCGAGCGCCGAGACGGGGGCGGGTCTGGTCGACGGGGTGACCGACCGCCTGTGGGCCGCCCTGGAGTCGTGGCAGATCGACGATCTGGGGCGCCTGGGATGACGGCCCTCGACGACTCGGCCCCACGACGCTGGGCCGGGAACCAGGACGCGGACGACGCCTCCGCCCGGGACGACTCGGAGTCCGTCGAACCCGGAGCGCACTCGGACGCCGACGCGCCTCCGGGGACCGATCTGCCCGTCGGCTTCCAGGTGCAGATCGACCTGCGCTGTGCCAAGGCTGGCGACTTCCGGTATCTGGTCGGCGGTTCGCCGACGCGGCTGCTGCGCATGTCCGACACCGCACTCGGGATGACCTCCGAGGACGGTCGGATCGAGGTGTGCGACAACGTGACCCGACGATTGGCGCGCGCACTGCTGGACGCGGGGATCGCCAATCCCCGGCCGATGTTCGGACCGCAGCCGCAGGACGTGACCGTGGTCGTCCCGGTCCGGGACAACCAGGTTGGCATCGATCGCCTGCTCGACGCCCTCGACGGGCTGACGGTCATCGTCGTGGACGACGGCTCCGCCACCCCGATCGTGGTGGACCGGCCCACGGCGCGGGTCCTGCGCTTCGACGACAACCGTGGTCCGTCCGCGGCGCGCAACGCGGGTGCGGAGGCCGCGACGACCGACTTCGTCGCATTCCTCGACTCCGACGTCGTGCCGGACCCGGATTGGCTCACCATCCTGCTGACGCACTTCTCCGACCCCACGGTCGGGCTCGTCGCACCGCGCATCGTCGGATTGCAGTCCGACCCGTCGGTGGCGTCATCGCTGGCCGAACGTTACGAGAACGGGTGGTCCTCCCTGGACATGGGGCCCGAGGAGTCCGCGGTGGCGCCCTCGACCCGGACCCCGTATGTGCCCAGCGCCGCGATGGTGGTGCGGCGCAGCGCTTTCTGCGGTTTCGACGAGTCGCTGCGGGTGGCCGAGGATGTCGACGCGTGCTGGCGGATACACGCGGAGGGGTGGCGGATCCGTTACGACCCGGTGGCTCGTGTGGCCCATGAGCACCGCGCTGACCTGCGCTCGGTGCTCTCGCGTCGCTGTTTCTACGGCACCGGCGCCGCACACCTGGCCTCCCGGCACGGTGACCGAGCAGCGCCGGTGAAGATGTCGGTTCCGATGGCCGCCGCGGTGGTGGCGTTGCTGTCGCGGACGCGGTGCGGTGCCGCCCTGGCGATGATCATCCTCACCCATCTGGCGGTTCGGATGCGGCGGCGGCTGGGCGACCTGCCGTCGGCCCCGCTGGTGTCGGCGCAGATGACCGGACGAGCGGCCGGGTTCGGACTGCTACAGGCCGCGGACGCCATCTGCCGTCACTATTGGCCGGTGGCGGTGTTGCTCGCCCTTGTGTCCAAGCGTTTCCGCACCCTCGCCGTGCAGGTGGCGATCGTCGAGGGGGTGGTGTCCTGGGTCCGGGATCTGCTCGCCGATCCGACCAGTCCGCCCACGCTCGGCCCGCTGCGCTACATCCTCATGCACCGGCTCGACGACCTGGCCTACGGTGCGGGCCTGTGGCAAGGCGTCATCACCCACCGAGACCCGGAAGCGTTGCGCCCGGTCATCTCTCGATGACGACGACCGACCGGTCGCTCACCGCTGACGTCGTCATCGTCGGCGCCGGCAGCGCCGGATGCGTGCTCGCCGAGCGGCTCTCGCGGAACCCCGACCGTGCGGTCGTGCTGCTGGAACGCGGTCCGGGAGGCCTGCCGGCCCCCGCGGACCTCGAGCTGTCTCGGCTACCGATCGACGACGCCGCCCCGCATGCGGTCCGCCACGACACGAACCTCGGGGTGTCGGCGGCCCGCGGGTCGGCTCTCGGCGGTTCGTCGGCGGTGAACGGCGGGTACTTCCTCAGGTGGCATCGCGACGACTTCGGAACGTGGCCGGCCGGGTGGGGGCTTGACGCCATCGCCGATGCGTACGACGAACTGGACGCGCCCGGCGGCACCATGGGTGTCGAACCCGTCGCCGACAACGAACTCGGCGACGCCGGAACCGCTTTCGAGCGCTACTGGACGGCGCGGGTACCGGTCCGTCCGCTCGCGCTGCGGTGGCCGGTGGTCGGGCTCAACCGGGTGCCGATCAATCGGAGCGGGCTCGCGCGCCGCTCGGCGGCCGACGCGTACCTCGTCCCGGCGCTGTCGCGACCCAACCTCCGGGTCGTGACCGGTTGCACGGTGGACCGTGTGGCGTCGGCCGGGGGTACGACGGTGACGGGCGTGCACGCGGGCTCGCTCACGGTCGGCGCGGGCGAGGTGATCCTCGCCGCGGGCACCCTCGGCACCGCGGGGATCCTGTTGCGTTCGGAGTTGCCCGCACTCGACATCGGGGGTCGTACGGATGCCCGTTCGCTGGGTGCCGGGGAGCATCGAGGCCTGGCGGTGTCGTACGCCAGGCGGACACCGGCGGGGCGGGGCATGGTGTTGCCGACCGTGGTGCACACCGACAGCGGTCTCGAAATACGTTGTTATCGAGATGATTTCGCCTCGTACATTCGTGGTCTGCGCGCGTGGGGTCCAATCGTCGAGGTGACCGCGATGAGGCATTCGGCGGTACGGATCGTCGCCGACGGCGCCGCAGTACGGATTGAGTTCGACGAACCCGACCCGGCTACCGCCATCGCGTTGCGGACGGCGACCGCGGGAGTCGCGGAGATGCTGCGGGCGCCCGAGTTCGCCGACGTCGTCGTCCCGGGGAGTGTGCGGATCGCCGATCGGGCGGGGTTCTCCCAGCACGCGTGGGGGACGATGCCGATGGGCGTCCGGACCGATTGGCTCGGCGGGGTGCACGGGGTTCGCGGACTCCGGATCGTCGACGGGTCCATTCTGCCCACCAGCGGGCGCAGTGGCCCGCACGCGACGATCATGATGATGGCGTGCCGGATCGGTGATGTACTCGCGCAACGGTGAGGCGGTCGAGTCCGAACACCTCGCGGTTGCGGCCGGGTCTCTCTAGGGTGAGAGGCATGTCTGAGCCCACGCTGTCCGATCCGGCCATCCGCGACTTCCTCACCAGCGGCACGAAGACCGGGCACCTCGGATACACCGCCGCCGACGGTCGACCGCTCGTCGTCCCGGTGTGGTTCGTCCTCGACGGCGACCGGATCGCGTTCAACACCGGGGCCACGACTGCCAAAGGCCGTGCGCTGTTGCGTGATCCACGTGTCGTGATGGCGGTCGACCTGCCCGAACCGCCGTTCGGGTTCGTGCAGGTGCAAGGCATCGCGCGGGTCACCGACGACCTCGACGAGGTGCGTCGCATCGCGACGATGTGCGGGGCGCGATACATGGGTGCCGAGCGGGCCGAGGAGTTCGGAGCCCGCAACGGGGTCACCGGCGAGCTGGGGATCTGGATCGAGCCGAGCAAGGTCATCGCGAGCCTTGATGTCACTGCATGACCGCACACATGCGTTCCTGACGCCGACGCTGCCCAAGCAGTGCTGGGGGTTCATGATCGGGTCGGCGCTGTTCGCGCTGGGGTCGGCCCCCGGGCTGGCACATGTGATGGGCGCCGGGTTCGCCAACAGCTGCTACTTCGTCGGCGCCTGGTTCTTCACCGCCGCCGGATTCATCCAGCTGATCCGCAGCGGTACCGTGGCCGAACTGCGGTCGTCGGCGCCCGGTTCGGTCATCCGTGCCGAATGGCTCACAGCAGCCACGCAATCGGTGGGTACGATCCTGTTCAACGTGTCGACCACGGGAGCTCTGGTCGCGCATACGATCTGGGGGGACCGGCACCTGGTCTGGACCCCGGACGCGGGCGGGTCCATCGCCTTCCTCATCAGTGGCGCGGTCGCCTTCGCCGGCTACACCCGCGCCACCGGACGCCGGTGGGATGTCCGCGATCGCGACTGGTGGTCGGTGCTGATCAACTGGATCGGGTGTGTCGCATTCGGGGTGTCGGCCGTCGGAGCGTTCGTGACCAAGGGTGGCGTCACCGCCGACGCGGTGGCCGCGACGGCCGGTACGTTCGTGGGAGCGGTCTGCTTCTTCCTCGCCTCATCGGTCGTTCTGCCGAAGCGGCACAACGGGTCCGGCTGAGGGCTCGACGGATTCCCGGCCGGGCTGCGGCGCGTCGGCGTCCGCACGCTCGTCGACGGCGCTCTGGTGGGCCGAGAGTTCCCGGTCCAGCGCCGTGTCGAGGGCGCGGTCGAGTGCGGCGTGGGCGTTCTCGGTTCCGACGCGGCGCATCATCCCCAGGAGGTTCACCGCCCAGGCGACGTCGTCGTCGTTCTCCGGCAGCCAGCCCGGGCCCTTGCGTCGGTCCACCTCGTCATGCGCGGCAGCCAGCAGGATCTCGGCGGCCTCGTTGATCTTTGCGGTGAACCGTTCGTGGACATCTGCCAGCGCGGTGATCTGCACGCCCCGTCGCACGAGCTTCGCCAGGTTTCCGATGATGCGCGGGTCGATGGCCTCGTACACCCCATCGCGCGGGGTCTCGGAGATCACACCGGCTCGCACGAGAGCCGCGACCTGGGCATCGTCCAGCGGACCGAATCTCTCGTCGAGCTCGTCGCGGGTGATCTCCGGGCGTGACGTGCTCGACCAGTGCTCGTCGAGGATCTCGTTGAGCTCCAACGCATCCCCGATGCGGGCGCCGGGGTTCGTCATGAAGGTGGCGATGTGCTTGAGGGTGAACCCGCTCCCGAGCAGTTTGTTGATGGCCCGGAGGTTACGCAGGTGCTTCTCGGTGTAGATCGCGACGCGTCCGCGCCGCAGCGGCTGGGGGAGCAGCCCGCGTTCCTGATAGCCGCGGATGTTCCGGGTCGTGGTTCCGGACACGCGCGCCAGGTCGTCGATCCGGTACTCGGTCATCCCCTCACTGTAACGCTGCGGTGGCCGGAGTCCGAGCGTCCTGGTGAACGAGGATCCGGTAGTCGCGCAGTTCGACGCGGCGCAGCTGATTGACGTACTGGGTCGCGAAGCCGGGGTACATCGTCGCGTTGAACCCGTCGTCGGTGAGGTACCAGCTCTGGCATCCGGAGTTCCAGGTGGTCGAGGTCAGTCGACGCTGGATGTCCTGGTTGTATCGCTCCTGCGCCTCGGCGCGCACGTCGAGAGCCTTCCAGTCGTTCTCGAGCAGCTGGGTGACCGCTTCGGTGATGTAGTCGATCTGGGCCTCCATGTAGACCAGCGCGGAGCTGTGGCCCGGGCCGGAGTTGGGTCCGAACGTGAAGAACAGATTGGGATAGCCGGACACGGCGACGCTGCGGTACGCGAACGCGCCCCGGCCCCACTCGGACGCGAGGTCGCGGCCGTCGAGGCCGGTGATCGGGATCGGCGTCCCGGTCTTGGACACGTCGAATCCGGTCGCGAACACGATGCAATCGAACTGGTGCTCAACACCTTCGACGGTGCGGATGCCGCGTTCGGCGATGCGGGCGATCGGCCAGGTCACCAGTGTGCAGTTCGGTCGCTGGAGCGCGGGGTAGTAGTCACTGGTCATGAGCAGTCGTTTGCATCCCGCGGCGAAGTCGGGGGTGAGCTGTCGGCGCAGCCACGGGTCGTCGACCTGCGACCGCAGGTGCATTTTGCTGGCCGCCTCGACGACGCGGGTCAGGGGAGTGTTCCAGACGACGCCCAGCGCCACCGTCTCGTGACCCCAGAACCAGAGTGAACGCGCCAGTCGCTGGGTGCCGGGCACCGCCCGATAGAGCCGCTTGGTCGTCGCACGGGTCCGCACGTTCGCGCGGGGCAGGACCCAGCCGGGCGTGCGCTGGAAGACCTTCACCGACGCGGCGGTCTCGACCAGCTCCGGCACGATCTGGACCGCGCTCGCCCCGGTGCCCACGACAGCGACCTTCTTGCCGGTGAAGTCGTAGTCGTGATCCCAACGTGCGCTGTGGATCTTGTGCCCCTCGTAGTCCTCGATGCCGGGGATGTCGGGGAAGGAGGCGTTCGCGAGCGGACCCGAGGCCAGGACGACGGCGCGCGCCCGTACCGGTTCGTGCCCTTCGTCGAAGGTGATGGTCCACAGACCGTCGTCGGCGTTGTACTCCATCCCGGTCACCGTGTGGCCGAACCGGATGTGCGGTCCGATCCCGGAGTCGTCGACCATCGACCGGATGTAGTCGAGGATCTCGGCACTGCGCGAGTAGGTGTGCGACCAGTCCGGGTTGGGCGCGAAGCTGTAGGAGTACAGGCGCGACGGGATGTCGCACGCGGCACCCGGATAGGTGTTGTCGCGCCACGTGCCGCCGACCCGGTCGTCGCGTTCGAAGATCGCGAGGTCGTCGATTCCGCGCTCCCGGAGACGGATCGCCGCACCGATGCCGGCGAATCCGGCGCCGATGATGGCCACCGAGGTGTGCATCACCACCCCCTCAGGCCGTCGGCTCGTAGGTGAGTTCCTGCGACCACGTGGGTGTTCGGTGAATGAGGCCGAACGGGATGCGATCGGTGAGCTTCACCATCGAGTCGGCGAACAGGTGGTAGGGCACGTTGCCTCGATTGATCACCGCCGCACCGTGGTACGCGACCACCTGGAACATGGGCAGGCGCCGCACGTACTCACTTCGATCTCCCACCGCCCGGTAGCGCTTCATCGCGCTGTACAACCGTTCCTCGTCGACCCCCATAGCGACGATGTTGTCGCGCATCTTGTTCAGGAGCGGAACATAACTGAGAGCCCCGATCAGGAAGGTCGGCTTGACCCACCCGCCGACGAAATCGATCGTCCGTTTTCGCAACCCCGCATGTCCGAGGATTTCCATCACCTCGAAGTCGACTGCGAGGTGCCGCGATTCATCGGAGTTGATCCGTCTGAACACCTCCTGGGCCACCGGGTCCTTGACCTCGTCGGTGATGAACTTGATCAGCGCGCCGTCGAGCGCGACCTCGAGCATCGGGATCACGGTTCCCAGAAAGGACAGGGACATGTCGTCGGAGTGTCGGTCGAGCCAGTTGATCACCAGCTGCACGTTGACATTCGGTGACGGGATCTCGTCGCCTGTTGCGTTCGGCCCGCTCGCTCCGCTCCCGGCGCCGCCGAGCATGCCCCACCTGCGCATCAGTGCCAGTTCGGCATTGGCATGCTTCTGTTCCTCGGCGTGGAAATGTTCGTAGATGCTCTTCAGCGTCGGGGTCGGCGCCTTCTTGGCCATGGCCGCGAAGCCCCGTGCGCCGACGTTCTCGATCCACATCAGGTCACTCATGAAAGGTTTGAGCTTGGCGTGGAGGTCGGGGTCGATGAGCTCGGCGCCCGGTGCGTCCCAATCGATGTCGATCAGGGCCCATTGACGGTCCTTGATCTTCTGCAGCATGTTGTCGAGGTCGATGGCCATGAGAGTGGTCCTTTCGAGTGGTCGGTGGGCTGAGGTCGCCGGGTCAGGACGACGGCAGGAGGCGGTTGAGGAGTCCGAGTCCGCGGACGTAGGACGCCGGGAAGTGTCGTTTGAGATGCCAGATCACGCGCGCGTCCAGTTGCGGCAGGACGTAGAGACGTCCCAGATCGTGGGCGTCGAGTGTCGATGCGGCCACGCCGGCCGGGGACACCCCGGTCCAGCGCATCAGCGTCCCGGCGAGATCCTGTGCGTCCGAGGTGATCCGACCGTCGTGAGCCACGTTGGTCTTGACGAACGTGGGGCACAGAACCGTGACACCGACGCCGGCGGAGGCCAGCTCGGCGGCGAGTGTCTCGCTCAGCGAGACCACGCCGGCCTTCGACACGTTGTAGGGCGCCATCACCGGCGCCGCGGCGAAACCCGCGGCCGACGCGACGTTGATGATCCCGCCGCGGCCCGCTTCGCGCAGCATCGGTGCGAAGAGTTCGCACCCGTGCACCACACCCCAGAGGTTGATCCCGAGCGTCCAGTCCCAGTCGTCGAACCCGATGTCGCCGACCGGGCGGCCCCCGATGCCGACTCCGGCGTTGTTGACGACGAGGGTCGGTGGACCGTCGAAGGTGTCGCGGGTGAACGCCGCGAGCGAGGCCATCGCGGCCCGGTCGGCGACATCGCAGGTGAACGCATGGGCCACCCGCCCGGTCCGGGAGGTGACCAGCGACGCGGTCTCGTCGGCGCGTGTCTCGTCGATGTCGGCGCAGATCACCTCGCCGCCGCGCCGGCCGAGTTCGAGCGCGAACGCACGGCCGATCCCGCTCCCGGCACCGGTGACGAGCGCGCGAGCGTTCTGCGACACCGGATTCCGGAGGAACCGACGCCGTATTCCGTCGACCGCGGTGATCATGACGCGTCCGCCTCGGTGAGTGAGGCCGGGGCCGTCGCCGGAGACGGCCGGTCCGCCGCCCGGTCGCCCAGGAACTCGGCCACCCGGCGCAGTGCGGCGTCGGCTTCTGGGCCGAGCCGGGGGAGGGCCTGGAAGACGTGCATCAGGCCCGGCCAGATCTCCAGCCGGCTGTCACCGCCGTGCGCGCTGAGTTGCTCGTGCAGGTGGCGGGCGTCGGCGCTGAGCATCTCGGCGCCGCCCGCCTGGATGAGGAACGGTGGAAGATCCCGTGCCGCCGCGAAATCCAGCGCGAGACGCGGGTCGTCGGCGGCAACGTCGCGGGTGTAGAGCGCCACCAGGCGGGCGGCAGCCGCAGCCGTGATCGCCGGGTCGCGCCGGATGCGTTCCTGGGTGCGCGCCAGCTCGAAGGTGAGGTCGATGAGCGGGGAGAACAGGACGACCGCGGCGGGTTGGGCGGCGCCGCCGTCCGCGCGCCGGAGGGTCAGATCGCAGGCCAGATGACCGCCGGCGGAGTCGCCGGCGACCACGATGTCGGCAGGAAGGAAGCCCTGGCGAAGCAGCCAGTCGAAGCCGTCGGCGACGTCCTCGGCGGCGGTGGGGAATCGGTGCTCGGGCGCCAGACGGTAGTCGACGACGAACACCGGTATCCCGGTCGCGAAAGAGAGCCGCGCGGCCAGCGACCGATGTGTGCGAGCCGAGCAGATGCTGTACGCGCTGCCGTGGACGTAGTAGATCGCGCGGCGCCCCCGTCGGACATCCGGTCCGAGAACCCACTCGCCGCGAATGCCGTTCTCGCGGACCGGATACACGGTTGTTCCGGATGGCGTACGTCCGAGCGTGCGCATGATCGCGGCGATGAGACCGCGCGAGAGTCGGATGCCCAGCGGATTCAGTGGAATCGCGCCGGTGAACGTGCCGAGCCCCCACCTCGTCGCATGGGCGGTCACGGTGGCCCGTGCCGACGCGCGGGTCGGCAGCGGGGTCGGAGTCGTGCTGGTGTGCATCAACTCACACCATCAGCAACCGTGCCATTTGTCAATGGCACAATGGATGCGTCAGGGGTGGGCGGTGGGTTCGGGAGCCGCACACACAGCAGACCGGGCCGCGCGAGATGCTCGCGCGGCCCGTGGTTCACCGCCCGTCAGTTCCGGGTGCTGCCCCCGGGCACGGTGGACGCGGCTTCTGTGGTCGGCGTTCCCGCGGTCTCGGGCTCCGCCGACATCACTTCGATGTCAGCGGTCATGCGAGCGAGCGCCGCGGGTCCGTAGATCAGGCGGGTCGGCACGAACTTCATCCCGAGCCAGTAGAGGAGCATGCCCATGCCCGCGCCGATGAACCACGTGAAGCTGGCCTGATACACGGTGCCGAAGATGACGACACCGATCGGGAGGATCGACGCGATGGCGGTGGCGCCGACGGCAACCGGGTTCCAGCCGTTGCGGTACCAGTAGGCGCCCTCGGGCCTCATGGTGAAGAGCTCGTCCACCTCGATCTTCTGCTTCTTGACGAGGTAGAAATCGGCGATCAGGATGCCGAACAGCGGACCGATGACCGCGCCGAGGGTGTCCATCGTGTAGTGGATCGCGGTCGGATTGTTGAAGAGGTTCCACGGCGTGATGAGCACCGAGCCGACCGCCGCGATCATGCCGCCGGTTCGCCAGCTGATCTTGGTGGGCGCGACATTCGAGAAGTCGAACGCCGGCGAGACGAAGTTCGCGACGATGTTGATCCCGATCGTGGCGATGGCGAAGGTGAGCACGCCCAGCACCGCGGCGGTCGTGTTGTCGATGCGATCGACGATGTGCACCGGATCGGTGATGATGTTGCCGTCCTCGTCGGTGCCGATGACCGTGACCGCCGCGGAGACCGTGCACACCACGAGGAGTGAGAAGAAGAGGAAGTTGACCGGCAGGCCCCAGAAGTTGCCCTTCTTGACCTCGCCGAAAGTGCGCCCGTACCGCGAGAAGTCACCGAAGTTGAGCATCGGACCGGAGAAATAGGAGATCACGAGTGCGATCGCGCTGATCATCATCGTGAACGACGACCATCCCGAGAGTCCGTCGCCGACCGACAGGTCGAGACTGACGTTGTCCCAACCGGCCTCGACGACCAGGTAGGCCGCCAGCGCGATCATGACGACATACACTGCGGGACCGCAGAAGTCGATGAACTTCCGGATGGTCTCCATCCCGTTCCAGAACACGAACGCCTGCAGGATCCACATCAGGATGAAACCCGCCCAGCCGAGCGCGGACAAGCCGAGGAAACCATGCTGTTCGACATCGCCCCAGGGCTCGAGTCCGGGCCAGAACTTCAGCGCCAGGAGGCCGAAAGCGACTGAGGCGAGGTAGGTCTGGATGCCGTACCAGACGACCGCGATCACGCCGCGGATGATGGCCGGGATGTTGGCGCCCTTGACGCCGAAGGAGACCCGGGTCGTCACCGGGTAGGGGACGCCCGCCATCTGGGAGGGCTTCGCGACCAGATTGCACAGGATGTTGACGGCCACGATGCCCACCACGAGCGCCACCAGCACCTGCCAGGCCGCGATGCCCAGCGCGAAGAGGCTGCCCGCGAACACGTAGCCGCCGACGCTGTGCACGTCGGACATCCAGAAGGCGAAGATGTTGTACCACGTCCACTTCTGTTCCTTCAGTGGCGCGAGATCGGTGTTGGTGAGCCGATCGTCGTAGGTGGACTTGATGACGCTCTCACCGGCGGCGCCGGTGTGGGACGTGGCCGCGGGTACCTGCGGTCCGGGCGTCCCGGAGGGTGGTGTGGACATTGGCGTTCTCCTGGTCCTGGTCAGCGGCCGGGGTCGGAAGTCATACGGGGCGCACGCTGATGGGAGAAATGTAAGAACGGATTGTTACCCCGCGATGAACGGGCAGATATACTTCGCCGGGGCTCAGTCGTGGCGGACGTCGAGGAGTGCGGCGGTCTCGATGACGGCGCTCTCGAGGCGCTGGTGGTGACGGTGTGCGACGTCGAGGACCGATGCGGTGTCTCGGTCGCCGAACGCCGCGAGCAGGTCGGCGTGGTCGTTGTTGAGTGCCTGCTGGGTCTCGGCGGTCACCGATCTCATCACCTGGAACGGCTCGGTGAGATTCCAGGTCGCCTCGAACATGTTGAGCAGGCGCGGCATCGCGCACGGCTCGGTGAGAGCGCGATGGAACTCGCGGGAGATGTCGTGAAAAGCCTTGCCGTCGTTGTACTTCACCGCCGTGAGCAGCTCGATGTGGCGTGCGCGTGCGGTCTCCAGCGAGGACTCGTCGATCAGGCCGACCGACCGGGCGAGTGCTGCTTGTTCGAGAGTGCCTCGGACGAAGTAGATCTCGCGTAGCTCCTCGGTGGACAGCTGACTCACCCGGTACCCCGCTCCGGGGCGGTGCACCACCAGGCCTTCGCCGACCAGTGTCTTCAGGGCTTCGCGGACCGGGATCGGACTCACGTCGAAGGCGTCGGCGATCTCGCCCGGCGGGAGTTGGGTCCCCGGGGGCGCGCCACCGGACAGGATCAGTCGACGTAGTTCCTCGAGCACATTCGCACGTGTGTTGGGCGAACGCGTCTCGGCGAGCTGGGCGAGCAGGCGGTCGGTCATCCGCCTGTTCATCGAGATGACCGGGTCCGGGACGGGTGACGCGCGATCCAGTCGGCGACCGCCTCGGTGAGCCGATGTTGATTGTGCCGCTTGACGATCTCGTGACCCTCGTCGTCGAACATCAGCATCTCGGCCACGGCGCCGCGTGCCTGGAGTTCGGCGACGATCTGTTGCGACTCGCTCACCGGCACGTTGGTGTCGTGCGCTCCGTGGACGACGAGCAGCGGCGCGCGCACCGCGTCGATCCGGTGGATCGGCGACAGGTCGGCGAGGAGTTCACGGTCGAACTCGGGATGTCCGTACTTGGTGTAGGCCGCCACCGCGATCCACGGTTCGGTGTTGCGGAAGAACGACTCCAGGTCGCTCATGCCGCAGATGGCGATCCCGGCGGCGAACAGGTCGGGATGGAAGGTCAGGCATGCCAGGGTCAGATATCCGCCGTATGAGCGGCCGGAGCAGTAGACCGCGTCGGGGTCGGCAATGCCCTGTCGACACAGGAACTCGGCACAGTCCGCGGCGTCGTCGATCCCGGCATACCGTCCGTATCGGTCGTCGGCGTGCGAGAACAACCGGCCGTATCCCGACGACCCGCGGACGTTCGCGGCGAAGACCGTGATCCCGGCGTCGACGAGGGGACCGAACAGGAACTGGTAGTCCGGGCGCGACTGTCCCTCCGGTCCGCCGTGGAAGTAGAGCAGCGTGGGGCCGGGCACGGCCGTGCCCGCGGCCCGCTTGGCGCGGAACAGGAAGCCGGACAACGGCATACCGTCGCGCGCCGAGAACTCCGTCAGTTCGGGCCGGAGCAGACACGAGGGACCCTCGCCGGCGACGACGTCGTCGCGGACCGGGAACACCTGCCGGTTGGCGACATCCACGAGATGGACGAGGGGGGAGTGCTGCGGGCTCGACACCGTCACCGTCACGACCGACCCCGCGGCACTGATGGACAGGTCGGAGGCCACCTCGCCGGGCAGGTCGATGGGCGGGTGCAGGGTCTGATCGGGCAGAGTCAGGATCTGCAACTCGCTGCAGCCCCGCACATTCCACAGCAGGGCGACGGTCGACTGGTCGTGGCTGACCGCGAACTCGTCGAGCCCGATGTCGACGCGCTGGGCCATCACCCGGAAGCGCACGCCGAACTTGCTGACCTCGACTCCCAGAAGCCGAGGGAACTTGGCGTCGAAATCGCTGCGCACCAGCGCCTGGACACTGTCGAGGTCGCGGGCCGGTTCGTTCGGGGCGGGGACGAACACCAGGGATGAGTGATCGAAACCCTGGTCGAGGAGATAACCCTGATCGGTGATCGCGCCCGGATCCTGCGGCAGCAGCGGGGTCATCGTGATCTCGTCGTCACCCGATTCGGGGCGGCGGCGCAGCAGCAACATGTCGTGATACCCGCGCGGGCCCACCCGGACGAGGGTGGCACCCTTCCACGAGTCGATCAGCACGCTGCCGACGCGCTGATCGAGGGTGAGCGTCGTCCCGGTCCCCGGATGCACGCGGAGCGCGTGGGAGGTGCCGTCCTGATCGATGGCGGTGATCAGGACCCAGTCGGTGTCCCAGCCGACCAGGCCCACCGTGCCGAACGATCGCCCGTCGGGGCGCGTCGCGGCGATGCGATGGGCGGTGTCGTCGTCGGGATCGGTGGTGACGACCCACACCTGGTGGTGCTCACCGCCGCTCGGCGCGATCTCGACCGCCAGCCAGCGACCGTCCGTGGAGTGCACCACCTTTCGGACCGGACCGGTGGATCGGAGCTGCACCCAGCGCAACTCGCCGACGCCGTCCCGCGAGAGCGATCGCTGCGCGGCCCGCGGATAACCGGTGCCCTCGTCGACGATGTAGGCGAAGGCACTCCCGTCGGGGGAGAGCGAGGCGCCGTAGGTCTTCCAGCCGCGGTCGTCGAAACGCAGAGCGGTCACCGTCGAGCGTTCGCTTCCATCGTCTGCAACCACATCTCCAGCAGGGCGACCTGCCACAGCTCGTTGCCGTCGAGTCTCGTGCGGATTCCGTTGGGGTCGGCGAACAGTCGGTCGAGGGCCGCGGGACGGTACAGGCCGCGATCGCGGGCCGCCTTCGACCGCAGGGTGTCCGACACGAGATCGAGGACACCGCCGGTCAGATGGCGGATACCCGGCACCGGGAAGTACCCCTTCGTGCGATCGATGACCGCCGACGGCAGCAGCGCCCGGCTCGCCTCCTTGAGGACGCCCTTGCCGCCATGCGCGAGTTTGAGATCGGGGGGACACGTGGCGGCCAGTTCGACGAACTCGTGGTCGAGGAACGGGACGCGGGCCTCCAGGCCCCAGGCCATCGTCATGGTGTCGACGCGTTTGACCGGGTCGTCGACGAGCATGACGGTCGTGTCCAGGCGGAGGGCGGCGTCGACGGCGGTGGCCGCACCCGGTGCGGACTGGTGGGCCCAGGCGAATTCGAAGCTGGGGTCGTAACCGGCCTCGGTGAGGTAGTCGTCGGCGAGGATGCCGCGGATGTCGACATCGTCGCGGTCGAAGAACACGTCGGCGTACGCGCGCGTCGTCTTCTCCCGGGTCACGTCCAGCAGCGGGGGATACCAGCTGTACCCGCCGAGGATCTCGTCGGCGCCCTGACCGGACTGGACCACCTTGATGGACTTGCTGACCTCCTGCGACAGGAGATAGAACGCGACGCAGTCGTGACTGACCATCGGTTCGCCCATCGCCGCGACCGTGTCCGGGATAGCGGGCAGCAACCGGTCGGTCCCGATGTGGATCTTGTGGTGGTCGGTACCGAAGGTGTCGGCGATGAGGTCGGAGTAGGCGTACTCGTCCCCCGATTCCCCGGCCGCGGAATCGAATCCGATGCTGAAGGTCGCGAGGTCGGTCTGACCCTGCTCGGCGAGCAGCGCGACCACCAGCGAGGAGTCGACGCCCCCGGACAGCAGCACGCCGACCGGGACGTCGGCGACCATGCGCCGGCGCACGGACGTCCGCAGCGAGTCGAGCAGCTCGTGCTGCCATCGCTTCTCGTCCCAGTCCCGGCGGTCGGGATGCGGTTCGAAAGCCGGTTCCCAGTAACGGCGTTCGGTGCGGCGTCCGTCGGGCTGGATGGTCATGACGGTGGCCGGCGGCAGCTTCCGGATGCCGTTGTAGATGGTGTGGGGTGCCGGGACGACGGCATGGAAGCTGAAGTAGTGGTGCAACGCCACCCGGTCGATCGAGGTGTCGACGTCGCCGGCGCGCAGGAGCGCCTGCACCGACGAGGCGAACCGGAGTCGACCGGGGGTGTCGGCGAGGTAGAGCGGTTTGATGCCGAGCCGGTCCCGTCCGAGGGTGACCACGCCGGTGTCGGTGTCGACGACGGCGAACGCGAACATGCCCATGAAATGGTCGACGCAGTCGGGGCCCCAGGCATGGAACGCCTTGAGGATGACCTCGCTGTCGGCGTGGGAGAAGAACGTGTAGCCCTTGCCCTCGAGTTCGGCGCGCAGTTCGTGGTGGTTGTAGATGCACCCGTTGAAGACCAACGCCAGGCCGAGTGCCGGGTCGATCATCGGCTGACTGCCCTTTTCGGTCAGGTCGATGATCTTCAGGCGCCGATGACCGAGCGCCACAGCGCCTTTCGAGAAGACGCCCGAGCCGTCAGGGCCGCGACGCGTCATCTCGCAGGTCATGGCGTCGACCGCCGAGACATCCGGAGCCGTCCCGTCGAACCGGATCTCGCCGCAGATTCCGCACATGGGTCGGTGGTCCTCCTCGTTAGCTGTCGTACTCCGGTGCCGCTGGTGCCCTGGTGCCCCGGGCGGAGGCATCCTCCCACCCTAGGAGCCTGCTGAATTAGGGTCCAGCCTGGGTTGAGGTTCCTGCTGCGGGGATGTGTCGGTTCCGGGGTGTGGTCGTGGTGATCGATCTAGGTGGGGCGGCGGTGCCGCGGTTCAGGCGGTGGCCAGTGTCCAGGTGCCGTTGGTGGTAGTCAGTCCGAGGGTGATCAGGCGGCGTAGGTTGATCGCGGCGGCGCGGTGGTGCAGCCAGTTGTTGTTGCGTTCGATTCCACGGTAGGGMACCCGCCGGTTACCGCGGGTGAGCCAGGCAATCGTCCGTTCGACCA
Source organism: Gordonia sp. UCD-TK1 (assembly GCF_001691435.1). Classification (NCBI taxonomy): domain Bacteria; kingdom Bacillati; phylum Actinomycetota; class Actinomycetes; order Mycobacteriales; family Gordoniaceae; genus Gordonia; species Gordonia sp. UCD-TK1. Next base: position 704 of record NZ_LZMP01000006.1, on the reverse strand, counting down.
TGGGTCGATGCTGGCGGTAGGTGTCGGCAATAGTGTTGTCAGAGAAGTGTTGTCGGTGTTCGCGCTGGAGTTGGTGGTGTTCGCCGAAACTGATTTTGCGTCCACGAACCGCGGTGGTGCACTGTGCCCGAAGTGGGCAGTCGTGGCAGGCCGCACCGTAGGTGACGTGGCCTTTCGCGCTGACCGGTCGGGTCAGGTTGTTGGGGCAGGTCAATGTGTTCGAGTCGGCGTCGAAGGTGAAATCGTCGATGACGAAACCACCAGCAACCGCCGGCATGTGTGGCTTGGGTTTGATCACCGCGTTCCATCGTGTCCGCGCCAGCGTGGCCAGCATGTCACCGGAGGCATACGCTGAATCACCCAGCACCTCACGATCGTCGGCGTCGTCGGCGACGGTCGGATCGCTCAGCAACAACCGTGCCCCGACTGCTCCGTCGGAAGTGYCCGGACCAGCGGCTTTGGTCATCTCGATCGCGGTGACYAACCCGGTCTCCGGTTCATTGACGATGTGGCCCTTGAACCCGTCCTGCTGGCGTGCCCGGGTTTTGTGGGCGTGGCGGGTGTCGGTATCGACGGTGGAGATCACCCGGTCCGGGGCGGTCCGGGGCGCGATGCGCCAGCGTCCGTCGGTGCCATCAGAACCTGGTGCCGGTTCCACATCCTGGCCGGTCACCAATGCCAGCAATGCCACCGCCTGCGCCTGG
>NZ_LZMP01000005.1:0-131860 GCF_001691435.1 Gordonia sp. UCD-TK1 | reverse complement strand
CCAACTGCGGTGGCGCGCAGTGAAAAGTTCTGCGCGCCACGATGCGGGAGTCGTGATCGACCACAGCGACAACTTGCTTTTTCGACGCCAGATCAATCGCTGCGACCGCGTAGTCACGGCGCACGATGCCCCGGAACTTGCTCAACCGATCGTTGCGACGCTTGTCTCCACGACTCAAACGACTAGCCTTAGACATTGACATCCTCCTTTTGTGGTTGGGATAACCAAGCCCCTTATGACCACATCAGGAGGATGTCCCAGTTACCAGCCCTTCCAGCTATTACTAGGAGGCCCGGAGCTTGCGGAGGGCCGTCACGAAGGGTCCTCGCACCTCAGGCAGCGCAGGGCGGGCCGTCACCCCCCGCCCCCTGAGGAGGCCCGGAGCTTGCGGAGGGCCGTCACGAAGGGTCCGGTACCTTCGGACCGTGACGACCCCGGAAGTCCTGCGCCTGAATTCGGTCGACTTCGTGCGGCAGTCCCGCGCGATCCTCGCCGACATCGACCTCACCGTCCGCGCCGGCGAGCGGTGGGCGCTCATCGGCCCGAACGGCGCCGGCAAGTCGACGATCCTGAGCCTGTGTGGCGCGGAACAGCATCCGACGCGCGGGACCGTCCATGTCCTCGGACACCAACTGGGGCGCGTCGAGACCCGGAAGCTGCGCGAGTCCATCGGCCACGTCAATCCGCGGCATCCGCTGCGGTCGCCGCTGTCGATCCGCGAGGTGGTGCTGACCGGTGCGACCGGCACGACCGAGCTGATGGACCACCGGGAACCCGCACCGGAGACACTGGCCCGCGCCGACGAACTGATCGAGATGCTCGGCCTGGGTGCGCTCGCATCGGCGCCGTGGACGAACCTGTCGCAGGGCGAACGCGGCCGGACCCTGATCGCCCGAGCGCTGCTCTCCGATCCTCGACTCCTGCTGCTCGACGAACCGTCGACCGGCCTCGATGTGGCTGCCCGCAAGCGTCTTCTGCAGACCGTCGACCGGCTGCACCGGACACATCCCGATCTCGCGACGGTGCTCGTCACCCATCACCTCGAGGAACTACCCGAGACGACCACGCATGCCGTGCTGGTGACCGGCGGCCGAATCCTCGCCGCCGGGCCGGTTCACGACATTCTCACCACAGCCCTGGTGACCGAGTGCTTCGACTACCCGATCGAGATCGCCCACCAAGAAGGGCGGTGGTCGGCGCGGGGGGTCACAGCGTGACGACGGCCCTATTCGCTGCTCCCTGAGAAGCGAGCTTGCGCGCGTCACGAAGGGTTCGTAACCTCGTATCGCCAGGACCCTTCGAGGCTCGTCGACCTCGACGCGCTCCTTCGTCGCTTGCTCGGCCCGGCGGCTATCGCTCCTCGCACCTCAGGGAGCAGGGGTTATGTTGTTCTTCCGGCTCAGAGAGCAGTGGTTACGTCGCCCTTCGGATCAGAAAGAGCGACGGCAGCTACGCCGACGGCGTCAGCGTCCAGCCGGCAGCTGCGGTCCGCTGGTTCCAGAACTCGGTGTATCGCCCACCGCGGGTGAGCAGTTCGTCGTGGGTGCCGATGTCGTCGACGCCGCCCTGATCGTCGAGCACGACGATCTGGTCGGCGGCGATCACGGTGGACAGCTTGTGCGCGATGACCAGCACCGTGCTGCGGTCGGCGAGCCGGCGGATGGATTCCGCGACGTGGGACTCGTTCTCGGGATCGAGAGCGCTGGTCGCCTCGTCGAACAGCACGATCGGCGCGTCCTTCAGCAGGGCGCGTGCGATCGAGACTCGTTGCCGCTCACCGCCGGACAGGGCCGAACCGCCCTCACCGACGACGGTCTGCCAGCCATCGGGCAGCCGGTCGACGATCGAGGTGACCCCCGCGGTCTCGGCGGCTGCTCGGATCTCGTCGTCGGTCGCATCTGGCCGTCCGAGTTTGATGTTCTCCCACAGGGTGTCGTCGAAGAGGTAGACGTCCTGGAACACCTGGGACAACTGGCCCATGAGTGCACCGGTCTCCTGCTCCCGCACGTCGACGCCGCCGACCTTCACGACGCCGCCGTCGACGTCGTAGAACCGGGCGATCAACCGGAAGATCGTCGACTTACCCGACCCCGACGGGCCGACGAGAGCCGTCATCGTGCCCGGGCGGGCACGCAGGGACACGTTGCGCAGGACCTGCGCGCCGGTGTCGTATCCGAAAGCGACACCGTCGAGTTCGACAGCACCGGGTTCGGTGATCGGCGTCGGCTGATCGGGCGCGGGCATCCGATCGGTGTCGAGCACACCGRTGATGCGGTTGATCTCGTCGGTGGACATGCGCAGGGTCGAACCCAGTTCGGCGAGTTCGCCGATCGGGCCGAAGAAGCGCGCCGCGAGACCGAAGACCGCGATCAGCAGCGCGGGCTCGATATGGCCCGACACGGCCAGCCACGCGCCGAGCGCGAGCACAGCACTGAAGACGACCTGCACCGACAACCCGTTCAGCAGAATGCCGAGGATCGATCGCCACAGCATCGACTTGCCCACGCGTGCTTGCTGTCCGAGCGCGTCGGCGAGCGGTTTGTGGGCGGAGTCCGAATCGCCGAAGGCCCGCAGCACAGCCTGGCAGCGGGCGAACTCGAGTACCCGGTTGTTGACCTTGACGGCCTCGGCGCGCTTGCGGCCCTCGGACTTCGCGAGGAACCGGCTCGACAGCTTGCCGACGTACATCAGGAGCAGTGTCCCGGCGACCATGAGAAGGCCGATGCGCCAGTCGAAGAAGCAGATGCCGATGACGACCACCACGGAGCTGACCGTGTTGACCACGACCGGGGTGATGTAGTGCGCCCCGGTGCTGCCCACGAACATCGTTCCCTTGACCGCGATCTGGGAGACGTCGCCGACCCGGTCGCGGGTGAACCAGCCGAGCGGCAACGTGACCATGTGATCGCCGAGACGGTGATGCAGCATGCGCATCGCGTAAAGCGCCATCGTCATGCCCTTGAGCGACTGCACGTAGGCACTGACCGCACAGATGACGACGAGAACGGCCAACGGCCACAACCACTTCGCCGCTGCCGACAGATCACCGGTCAACAGGTGTTCGACGATCGGAACCAGGGTGAGCATCGCCAACCCCTGCGCGACGCCGTAGACGACCACCCAGGTCAGGAAGATGACCATGCGGGCACGTTCGGAACCCAGGATCGTGTAGAAACCGCGGATCATCGTGCCACCTCGCTGCTCGCGACCGCGCCGCGCGCGATCTCCTCGTCCTGTCGGGTGGTCCCGGCCTCGTAGGCGGCCCACATCGACGCGTACAGCCCGCCGCGGGCGACCAGTTCGTCCTGCCGGCCCTGTTCGACGACCCGACCCCGGTCCAGGACGACGATGTTGTCCGCATGCGTGATCGAGCCGAGCCGGTGGGCGATGACGAGCACCGTTCGCCCGACCATCAGCGCGCCGATGGCCTGCTGGATCTGCGCCTCCGACTCGGGGTCGGCGAAGGCGGTGGCCTCGTCGAGGACGAGGATCGGCGTGTCGGCGAGCAGAGCCCGCGCGATCGAGACGCGTTGCGCCTCACCGCCGGAGAAGTGTGCACCATCGCCCACCACGGTGTCGTAGCCGTCGGGCAGCTCCAGGATGCGGTCGTGGATCTGCGCGGCCCGAGCGGCGTCGTAGACCTGCTCGTCGCTCGCGTCCGGACGGCCGAGCCGGATGTTGTCGCGCACCGACATCGTCAGCAGCTGCACGTCCTGCAGCACGAAACCGACGTGGCGGTAGAGCTCGGTCGGGGCGATGTCCCGCACGTTCACCCCGCCGATGCGCACCGCACCGGAGTCGGGATCGCCGAAGCGGGGCAGCAAGGTCGCGAGCGTCGATTTCCCACTTCCGGACGGTCCGACCAACGCGGTCACGGTCCCCTCGGCCAACTCGACGCTGACGTCGTCGAGGGCCTTCACCCCGGACGGCACGCCGAGACGCGGCGGGTAGGTGAAGTGCACGTTCTCGATCCGCACGTCGTGTCCGGCCGGCACCTGCGGGTTGTCCGGGACGTCCAACTCGGGCTCGGCGAGCAGCGCGGCGATACGGAGCGCGGCGGCCGACGCCTGCTGACGGGTGTGCACCGCGGTGGACACGGTGAGCAGCGCGGTGGGCAGCACCATCGCGATCAGCGTCGAGCCGACGAGTTCGATGGGCGCGACCCAGCCGTTGTCGACGAACCAGTACCCGACCCCGAGGTTGACCAGCAGGATCAGTGGCGCCGAGATCAGGACGGTCGTGACCGCCTGGACGCGCAGCATCGGGCCCATGTAGCCGGCGAAGTCGTCGTTGAACTCGTCTGCGGCGTCGACGAAACGCCGGTGCGCCTTACCCGTCTGCCCGAACGTCTTCACGACGGCGACACCCGAGATGAACTCGACGATGGTGGCGCTGATCCGCGCCACTCCCTTGTCCATCTTCTCCATCTCGGTCGTGAGGTCGCGAGCCATGTAGGAGTAGGTCAAGGCGTACAGCGGCACGGTGGCGACGGCGAGGAGCCCGAGACGCCAGTCCAGGTAGAAGCAGTAGATCAGCGCGAAGATCGGCGAGAGCATCGCAGCTGTCGCCTCGACCGTCGCGTGGGCGACGAGGTAGTGCAGGTCGGCGACGTCGTTCTGCACCGATTTGCGGACGGCGCCGGAGCTGGTGCGGCTGAACCACCCCAGCGGCAGCCGACCGAGCTTGTCCGCGATGCGAATTCGGAGCTGCGCCTGAAGGTCGAGGTCGGCGAAGTGGGTGATCGCGAGCGCGAGGAAACTGAAGGCGGCCCGAGCCCCGAGTCCGGCGACGACCAGCCATACGACCAGCCACACGCGCCCCGAATCGACCGGTCCGGGTTCGAGCAGGATGCGCCCGAGTTCGACGATCCCGATGAACGGCACCACCGTTGCGGCAGAGGCGAAGACCTGGACGAACTGGGCGAGCAGAGTGCGTGTCTTCACCGGGGCCAGGATGTCGGCGAGAGCGGCGGCTTTTGCCTTGGACTCGGATCTGGCCTGGGCGCGCGCGGCTTTCGGATCGTCGGGTTCGGCGTCGACATCGGAGACTGCTGCCGGCGCGGCCACATCGGTTCCGCCAATTGTCATATGCGCACAATAACGGCCGGACGCTGGGAAAGGAAAGCTACCCTAACTTCGACGCGGGCGGTCAGCGCGGCAGGATGCCGTCGAGGACCACCGACAGATACTGATCGGCGATCGAATCGACCGACATCGTGCCACCGGGCCGATACCACCGGACGGCGACCCACACGGTGTCGCGCATGAAGCGGTAGACGAGTTCGACGTCGAGATCGGCCCGGAACTCGCCGTTCTCGACACCGCGCTGCAGCACCGATTGCCACAGCTGCCGGAACTCGACGTTCAGCTCGGAGATGTAGGCGAAGCGCTCCTGGCCGGAGAGACGCTTCGCCTCGTCCTGGTAGATCGCGACCGCGTTGCGCTCGGCGTCGATGGACTCGAACGACGCGATCACGAGCCCGCGTAGGATCTCGGTCGCCGACCTGCTCGACGCCGCGATCTCCCGGTACCGGGCGAACAGGTCGTCGAGGAAACTCCGCAGGATCTCGTCGACCATCGACTCCTTGGAGTCGAAGTGGTGATAGAGGCTACCGGAGAGGATGCCGGCCGCATCGGCGATGTCCCGGACCGTCGTCGACCGCAGGCCCTGTTCGGCGAACATCTGCCCGGCCGTCGCCAGCAGCTCGTCCCGACGCGACGAGCGGGCCGGCGCATCGATCCTGGTCTGACCTCGTGGTGACAAGCGCATCCTCCTCAGAGACTGCGCTCACCCTAGCAAGCGCTTGGCCGGGACCGTCGGAGGACGATCCCGGCCAAGACGACCGATGCTACGCGCCGAGGCGCTTGCGCACCTTCTTCATCGCGCGGTTGTTGAAGAACTTCCACAACTTGAGCTGGTTGTCGGTGAGCTTGGTGTCCTTGGGCAGGAACGGCGGCGACATCATCTCCGCGACACTCACCGGCAGCGTCGAGAACGCGACGGCGCGAGCATGGCTGAACGTCTCGAAGCCGGTGTGTCCGTGATATCCGCCCATGCCACTGTTGCCGACACCCGCGAAGGGCAGCTCACCGCTGAACAGGTGGATCGCGAAGTCGTTGCCGTTGATCGAACCACTTCGGGTGTTGTCGGCGAGCTTCTGGAACCGCTCGTTCTGATCGCCGCACCAGTACATGGTCAGCGGATGCGGGTGCGAGCTGATCTGACTGATGACCTCGGACAGGTCGCGGTAGGGGTACACGGTCAGCACCGGACCGAAGACCTCGTCCTCCTCGATCTTCATGCCGGCCTTGACGCCGGTGAGCAGCGTCGGCGGGATCTTGCGTCGTTGCGCGTCCGGCAGCGGCTCGCCGCCCGGGATCACCTGACGCTTGGTGGCGCCGAGCTGCTCGGCGTCGTCGATGAGTCCGAGGATGCGGTCGTAGTTCTTCTGGTTGATCGTCGAGGTGAACTGGTCGTTGTCGATGATCGTCGGGAAATTCTTGGTCCACCGCGCGACGACCTTGTCGGTGAACTCACCGAGCTTGGCCTCGGGGACGAAGACGTAGTCCGGGCACAGACACACCTGGCCGCCGTTGACCATGCGGGCGTCCGCGAGCATCGTCGCGGCCTTGTCGATGTCGGCGTCGATGTCGACGACGGCCGGGTTCTTGCCGCCGAGTTCGAGGGTGACCGGGATCAGATTCTTCGCGGCCTCCTGGGCCACCGAGGCACCCACGCCGGGCGAGCCGGTGAAGAACATGTGGTCGACCTTGAGCTTCGCGAAGTCCGAACCCGAGCCGTGCTTCGAGGTGGCGACCGCCAATTCCTCGATCGAGAAATAGTTCGGTGCGTGCTTGGCGATCACGTCCGTGGTCTTCGCGGTCACCGACGACGGACGCAGGAGCACGCGATTGCCGGCCGCGAATGCCGACCCCGCGGGCACGATCGTCAGCTGCAGCGGGAAGTTCCACGGCCCCATGATGCCGACGACGCCCAGCGGGTCGTGGCGAATGCTCTGCTTGTATCCGAGCAGGCCCTGGATCTTGGCAACCTTGGACTCGGCCATCCAGTCCTTGACGCCGCGGCGCTGGTGCGCGAGGTCGATCATGCAACCGGCGACGTCGGCCGCCAGCGACAGCTCCCGTGGGCGGGCGCCGAAATCCTCGGCCAGCGCGGCGGCGATCTCGTCGGCGTTGTCGAGCAACAGGGCCGCGAGTCGCGTGATGCGGTCGATGCGGGTGTCGGCGTCGGGGATCCCGTCGCGCAGGAACGCCGCGCGCTGGATCTCGACCAGTTCGGTCAGGGTATGCGCCTCCGACGAGACGCCACGCGTCGAAATCGCGTCGGTGCTGGTGTGTTCAGCAGGCTTGGTCATCGAGATCCCCTCAGCTAGGTCGTGCTGCACCTGACGTGCGGCGTTGGAACGAAACGGTCCGCCTGTCCCACACAATAGTATGCGCCAGGTCACACCCATATGTGGGCACGCCTGTTGTCAGAATGCTACGACCCCGGGACCGAAACGTCGAGGGGTGCGACACCCCCGCTCCCTGAGGAGCGCCGGAGCCTGCGGAGGCGCGTCACGAAGGGTCACCAGGCCTTCGAGGCTCGTCGCTATCGCTCCTCGCACCTCAGGCAGCAGAGGGGTGGTCCTCGGGCAGCGAAGGGGTCGCTCAGCCGAGCCGCTCGATGATCGTGACGTTGGCGGTCCCGCCGCCTTCACACATCGTCTGCAGGCCGTAGCGGCCGCCGGTGCGTTCGAGTTCGTTGAGGAGGGTCGCGAACAGTTTGGCGCCGGTGGCGCCGAGGGGGTGGCCGAGTGCGATCGCGCCGCCGTTGGAGTTGACCTTGGCGGGGTCGGCGCCGGTCTCCTTGAGCCACGCCAGCACGACCGGCGCGAAGGCCTCGTTGATCTCGACGACGTCGATGTCGTCGATGGACAGTCCGGTCTTGCCGAGGGCGTACTCGGTGGCCGGGATGGGCGCGGAGAGCATCATCACCGGGTCGTCGCCGCGCACGGACATGTGGTGGATGCGGGCGCGGGGGGTGAGGTTGTGTTCCTTCAGTGCGCGCTCGGAGACGACGAGTGTCGCCGAGGAGCCGTCGGCGATCTGAGAGGCGACGGCCGCGGTGAGCCGCGAACCTTCGGCGAGGACCTGCAGGCCCGCCATCTTCTCCATCGAGGTCTCGCGCGGGCATTCGTCGACGACGCAGTCGCCGAGCGCGATGTTCTCGTTGTCGAACTTGCCCTCGGCGATCGCCGCCCGGGCCCGCTCGTGTGACTGCAGGGCCCAACGCTCCATGTCCTCGCGGCTGATGTCCCACTTCTTGGCCATCATGTCCGCGCCGAGGAATTGAGAGATCTGCGCATCCCCGAAACGCTCTTGCCAGCCCGCGGATTCGGCTGTGGGCGTGGTGAATCCGAATTCCTTGCCGGAGATCATCGCCTGCGAGATCGGGATGGAACTCATGTTCTGCAGGCCGCCGGCGACGACGATGTCCTGGGTACCGCTCATGACGCCCTGCGCGGCGAAGTGGATGGCCTGCTGGCTGGAGCCGCACTGACGGTCGACGGTGGTGCCGGGCACTTCGAGGGGGAGACCGGCTGCGAGCCAGGCGGTCCGGGCGACGTTGCCGGCCTGCCCACCGATCGTGTCGAGGCAACCGAACACCACATCGTCGACGGCTGCCGGGTCGATACCGGTGCGCTCGACGAGCGCGGAGATGATGTGGGCGCCGAGGTCGGCGGGGTGGGTCTTGGCCAGCGAGCCGTTGCGCTTGCCGACCGGGGTGCGGACGGCGTCGACGATGTAGGCCTGGGGTGTGGTCATGGTCGGTGCTCCTTGAATCGGTGGAAGTCGGTGGCGCCTCAGGCGCGCTGGCTGGAGATCGAGACGACCTCGCCGGTGAGGTAGGTGGTGTAGTCGCTGGCGAGCATCGCGACGGTCGCGGCGACCTCCCACACCTCGGCGGCGCGCCCGTAGGCCTCACGGGAGGCGAGTTCGTCGAGGAGGTCGTCGCTGGTGACCTTCGCGAGGAACGGGTGTTTCGCGATCGACGGCGCGATCGCGTTGATGCGCACCCCGACGTCGGCGGCCTCAAGTGCCGAACACCGGGTCAGGGCCATCACCCCGGCCTTCGCCGCGGCGTAGTGCGCCTGTCCGCGCTGGGCCCGCCAGCCGAGGACGGAGGCGTTGTTGACGATCACGCCGTTGTGCTCGACCGAGCCGAAGTACCGCAGAGCGGCCCGGGTGGCGCGGAAGGTGCCGGTGAGCGTGATGTCGAGGACGCGATCCCATTCCTCGTCGGTCATCTCGGCGACGGGGGTCTCCCCACCGAGCCCGGCATTATTGACCAGCACATCGATCCGCCCGAGTTCGGTTGCGGCGTCGGCGATCAGGGCGTCGACCTCCGCGGTCACCTGGACGTTGCAGGTGCGCTGGGCGATCGTGCGGTCGGGGAATTCGGCGGCCAGCTTATCGGCCGCCTCGCCGAGGCGCCGTTCGTGCCAGTCGCTGATGAGCACGTCCGCACCTTCGAGCAGGGCACGCCGGGCCGACGCGAAGCCGATTCCCGTTCCGGCGGCGGCAGTCACCACGACCTTCTTGCCCAGCAACAGGTCGTGCCCGGCGATCTCGGCGGGCGGAGTGGCGAGCGGGGAGAGTGCTCGACCCGCCGCGTGGGTCCCGTTGACGTCGACTCCGGTCATCTCAGCGTGCCTCTCGGGGTAGGCCGAGCACCCGCTCGGCGATGATGTTGCGCTGCACCTCGTTCGATCCGCCGTAGACCGTGTCGGCGCGGGTGAACAGGTAGAGCCGTTGCCATTCGTCGAGTTCGACGTTCTCCGGGTCGGTGATGTCGTTGGCCTTGCCCTCGGCGGTCGCGGCCGGACCGATCAGCGACGGCGCGCCGACGACGTCCATCGCGAGCTCACCGAGGTCGCGATGCCAGTTGGCCCACAACAACTTCGACACAGATGCGGCGCCCGCTTGCGAGGTCACGTCGCCGTCGAGCGTCCGTTGGGCGTGCGCCCGCATCACGGTCAGCCCGATGTCGGCGCGTGCCAGACGCGATGCGATCTCCGGATCGTCCAGCGCACCGTTGGCTCGCGCGAGATCGGTGAGATTGCCCAGCTCGCGCGCGAATCCGACCTGCTGACCCAACGTCGACACACCGCGCTCGAACTGCAGCAGTCCCATCGCGACCTTCCAGCCGTCGCCGGGTTCGCCGACGATCAGGTCGGCTTCGGTTTCCGCGTCGTCGAAGAACACCTCGTTGAATTCCGAAGTGCCGGTGAGCTGTTGGATCGGCCGGACGGTGATGCCCGGCTGGTCGAGCGGCACCAGCAGGAAACTCAGCCCGGCATGGCGCGACGATCCCTTCTCGGTACGCGCGATCACGAACACCCACTGCGCGACATGCGCGAGCGAGGTCCAGATCTTCTGCCCGTTGATGATCCACTTGCCGCCTTCGAGACGTGCGGACGTGGACACGCCGGCGAGATCCGAGCCGGCGCCCGGCTCGGAGTAGCCCTGCGACCACAGTTCGGTGACGTCGACGATCCCGGGTAGCAGACGCTGCTTCTGCTCGTCGGTGCCGTAGGCGATCAGCGTGGGACCGAGCAGCTCCTCACCCAGGTGATTCACCCGCGCGGGCGCGTTCGCACGGGCGTATTCGCGGTGGAAGATGATCCGCTGCTCCAGGGTCGCCCCCCGGCCGCCGTACTCGACCGGCCAGCCGATGCAGGTCCAGCCGGCGCGGGCGAGATGACGATCCCATTCGAGGCGTTCGGCGAAGAACTCATGCTCACTGCCCGGGCCTCCCCGACCCTTCAGATCGGCGAAGTCGCCCGCCAGGTTCTCGTCGAGCCACGTCCGCACCGCGGCCGCGAACTCGGCGGTGGCGTTCGGCGTCGATTTCGCCCATTCACCCAGGTCGACGGCACGATCGGCGAGATTCGTCGTGGTCATGGGCGCTAGCATAACGCACCAAGCAAGTGCTAGGTTGGGGCGCATGGCGCAGACCTCTCTGCACGAGACTCTCCCCTCTCCCACCACACCGGCCGCAGTTCGACGCGCAGCACAGACCTGGCCCGACCGTATCGCTCTGGTCGACGGTCAGTGGCACCCTTCGTCGCATCCGCGTCTCGAGTTGACCTGGACGCAGCTGCACGGCGTGGTCCGCGCTGTCGCCGGCGCGTTGGTGGCGTCGGGCATCCAGGCCGGGGACCGGGTCGCCATCTGGTCGCCCAACAGCTTCCACTGGCCGATCGCGGCGCTCGGCGTCCACTACGCGGGTGCCACACTCGTTCCGCTCAACACCCGCTACACCGCAGGCGAGGCGATCGAGATCATCGAACGGTCGGGGGCCCGCGCCGTCATCGTGTCGGGCGAGTTCCTCGGTGCCGACCACGCATCGGAGCTCCTGCGCGACCACCGCGACTCGATGCCCGATGTGGTCATCCGGGTGCCGCTGACCAGCGGCACGCCGGCCCCCGACGGCGCCGTCGACTGGCACGAGTTCCTCGAGCGGGCGAGCGACGATGCGCAGGCCGAGGCCGACCGTCGCGCGGACGCAGTCTCCCCCGACGACATCTCCGACATCCTCTTCACCTCCGGCACGACCGGAAAGTCCAAGGGCGTGCTGGCGACCCACCGACAGACCCTTTCCGGGTCGTACGGGTGGGGCGCGAACGCTGGACTGCACCCCGGTGACCGCTACCTGATGGTCAATCCGTATTTCCACACCTTCGGTTACAAGGCGGGCATCCTGCCGAGCGTCCTGTTCGGTGTGACGATGTTGCCGCTCGCCGTCTACTCACCGGACCAGGCGATGACGCTCGTGTCCGACGAACGCGCGACGGTCTTCCCGGGCGCACCCACGATCTTCCAGACCATCCTCGACGACCCGAAGCGCGCCGACCACGATCTCTCCAGTCTCCGCATCGTCATCACCGGCGCAGCGATCGTGCCCGTCGTCCTCGTCGAACGCCTCCAGCAGGACCTCGGCGTGGACACCGTCGTCACCGCGTACGGCCTGACCGAGGCGAGCGGCTTCGTGTCGACCTGCACCCCCGACGACGACGACGCCACCGTCGCCAACACCTGCGGCCGCGCGTTCCCGGGGATGGAGATCAGGCTCTCCGACGACGGTGAGGTGCTGGCCCGCGGCGACATGGTGATGGTCGGTTACCTCGACGACCCGGACGCCACCGCCGCGACGATCGACGCCGACGGGTGGCTCCACACCGGCGACATCGGGACCATCGACGAGCGCGGCAACCTCAAGATCACCGACCGGCTCAAAGACATGTACATCTGCGGCGGGTTCAACGTCTACCCCGCCGAGATCGAGCAGACCCTCGCGCGGCTCGACGGTGTCACCGAGTCCGCGGTCGTCGGCGTGCCCGACGCCCGGCTCGGCGAGGTGGGCCGCGCCTACCTGACGGTCCGCGCGGACGCCGACCTCGACGAGGCGCAGGTCATCGCGTTCGCCAAGGAGCACCTCGCCAACTTCAAGATCCCCCGGTCGGTGGTCTTCGTCGACGAGTTCCCCCGCAACGCGTCGGGCAAGATCCTCAAGCGCAACCTCACCTGACCCCCAGGGATTTCGTAGCGCCAATGCGCGCTATTCACACACTGACGCTACGAAGTTCGGGGCTGGGAACCGGCCGGACGTGCGGTGCGTCGAAGTGTGTATGACCGACGACCTGCGCGCCATGATCGCTTCCCACGACGGCGTCTTCACCACGCATCAGGCACACTCGCACGGCGTATCGGCCGACGGCATCCGGCATCGGGTTCGGACCGGACAGTGGGTCCGGGTCACGCGAGGTGTCTTCCGGGTGGCCGACCGAACGGTCGACGATCGGATGCGGATGCGGCTCGTCGGGGTTCGCCACGCGCGCGGGCGATGCTGGAGGCGATGTCGTCGGGCGCGAGGTCGGAGGCGGAGCGGATCACCGCGAAGCTACTCGACGGAAGCGGATTCACGGGGTGGTCGGCCAACACGCCGGCGTGTGGCTACGTCCTCGACTTCGCGTTCGAGGCGTCGAAGATCGCCATCGAGATCGATGGGATGGCTTTCCACAGTGACGCCGTCGCATTCCAGCGAGACCGCACCCGACAGAACGACCTCGTCAGATCCGTACAGCCCTACGACGGAAATCCGTAGCGTAGATGCGGATATAGCGCGTATCCGCGCTACGAAATCCCGTCAGGTGCGGGGTTTCACCAGCGGGAACAGGATGGTGTCGCGGATACCGAGGCCGGTGAGGGCCATCAGCAGGCGGTCGATGCCCATGCCGGTGCCGGTGGTCGGGGGCATGCCGTACTCCATCGCGGCGAGGAACTCTTCGTCGAGGACCATCGCCTCGTCGTCGCCGGCGGCGGCCAGGCGGGCCTGATCGGCGAAGCGCTCGCGCTGGATGACGGGGTCGACGAGTTCGGAATATCCGGTCGCCAGCTCGAAGCCGCGTACGTAGAGGTCCCACTTCTCCACGACGCCGATCTGCGACCGGTGTGCGCGGACGAGTGGCGAGGTCTCGACCGGGAAGTCGCGGACGAAGACCGGGCGGTCCAGCTTCTCGCCGACCATGTGCTCCCAGAGTTCCTCGACGAGCTTGCCGTGCCCGTATCCCTTGTCCTTCGGGATCTCGAGGCCGACGCGCGCCGCGATGGCCAGCAACTGCTCGACGGTGGTCTCCCCGTCGGCGCCGGCCGGGACGATCTGCTCGCCCAGCGCCTCCGACAGCGACGGGTACATCTCGAGTGCGGTCCACTCACCCGAGAGGTCGTAGGTGGAACCGTCCGGCATGGTAGGGGTCTGGGTGCCGAGCGCCGCCTGCGAAACCTCTTGCACCAGTTCGCGGATCATGACGGCGGAGTCGTCGTAGGTGCCGTAGGCCTGATAGGTCTCGAGCATCGCGAACTCCGGCGAATGCGTGGAGTCGGCACCCTCGTTGCGGAAGTTACGGTTGATCTCGAAGACGCGCTCGATGCCGCCGACCACACAGCGCTTGAGGAACAGCTCCGGTGCGATGCGCAGGAACAGGTCGATGTCGAAGGCATTGGAGTGCGTGACGAACGGTCGCGCGGCCGCCCCACCGTGCAGGGTCTGCAGCATCGGGGTCTCGACCTCGAGGAAACCCCGACGGCCCAGCGCCGCACGGAGTTCGGCGATCACCGAGATCCGGGTGCGGGCGATGCTGCGGGCCTCCGGGCGCATGATGAGGTCGACGTAGCGCTGCCGGACGCGAGTCTCCTCGTTCATGTCCTTGTGCGCGACGGGCAACGGCCGCAACGACTTCGACGCCATCTGCCAGCCGTCGGCCATCACCGAGAGTTCGCCGGTGCGCGAGCTGATGACCTCGCCCGAGATGAACACGATGTCCCCGAGATCCACCTCGGACTTCCACCGCGCCAGCGCTTCCTCGCCGACGCCGTTGAAGCTGACCATCGCCTGCAGCTGCGTGCCGTCGCCCTCCTGCAGCGTGGCGAAGCAGAGCTTGCCCTTGTTGCGCAAGAAGATCACGCGTCCGCTCACGCCGACGTGCTGTCCGGTCTCGGTACCGGCCTCGAGGTCGGGGTAGGCCGCGCGGATCTCACCGAGGCTGTGGGTGCGCGGGATGGCGACCGGGTAGGCCTCGCGACCCTCGGCCAGGATCCGCTCACGCTTCTCGCGGCGGATGCGCAACTGCTCGGGCGTCTGCTCGTCGGTCGCTTCGGGGGTGGCGGTGCTGGTCGGGCTGTCACTCACCCCACGCACCCTATCGGGGCCGGTCATCGACTCCAACTCACCGCCGCGCGGTGACCGCGGACACAATTGGGTCGGCCTGGGCGGGTTCAGCTCTCGTGGGCGGAGATGACGGCGAGGTCGTCGGGCCGAATCCGGCCGTTGACCCGTGCCGACCGCATCCGACGGTGCCCGCCGACGACGAACACCGCACCGTGCACCCCGCGCGCCTGCAGGTGCCAGGCGAGCCATTCGGCCTCGTGCCCGTCCTCGCTGACGAGGATCCATCGTGATTCCGGCCGGGCGACGCGCAGTGAGTCCGGGGTGTCCGGCGTGAGCCGGTCGAGAACCTCGACGGCGTCGATGGCCAGGGCCCCGAAAAGTGCGCCGTCGAGCTGACGGCGCCGGTGGGAGCGGACGTCGACGGGGGTGGCACCGGCGGCGACGGCGGACGCGTAGTCCTCGACCCGCAACGACAGCGGCGCAGACGGGGCCGGGGCGACGGTCGGCGGTACAGCGGCGAACACCGAAGCAGGGGCGAACACCGTACCGGCGGAAGAAGGACGAGTAGAAGAAGCAACCGAAGCGGTCATGAGAGGAAGTCCTCAGGTGATCGAGATCGAGCGGGGAGCGCGAAGGAGGGCAGCCGCAGACGCGGTACTAGCCCTGACAACACTCCCGACAGCTCGTGATCACGGCGACGAGTATGCCACAGCACACCCGCACCGGCCAGACCCCGACCCGACCGAGGTCGTCACACCGACGTCGTCACACTTCCGGCGGCTGCCACCGCTGCACGCGTCGCATCTGCGCGTTCAGGACGGCGTCGGGCGTCATGCGCAGAGCGAGGTCGCGCGCCCAGACCGCGGGGCCGGCACGCAGTTGCCCGACCCGGCCGATCATCGACGCCTGCCGCGCGATCCGCTGGGTCCGCGGGCGTCGGAGCCGGTCGTAGGTGCGCAAGGCCTCGTCGAGGTCAGCGCGGCCGTGCCGGCGTAGCAGCGCGGTCAGGGTGGCCGCGTCCTCCATCGCCTGGTTGGCACCTTGACCCAGATTCGGGGTCATCGCGTGCGCGGCGTCGCCGACGAGAACACTCGCGCACCCCCGGCCCGCTCTGACGAACGTCGGCAGCGGCTTGGCGAGCTCCTCGATCGGCAGGTATCCGACGGTCGCCGGATCGGTGGCGTCGAGCAGCTGCCCGATCGGTCGATGCCACCCCGAAAACCGTTGCCGCACTGCATCGAGCCCGCCCGCCGCGTCATCCCCGTCGTCCGACACCGAGGCGAACCAGTAGACATGCCCGTCAGGGAGCGGCGCAATCCCGAAACGCGCCCCACGTCCGGTCGTCTCGCCGGCCGCGTCGACCGACACCGGGGTCGTCGTGATGGCCCGCCACGCGGAGTAGCCACATCGCCGGGCGCCGGGGTCCTCGACGACCGCGGCACGCACCCGGCTGCGCAGACCGTCGGCGCCGACGATCAGATCGCAGTCACCGATCTCGGTGCCGTCGGCCAGTCGTATGAGACCACGGTCGGACATGGTGTCATCGACGCCGGAACCGGTCCTGATGTCCACGACGTCGGCCGCGGCCGCGAGGAGGGCCGCGTGGAGATCGGTGCGGCGGACGACGCGCATGTCGGTCAGCGACGCCGGGTCGAACCGACTGAGCCATCGCCCGCCCGGTGTCCGGGTTCCGCTCGCCGGCGGGGTCGGCGCCGCGGCGTCGCCGAGGACCGACCGCATACCCAACGCATCGAGTGCACGGACCCCGTTGGCGAAGATGCTCAGGCCCGCACCCCCGCCGCGTATCTCGGGCGCGCGCTCGACGACCGTCACCCGGGCACCCGTCGATGCCAGTCCGACCGCGGTACACAGGCCGGCGATCCCGGCCCCCACCACGACGACCTTCATGAGACTGTTCTCCACATGGAGAAGAAGTTAGCAGATAAACTTCTCCGCGTGGAGAAATCACCCAACGGGTCGACGCGTGACCTACTGCTTGACACCGGCATCACCCTGATCGGCACCGTCGGCAGCCGGCAGGCGTCGGCACGCGCGGTCGAAGACGCGTCCGGGGTGCCACACGGGAGCGTTCGGCATCATTTCGGCGGTCAGAGCGGTTTCCTCGCGGCTCTCGTCGAGCACGTGTACACCGGGGATCGGGCCGCCGAGGGCGAGACGACGCAGGAGGTGATCGCCCGCTGGCTGGGCAGTGACCGCGTCTGTACCAGGGCTCGTTATGAGCTCATGCTCCTGTCGACACGCGACGAGGACCTGCGACGGGCGATGGTCGGGCACCGTGAGCGCTACGTCGACGGACTCGTCGACGGCGGGCTGCCCCGCACCGAGGCCCGGCAATTGGTCGCCGCGCTCGACGGCCTCGTCCTCGACGCACTCCTGCGGAACTCCGACGGCACCGACGTCGACCACGATCCCACTCCTCTGCTGCGCGCGTTCCGCTGACGATCCGGGGTCACGTCGTCCCGATGAGTTCGGCGGCCAACGCACGGAGGTGTTCGGCGAGTTCGTCGACGCCGGGCTGTTCGACCGGGAAGTGCCCGCACCCGGTGAGCAGATGGATGTCGGCGCGCGCCGCGATCCGTCGCGCGAAGCGCACGCTGACCTCCGGCGGCGTCCAGGAGTCGGCCGCCGGATGGACCAGCAGCACCCGAGGACCCCGATACTCCTCAGGGTCCGGCACCTCGTGCGTCATCAGGTCCGCCAGGAATCCCAGCGACACCGACGATCCGGCACCGAGACGGTCGTCGACGCAGACCCGGGACAGTTCCGGGTCGCGACTCATCGCCGACATCGGCGCCACCCAGCGGATCGGGAACCGCATCCGGGCGAGCACCCCGACGCGGGCGAGCACCGGCATCAGCGGGATCAGTCGCGCGAGCGCCGGCGTACGCGCGACCGCTCGACGCGCATCGGGATCCCCGGCCAGATCGAGCAGGCAGGTCGCGACGACCGCGGCCACCCGTCCGGTCCGGCTCGCGACCTCGTAGGCGAGCATCCCACCGAGACTCGCCCCCAGCACGATGAGCGGACGCGGATCGTCCTCGGTCTCGGCCACCACGAGATCGGAGATCAGATCGACCCAGTCCTGGTAGCGGACCCTCCCCGGATCGGCCACCCGCGTGCGTCCGTACTGCGGCAGATCGGGGGCGAGGACCTCGAACCCCTCGTCCGCGAGGATCGCGCCCAGCGGCCAGACCAGGGCACTGTGTCCGCCACCGCCATGCAGCAGCAACACGCGCAGCGGTGCCGCGCTCCGGCGCGCCCGCAGGATGTGGACGTCGACCTCCCCGTACGGCCGGCCGGAGCTCGACGGCCAGGTCCACCAGGTGGATTCGGCCGCGACCCCGGCGGCGACGGAGCGCCATGGCTCGGGCAAGAAGCGAAGGTAGGATTCGGGGGTTCCGGATCGGCGGATCATGTATCCATCGTCGAACCGGCGGCGGGACTCCACAACTCGCATTCCACGAGGATCGATCAGATGCGCAAAAGGCCACGGCAGCAACGCTCTTCGTTCACCGTCGACACGATCCTCGAGGCGGCCACTCAGCTTCTCGACACCGAGGGCGCGGAGATGACGACCAACCGCATCGCCGAGAAGGCCGGGGTGTCGGTGGGCTCGATCTATCAGTACTTCGGCGACAAGCAGGCGATCTTCGACGAACTCGCGCTTCGCCATCTCGACGCGGCCGCCGGGGCGATGACGGCCGTCCTCGCCGACCACCCGCCCGGTTCGTGCCCGTGGCCGGAGGTGCTTCATGCGGTGATCGAGGTCGCGGTCCGCGAGAACTCTACGCACGGCCGCGCCCATGGGCGGCTGCGCGAACTGGCCGACCCGACACGCCTGGCCACGGAGTACACCACCCTGATCGATTGGCTGATCGACCGGTTGAGCGCCCATCTCGTCGCCGACGGCTGGACGGCGCAGTCCGCGGCCGCCGACCTCCGGCTCGCCTTCGCCGCCGTCGACGCCCAGATCCACCAGCTGGCCGGCACCGACCTGACCGCCGACGAACTGACCGACCGCATCACGGCCTACACCGAGGCAGCACTCCGCGCGCACCGATGACACGCCGAATCCCCGTGCCGCTGTTCGGTTCGCCTAGTGTCCCGGGTCGGAAATTCGTTTCATGAGTTCGGCGGTCCAGGTGGATGCATCGCGAGGCGGCGGAGGACGCAGCTACTGGATGTACCTGCGACGACGCCAACGAAGCGAGGCGCCGCCTGGGCGTCGCAATCATCAACGAATTCCGGCGCGGGACACTAGATCTACTTCCCGCGACGCGGATTCGCCTTGGCCCGTTCGTGGACCAGGCGCAGGCCATCCAGGGTCAGGTGCGGGTGATGATCGGTGAGGGAACGACATTCGTCGAACATCAGCGGCGCGAGAAACCCGGTGGCGACCACCGTCACGTCGTCGCCGTCGAATCCCGGGACGGTGTCGCAGACGCGGTCGACCAACCCGTCCACCTGACCGGCGAAGCCGTACAGGATGCCCGACTGGAGCGCTTCGACGGTGTTCTTGCCGAGCACGCTGCGAGGCGGCATCAACTCGACCTTCCGCATGGTCACGGTGTGCTCCGACAGCGCCTCGACCGCGAGGTTGACGCCCGGTGCGATGGCCCCGCCGAGGAACTCGCCCGTCGCGGAGACCGCGTCGACGACCGTTGCGGTACCGAACGCGACCACGATGCATGGTCCGCCGAATTCCGTGTGCGCGGCAAGGCAATTGGCGACCCGGTCGGTGCCGACCTCTTTCGGGTTGTCGACCAGGAGGGGAACCCCGGTCCGCACACCCGGTTCGAGCAGCACGTGTGGCCCGTTGCCGAAGTAGCGCGGCACCATCACGCGCAGTTCGCGCAGGAGCGACGGAACCGTCGACAGCGCACTCACCCCGGTCACCTGCTCGATGTCGTCGCCGAGCATGCCGCGGAACGCCCACGCCAGTTCGTCGGCGGTGTAATGCGGGTCGGTGTGGATTCGCCAATCACGCACCAGGCGCGCGTGATCCCCGACCCCGGCGTACACGCCGAGATGGATGTTGGTGTTGCCGACGTCGACGGTGAGCAGCATCAAAGGTCGTCGCCGCGTCAGAGCGAGGCGTCGGCGAAGATCGGACCGTCGAGGTGACGCGGGTCGAGCAGGCCCGACCCCGCGGGTACGTCGGCCGGATCGTCGCCCGTGGTCACGATGCGGTTCTGCGCGTCGACGAACACCACGTTCGGCGAGTACTCACGCAGCTCGGCCGCATCGAGCATGCTGTAGGCGATGATGATGACCAGGTCGCCGGGGTGAACGAGATGCGCTGCCGCACCGTTGATCCCGATGACACCACTGCCGCGCTCGCCGGCGATCGCGTAGGTCACCAGCCGGGCGCCGTTGTCGATGTCGACGATCGTGACCTGCTCACCCTCGAGCAGACCCGCGGCGTCGAGCAGATCGGAGTCGATGGTCACCGAGCCGACGTAGTGCAGGTCGGCCTGGGTCACGGTGGCGCGGTGGATCTTCGAGGTCATCATGGTGCGCAACATGGTCATCGTCCCTCTGTCGTGGTTGTGGTGGCATTGGTCCAGGCGATTTCTTCTTCGAGCGCGGCGACGCCGCCGACCGTCACGCCGACGTTGTCGATCAGGCGTGCGCCGCCGAGCCGGGCGGCGACGAGCAGCCGTCCCGCGCCCTTCTCCGGTGGTTCCTCGAGCTGACGCCCGCGCAGGTCCAGGTAGTCGACCTCGATCTCCGGGACCGTGGCGAGCACCGACCGCGCGGCGGCGAGGATGGCTTCGCGTCCGCTTTCGGCCGCGTGGGCCCCCGCGACGAGCGACGCCGAGAGCGTCGTCGCCAGCTCCCGCTGCTCCGGGGTGAGGTAGCGGTTGCGTGACGACATCGCCAGCCCGTCGGACTCGCGGACGGTCGGGACGCCGACGATGTCGACGTCGAGGTTCAGGTCGGTCACCATCTGCTTGATGAGCACCAGCTGCTGATAGTCCTTCTCACCGAAGAACGCCGCATTGGGTCCGACGATGTTGAGCAGCTTGAGGACCACCGTCAGCATCCCGGCGAAGTGTGTCGGCCGCGAGATCCCGTCGAGGATTCGGCCCACCTCGCCCGGGTGCACCGTCGTCCGCGGACCGTTCGGGTACATCGACGACGCGGACGGCGCGAACACCAGCTCGACGCCCAGCGGCTCGAGGAGCGCGAGGTCGGCGTCGAGGGTGCGCGGGTAGGCGTCGAGGTCCTCGCCGGCGCCGAACTGCAACGGGTTGACGAAGATGGACACCACCACCACGGTGTTGCCCTTCGCCTTGGCGGCCCGGACGAGCTGCAGATGGCCGGCGTGCAGGGCACCCATGGTCGGGACGAGCACGACACGTTTGCCCGCGGCCCGCAGCGCGCGGGCGACGCGGCTCAGGGACGCCGGCTCTCGATGCACGGTCATCCTGCCGGCCGAGTAGGTGGGCTGTGCGTCGGACGGGCCGCTCACGCCGTCTCCTCCGCTTGATGTCATCGGTCCTCCAATGCGTCGATCAACGCCTGCGGTGCGTGGCTGTGGTCCGCGGCGCGCCGGGCGAGTGTGCGATATGCCTCGGCGATGCCGTGCGGTCCCGGGCCGGCGGGGACGGTGCGCAGCGCCGCCAGGTGTCGGGCGACCGCGGGCGCGTCACCGCGGGCGACGGGCCCGGTCAGCGCCGACGGGCCGAGTTCCAGCACGTTTCGCAGCGACGCCGCGGCCAACGGCCCGAGGATGCGTTCGGCGAGGCGGTTACCGTGTCCGTCGACGGTCGCGGTGTCGCGGCCGGAGTGGTCGATGGCGGCGTTGAGTGCGAGGACCGCGTCGGAGATCAAGGCGATCAGGTGGTTGGCGCCGTGGGCCAGTGCGGCGTGGTAGAGCGTGCGCTCGGCTTCGGCGATCCGCACCGGGTCACCGCCCATTTCCAGCACCAGCGACGACGCGATGGCCTCGCCGACCGCATCGGCGGCGGTGACGGCGAAACAGGCGTTGGTGAGGCGCGCGGTGTCGTCCTCCGAACCCACGAACGTCATCGCCGGATGCAGTGCGATCCCCAGTGCACCGCGGTCGGTCAGCGGTTGCAGCACGGCCACCCCGTGCGCGCCCGCGGTGTGCGCGACGATCGTCCCCGGACGGAGCGAGTCGGACGCCGCGATCTCGTTGACCACGGCGGCGAGCTCGGAGTCGGGCACGCTGACCAGCAGCAACTCGGATCGCGCGACGACCGCGTCGAGGTCGAGGACCTCGGAATCGGGGAGTCGACTCACCGCGCGGGCCCGGGACTCGGGCGACCGCGCCACCACGGCTCCGACCACATGCCCGGCCTTCTCGAGCGCCTCGCCCAGAGCGGTCCCGACGCGGCCGGCGGACACGAGGCCGACGGTGAGGCGAGCGGGCGTCGGCAGATTCGTCATGCCGGGAAACGGGTCGGTGAGACCGGAACGGAGGTGCGAGCCATCGACGAAGGCGTCATCGCCACCGGTTCGCCGTGCCGATGGCATACCGGCATCACCGCTCGGTGAGGTCACCGCTGTCCTCCAGAGTGTCGTTCCAGTCCCGCATCTGCCGAGACGTCCGTCGGATGAGCGGACTCATCGCGGCGGCGTCGGCACGGGTACCAGACGTTGCAGAGCAAGAGTAGGTCCGACACCGCGGCCGGTGCCAACGTCTGTGACAGGTGTCACCTCGAGGTCGTCCGGTCGATCCGCCGGTCGTGCCGACCGATCCACCGAACCACCGGTGACCTGCGCCGACGCGGCGTAGTCTGAGACAGCCGCAGTCCGCCCAGGATTGCCGGCCCGGACGACATCGACACACCCCCGCACACGAAGGTCCCGCCCATGAGCTTGGAACCGGGCACAGAGTTCGCCGGTTACCGGGTCGTGCGCAGGATCGGTGCGGGCGGGATGGGTGAGGTGTACCTCGTCCGCCATCCACGGCTCCCGCGCCATGACGTGATCAAGGTGCTCGCCGAGCAGGTGTCGAACGATCCGATCTTCCGCGCCCGGTTCACCCGCGAGGCCGACCTCGCCGCCCAACTGGACCACCCGTGCATCGTCAGCGTCTACGACCGGGGCGAAGTGGAGGGACGACTCTGGATCTCGATGCAGTACGTGCCCGGCACGGACGCCGCGGCAGTGCTCGCCACCAGCCCCGGCGGGCTCCCGCTCGCCGACGTCGCGGCCGTGGGCGACGCGATCGGCGCGGCGCTCGATCACGCACACCGCTCCGGACTGCTGCACCGCGACGTCAAACCGGCGAACATCCTGATCAGCCCCGGGGAGTCCGATCCGCGACTCCCCCAGCACGTCACGCGCCGGCGTATCCGGCTGGCGGACTTCGGGATAGCGCGCCCGACCGACGGTGGTGCCACCTCGCTCACCTCGACGGATCTCGTCATCGGCTCATTCCCCTATTCGTCACCCGAACAGCTCTCGGCCGAGACCCTCGATGCCCGCAGCGACGTCTACTCACTGGCCTGCAGCGTCTTCGAATTGATCTCGGGCACAGTGCCATTCACCGCACGGACGCCCGCCATGATGATCCACCACCACCTCAGCACCCCGCCCCCGGAGCTGTCCGACCTCCGTCCCGACGTGCCGCGGGCGGTGTCCGGCGTGGTGCGCTCCGGTCTCGCGAAGAGCCGGACGGACCGTCCGTCGTCGGCGGGCGCCTTTGCCGCCGAGCTCCGTTCGGCGATCGACTCGACGGTCTTCGCCCCGGCGCCACCGCGGCCGGAGCGCACCGTGCGCGGCCACGCCGCGGCGGCACCGATGTCCGGTCCACCGATGTCCCGACCCGCACCGCCGGCGCTGCCCCCGACCGCCTTCGCACCAACTGCTGCGATCCCGGTCACCGGTGCCACCCGGCCGAGGGACGACGGCGCTCGGCCCACCATCGCACGGGGCGCGACGGCATACTCCGGACTCCCCGGACACGCTGTCCCCCAGCATGATCCCGGTTCGTCGACGGTCCGCGCCTCGCGCGATCTACCGGTGCTGGACCCACCTCGGCCCGGCCCGGGTGCGACCCGGCGGACCACCGCGTCGCTCGCATGCGGTGTGGCGGCGATCCCGTTGAGCGTCGTCGGCGGACTGGGCCTGCCGGTCGGCGTGGCCGGCTGGTATCTCGCCGGCCGTGGTCAGCCGGGTTCGGCCGGGCGGTTCGCCCGTGTGCTGTGCGTCCTGGGCGTCGTGCTGAGCCTGGGGTTCATCGCGTTCACCGTCGGACGCGCCGTGGCGATGCAGTTCTGACTTCGACGTCGTGGCAACGGATTTCGTCAGCGCCAGCTCCCCGGCCGGGACTGCTGCGGCTCACGCGCCTGCCTGGACAACGCGCCGAATACGGCGTCGACCACCCACAGGGTCAGGATGCCCGCCACGATGTCGACCACGTCGTCGAACGGTGAACGGAATCTCGGCGAGAACGGGTCCAGTACCTGCGAGGCCGGGACGTCGAGGAGTCTCCCGGTGCCGTCGACGATCGCGTCGACCGGGTTCGACGCCCAGCCCTCGTACGCGTTGATCGCCAGCAGCATGATGACCGGAATGGCCAGCACCCACCAGAATCCACGTCGACGCGCGACCGACCACGCCACGATCAGCATCACGACGAAGGCGGGCATGTGCTCCGAACAGAGCGTGAGCACGGGGTAGTCTCCCGATCGCACCAGGACCGGGACCTGACCACCCCAGAATCCGAGTGCTCCGACCGCGCCGATCACCACCGCGATCCCCGACCGCATCGGATTACGAGCCCAGATCCCCAGCACGAGAACCATGTACAGCGGCATCAGAGCCGTCAGCGACCAGATGAGCAACAGGCTCGCCTCGGGACCGTTGGCCTGGAGGTTCGCGTGGTACTCGGGGAACGGGGTGCCGTCGAGCGGGTCGAAGGTGAAGAGCCACAACACCGTCGGCCACCACGCGATGACCGGCAAGAACACCGCGGTGCTCACCAGCGACTGCTTGACCGCGTTCCCGCGCTCGGTATGGCGGATCGCGGCCATCGACGGATCGGACCCCGGCCCGAGACCGAACTCCCCACCCGCGAGCGTCTCGCTCATACGGGAATACTAGGGCGATCGTCCAACTCGTATCGGCGAATCCGCGGCAACGCCGCAGATGCACCCGGACGGATGACAGGGGCATCGGACCGCGACCCGGCAGTGTCGCAAGCGGCCGGGCGGATCAGCCGTTCCGTCGGCGCCGTCCGCCGCCGGTGGACTCCGTCTGTGACCGCAGCTGGCTCAGGAGTTCGGAGACGGGCAACCCCGCCGAGTGTGCCGATTCCGCGTCGTCGGCAACCGCACGGCGTCGACGACCACCGCCGAAGGACTCCGCGGGCCGACCGCCCGGCTGATTCTCGTGTCGTCCAGCGGACCCGAGGAAGGGCGGGGGCTCCACGTCGTCGGAAGCATCCGCGACGCCCGGGGTCTCATCGCTCTCGGGTGCTTCGCCCGACGCCGCCCGGGTCGACCATTCGTCGGTCGGGGTGTCGTCGGTGTAGAGCGGTTGATTCGCGTCCGCGACCGGCGACTGCGATCCCGGGCCTCGGGTATCCGCCGCGTCGGTGTCGTTCCCGAGGTAGAAGCCCCCGGAGAACGGCACTGACGCGGACTCGCCGGCGCCGGTCGACGCACCGTCCGCACCCGAGGTCTCGGCGCCTGCGGAGGCCTCCGGGCCGTCGGCGTGATCGGTGTCGACGATCTCGGCGTCGGAGACGTCTGAGTCGGACGTCCTCCCGGACGTCCCCGTCGCGGCAGCGGGTTCGGCCGGCGCGCTCGTCGCCGCGGGCTCATCGGGCGATACCTCGGTGGCGATGCGGCCCGAGATCGGATCGTCGGTGACGACCGGGATCACCTCGGTCATCTCGTTGGGATCGACCGGTCCCGTATGCCTGCCGTCGTCCGCGGTCGGAGCCGTCGCCGCGAAGTCGCGCGCGGCGAGCACCCCGTCGTCGGCGTAGGTGGCGCCGTAGGAGGACACGCCACCGATATCACCGGAGAAGCCACCGCCGTAGGGTGCGCCGGATCGACGTCCCGCGCGTGATTCGTCGTTCAGGCCCGAGGCCAGTTCGCGCATCTTCTCACTCGACAGGGCGACCCGCTGATCCGGCAGCGGTTCACCGAGGAGCATCTCCAGGCTGGAACGCAACGCCAGCACCTGGGCCTTGAGCTCGGAGAGTTCTTCGTTCGACTCGGCGGTGACCTCTTTGCGGATGGTCGTCTCGACATCGAGTTCGTACTGCCGACGCGCGGCGATCTCGCGTTCCAGCTGCAGTTCGTAGACCAACCGGAGGTCACGGCTCTTCGCCTCGGCGCTCTCGGCCTGTCGACGGAACTTCGTCACCAGGATCGCGCCGATGACGGCCGCCCACAACGCCGCGATGACTGCCAGCGAGCCGGTGATCGACAGCCTGTCGGTGAAGACCATCAGGATGCTGGCGATCAATGCGAGCACGATCAAGAGGCCGAGCAACCACTGAGCCGTCGACCGACTCGAGCGGCGCGAGTCGGCGGCACGGCCGTTCGAGGTCGTCATGATCGTGAATTTACCCGCTGTGAGTGCATTCGGACCGCAGGCGGGTGCGGAGTTTCTCCGATAGTCGACATGTTAGGCGACGAGTGGGCGGGGCGTCCGACACTCGCCCCGACCCTCACGGACCGCCGACGGCGGACGGATCGTCGGGTGCTCGGCAGCAGTACTCGAGCCACAGCGCGGCACCGACGAGGACCACCCCGCCGATCAGTCCGACGATCGCGCCCGGCCGGTCGTGGTCGGCAGCGGCCAGATCGTGTTGGCCGAGCAGGAAGGCCAGCAGACCCAGCCACACCCCGACGGCGATCGCGCCGAGGATCGCAGAAGCCATGGCCAGGGCCAGCACTCGCGCGGCCGTGAGTGGATGGAGTTGTCCCCGCGCGCGACCGACATCCCGCGAATCGACCCGGGAACGGACGACGAAGGCGATGACGATCTCGAGTGCGGCAAGCACATACAGCACCACACCGGCGAGCAACGGCAGCGGCGGGAAATCGGAGTAGTTGTACCGCACCAGGATCCACGCGACGATCGCCGTGACCGCTGCGATGACGGCGAGATCGCGGACCCGGGTGGGACCGAGACCGGTCTCCTCGTCGTCCTGATCCGGCCGGCGCGGATCCGGCGCGGTCACGACTCGACCCCGGTCAGGCGGCCGACCGGACGCACCGCGTCCCGCTCTGTGGCGTCGAGCCGGGCCACGAGATCGGACACCGCGCGCGCACCGTCCGGGGTCCAGAGGGTGGCATCGGGTTCGATCTCGAGCCACGGGACGAGGACGAAAGCCCGTTG
The DNA here is from genome assembly GCF_001691435.1 of Gordonia sp. UCD-TK1. Lineage (NCBI taxonomy): Bacteria > Bacillati > Actinomycetota > Actinomycetes > Mycobacteriales > Gordoniaceae > Gordonia > Gordonia sp. UCD-TK1. Next base: position 104,773 of record NZ_LZMP01000005.1, on the reverse strand, counting down.
CGCGGCACGGGGATGGGGCAGTGCCAGGTCCGGGTCCCCGGATACGACGACCTGGCCGGACTCGGACACGGTGATCACGTCGACGTCGAGAGTTCTCGGCCCCCAGCGGATCTCGCGCGTCCGTTCGGCCGCCCGCTCGAGTTCGAATCCGCGCTCGAGCCACCCGCGCGCATCATGCGGGCCGTCGACGACGAGCGTGATGTTGCGGAAGTCCTCCTGCTCGACCCCGCCCCACGGCGGCGTCGAATAGACCGCGGACACCGCGACCAGGTCGTCGGCGAAAGCCTCGACGACCGAACGCAGGTGCGCGGTCGGGTCACCGATGTTGGAACCGGCCGAGAGCACCGCGCGGCTCATCGCGTCCCCTTGCGGGAACGCCTGGTCACCACCGCGACGTCGTCGAAGGTCAGTGGGATCGGCGCCGACGGCTTGTGCACGGTCACCTCGCAGGCATCGATGCGCTCGTCGGTCATGATCGACTCCGCGACCTCGGCCCCCACCTTCTCGATGAGGTTGCGCGGTTCGCCCCCGACGATGCCGGCGACCTGCTGCGCGAGCGCGCCGTAGTCGACGGTGTCGGCGAGGTCGTCGGACTCGCCGGCGGCCCGTAGGTCCACCCAGAGCACGACGTCGATGTAGAAGTCCTGGCCGTCGGCCCGTTCATGGTCGAACACACCGTGATTGCCGCGGACCTTGAGGCCGCGCAGTTCGATCCGGTCAGCCATTCGAGTCTCCTACCGAGGACGAGGTTCGGGAACCGCCGGTACGCCAGGCCGCCGCGACCGCGACCGCGTCGCGACTGCTCGCGACGTCGTGGACGCGCACCCCCCACGCGCCCGCGGCGGCGGACAGCGCCGAGACCGACGCGGTGGCGACATCGCGTCCGGCGGGCGGCCGGTCCGCACCGTCGCGACGCAGCAGCGCCCCGAGGAAGCGTTTGCGGGAGGCTCCGACCAGCACCGGGAAGCCGAGACCGGTGATGGTGGGCAATGCGTGAAGCAGGGCCCAATTGTGCTCGGCGGTCTTGGCGAAGCCCAGCCCCGGATCCAGGATGAGGCGGTCGGCATCGACGCCGGCCGACACCGCCGCGTCGACCTGGGCGAGCAGTTCCCCACTCACCTCGGCAACCACGTCCCGGTACCCGTCGACGTCTCCGCTGCGGTGCGTGAACCGCCGGTCCGAGCTGTCCCCGGCCGGGCGCCAGTGCATCAGGATCCACGGCAATCCCGCGTCCGCGACGACCCGCGCCATGTCGGCGTCGGCACGCCCGCCGGACACGTCATTGACGATCGCGGCGCCGGCCCGGATCGCGGCGGCCGCGACCGGGGCGCGCATCGTGTCGACCGACACGGTCACCCCGCGCGCGGCGAGTTCGCCGATCACCGGGACCACGCGCTCGGCCTCGAGACCGGGGTCGACCCGGACCGCGCCGGGCCGGGTCGATTCGCCACCGACGTCGATGAGGTCGGCACCCTGCTCGATGAGTTCGAGCCCGTGTGCGATGGCTGCATCGGCGTCGAGGTAGCGGCCGCCGTCGGAGAACGAGTCGGCGGTGACGTTGAGGACGCCCATCACGAGAGTCCGGTGCACACCGCCGCCGGCGGGGACTGCGTACGCCTGCGTCACCGGGCGATCAGGTCGAGGGCTTCGCCGCGGGACACCGCACTGGTCTTGAAGATGCCCCGCACCGCCGACGTGGTGGTCGTCGCGCCGGGTTTGCGGATACCGCGCATGGCCATGCACAGGTGCTCGGCCTCGATCACCACGATCACCCCGCGGGGTTCGAGTCTGCGCATCATCGCGTCGGCGATCTGGCTGGTGAGCCGCTCCTGGACCTGCGGACGCTTCGCGTACAGGTCGACCAGGCGCGCCAACTTGGACAGCCCGGTCACCCGGCCCGAGGTGCCAGGGATGTAGCCGACGTGGGCGACACCGTGGAACGACACCAGATGATGCTCGCAGGTGGAGTACATCGGGATGTCCTTCACCAGCACCAGCTCGTCGTGGTCCTCGTCGAACGTCGTGGCGAGGACCTCGTCGGGCTCGGTGTACAGACCGGCGAACATCTCCCGGTAGGCGTTCGCCACCCGCGTGGGCGTCCGGATCAGACCCTCCCGATCCGGGTCCTCGCCGACGGCGAGCAGCAACTCGCGGACCGCGGCTTCGGCGCGTGCCTGGTCGAAGTCGGACCGGGGTCCCTCGAGTACGGCGTCCCGCCGCTCGCTGATACTCATCCGGCCACTTTACGAACTCGGACGCGAGTCGTCGTCACCGGCGCGATGACCCCAGCCGTTCGTGTCGCCGTTGCGACCCGACCGCGGGTCGGGCTCGGGCGGCCAACCGGGTGCGGACCAATCGCGCGGCGCGCCGTAATCCGGACGCGTGCCGCCCCCGTACGGCCCGCCCGACCCGGGTGCCGTCCGGCCGTTGCCCGGGTCCGGATACTGCGGGTTGGGGTAGTTCGGGTTCGGGTACTGGGGGTTCGGATACTGGGGATTCGGATAGTGGGGGCCGGGATCGGCCGGCGGATATCCGTGGTCGGGGTACCGCGGTTCCGGATTGCCCTGCGTCGGGGGTGTCGGACCACCCGGCTCGGGATACATCGGCGGGTAGTTCGGCACCTGGCCGGGGACCTGCGGCCCACCGGGATAACCGGCACCCACCGGCTCGGGGATCTTGGCCTGCTCCGGCGGCGGCCACGGCTCACCGCGTTCGATCGCCAGCTCTCCCGGCGTCTTCACCGGCGGTTTGTCACTCGGAGTGCGTTCGCCGAAGTCGTTGAACGCGGTGATCCGCGGACGCTTGTCGACGTCGGCGAAGATCTTCTCGAGGTCCTTGCGGGTCAGCGTCTCCTTCTCGAGGAGCTGCGTCGCGAGCACGTCCAGGGTGTCCCGGTACTCGGTCAGGATGGCCCACGCCTCGGTGTGCGCGGCCTCGATGAGCCGGCGCACCTCGTCGTCGATCTCGCTCGCGATTTCCGCGGAGTAGTCGGTGTGCGAGCCCATGGACCGGCCGAGGAACGGATCGCCCTGGTCCTGGCCGTAGCGCACCGCACCCAGCTTCGAACTCATGCCGTACTCGGTGACCATCGCACGCGCGATCTTCGTCGCCTGGTCGATGTCCGACGACGCGCCGGTCGTCGGCTCGTGGAAGACCAGTTCCTCGGCGGCACGGCCGCCCATCGCCATCACCAGCCGCGCGATCATCTCCGAGCGGGTCATCAGGTCCTTGTCCTGCTCGGGGACGGCGAGCGCGTGGCCGCCGGTGCGCCCGCGCGCCAGGATCGTGACCTTGTAGATCGGGTCGAGATCGGGCATCGCCCAGGCAGCAAGAGTATGGCCGCCCTCGTGATAGGCGACGACCTTGCGCTCGTGTTCGCTGATGATCCGGGACTTGCGGCGCGGACCGCCGATGACCCGGTCGACCGCCTCTTCGAGGGCCTCGGCGGTGATCGTCTGCTTGTTCTCCCGTGCGGTGAGCAGCGCCGCCTCGTTGACGACGTTGGCCAGATCCGCTCCGGACATGCCGGGCGTGCGCTTGGCCAGACCGTCGAGATCGGCGTCGGAGTCGATCGGCTTGCCCTTGGCGTGGACCTTCAGGATGGCCCGGCGACCCGCCATGTCGGGGTTGCCGACCGGGATCTGCCGGTCGAAACGTCCGGGGCGCAGCAGAGCCGGATCGAGGATGTCGGGGCGGTTGGTGGCCGCGATCAGGATGATGCCCGAGCGGTCGCCGAACCCGTCCATCTCGACGAGGAGCTGGTTGAGCGTCTGCTCACGCTCGTCGTGACCACCGCCGAGACCCGCGCCGCGCTGTCGGCCGACGGCGTCGATCTCGTCGACGAAGATGATGCACGGACTGTTGTTCTTGGCCTGCTCGAACAGGTCACGCACACGCGACGCGCCGACGCCGACGAACATCTCGACGAAGTCCGAACCGGAGATCGTGAAGAACGGGACGCCCGCCTCGCCGGCCACCGCGCGGGCCAGCAGCGTCTTGCCGGTTCCGGGAGGGCCGAAGAGCAGCACACCGCGCGGGATCTTGGCGCCCAGCGCCTGATACCGCGTCGGGTTCTGCAGGAAGTCCTTGATCTCGTAGAGCTCTTCGACGGCCTCGTCGGCGCCCGCGACGTCGGCGAAGGTCGTCTTCGGCATGTCCTTGGTGAGCTGCTTGGCCTTCGACTTGCCGAAGCCCATCACGCCGCCGCGGCCACCGCCCTGCATACGGCTCATCACGAAGAAGAACAGACCGAACAGCAGGATCATCGGCAGCACGAAGATGAGGATCTGCCACAGGACGGACTGCTCGTTGACGTTGGTCGTGTACGGGGCGCCGGTGCCCTGGACGGCCTCGAAGACCTGGTCCCCCGCCTGCGCCGGGTACTTGGCGCTGATCTTGTCGGCGTCGGCGTCGTTGACCTTGATCGGGGTGTTCAGCTCGATGCGCAGCTGCTGCTCGCGGTCGTCGATGCTGATGAACTTGGTGTTCTTGTCGTTGAGTTGCTGCAGTGCGACAGAGGTGTCGACGCCGCGGTACTCCCGACCGGAGTCGCTCATCACGCTCCAGCCCCACAGGGCGAGCAGGATGAGCGCCAGGATGGCGAGGTTGCGGAAGACTGTCTTACGGTTCATGCCAGTTGGTGGGGGTCGTGCGGGCTCACGGGATCGAGTCCCGGTGCCGACGCCGTTCCCATGTCCTTCCCGTCGACGTACACATTGAGGCTACCGGTCAACGATCGCGCTGGTGAAACCGTTCCCTCGCAGGTCGGACACGCGGGCGCCGCGTCATGCGCCGGCGATGGATCAGTGCGTGTACACCGACGGCTTCAGTCGTCCGATGTAGGGAAGGTCGCGGTATCGCTCCGCGTAGTCGAGGCCGTATCCGACGACGAACTCGTTGGGGATGTCGAACCCGACGTCGGCGACCCGGATGGTGGAACGCACGGCGTCCGGCTTGCGCAACAGAGCGCACACCTCCAGGCTGCGTGGCGACCGTGTGGCGAGATTCTTCATGAGCCAGGACAGCGTCAGACCGGAGTCGATGATGTCCTCGACGATCAGGACGTCGCGTCCCTCGATGTCGCGGTCGAGGTCCTTGAGGATGCGGACCACACCCGAGGACGAGGTCGACGACCCGTAACTGGAGACCGCCATGAACTCCATCTGCGACGGGATCGGCAGCGACCGGGCGAAGTCCGTCATGAACATGATCGCGCCCTTGAGGACACCGATGAGGACCAGATCCTCCTCGATGTCGGCATAGCGCGACGCCACGGACTGGGCGAGTTCGGCGGTGCGCTGCTTGATCTCTTCCTCGGTGATCAGGACAGCGTCGATGTCGGCGGCATACGGATCGGCAAACTGCACGGTCCCAGCTTGTCATGTTTTGCCGATACCGCGGCGAACGGGGGTTGCACGAGGGCCGCGACCGTCGGTCGGAGAAATGATCGAGCATCGACCTGCGGTTTTATCGAGAAATGCCTGCTCAAATCATTGTTGACCTTTCACACCGACATTTCGCGGAATTGCTATGTGCATAACGGTCCCATAACAACTCATCACACCGGCACCATTCCGAGTGGTTGCGTTTCGAAGTGGATCAAGCGTCTGACATTCTCGGAAACAGAGTGCTGAGCAACAGACCTCTGAATTCCCCTCCCCTTCTCACGCCCTGTCCCGTGCGGACAAGAAGGAGCGCTCGTGTTCCCCACTTCGCGTTCTCCCCTGCGCAAAATACGTTTCAGCGCAATTCTCTGCCTGGTCACCGCGGTCGTCACCGTCTTCGCCGCGACCGCCGAAGCTGCACCTCAGCGGGCCGCGGCTCCGACCTACGACGCGTCGTGGAATGCCTCGGCCCTCACTCTCACGGTGCACAACGCATCGGTCAGCACGGAGAACGGAAATCTGACGATCCGGGACACCGCCGGCGCGGAACTCTTTCGCATGCCGCTCATGTATCGCAGCGAGTATCGGCAGTTCCCGATCGACACTCGGACCACGGGAAACAAGGTGACCCTCATTCCTTCCCGTGAGGTCGCGCGTTCGACGGCGCTCAATCCGACCGCGGTCGATCAATTACGCGGGGTGGCCCGACACAATGTCGCGGCGCCGCAAACACGCCAGGAACGTGACGACCAGGCACTCGAACGTTTCCAATCGCAACTCCGCACAGGAATGACCGTGTCGTCATTAGTGGGGACGATCGTAGGCGGCATCGTAGGCGGCGCACTTGGCTGTGCACTCACGGGAGTAGCCCTAACCCCTCTCGCATGCATCATCGTCGGCATACCGGTTGGGGCAGCTGCAGGCGGGATCGTCGGCCTCGCGCTTGGTGGTGGCGGCACGCTCATCGGTGCCGGCATCCACTACTTCCAGACGATCAACTCGCCGTTCACCCCGCCGCGTCGCTGATCGCCCGGGTCTTCACGACGGTCCGTCTCACCTCGCGGTGAGGCGGACCGTCAGTGTTTCCCCGGCACGTACGACGACGCGTCGTGCTCCGGGGTCGCCGCCGATGGCCACCTGCGACCGTGCGTTCCCGGTGGTCGCCATCAGATCGTCGACGGCCGAGATGACGCGGTGCGTCGGTTCGGTGGCGCCGACGCCGAGCAGCCAGGCGCGCAGGACACGCGTGCGGACCGCGAGCGGCACGGCGAGCAGCGGCGCAACCGCCAGCCCGTCGTAGCGCCCGGCCTCGGCGAAGACACTTGCCGCCCACTCGTCCAGCGCGTCGTTGTCGGCCCGCAGGCCCTCGGCGGTCCGGCCCAGCGCGTCGACGACTCCGCCGTGCAGGACCTCCTCCAGCAGCGGCAGCACCTCGGTCCGCAGACGGACGCGGGTGAACCGCGGATCGTCGTTGTGCGGATCGCGATGGGGCACGAGACCGAGTTCGGTGCAGGCCGCCAGCGTCTGCTGCCGGCGGACGCCGAGCAACGGCCGGGCCCAGGGGTCGTTCCACGCACGCATGCCGGCGATCGACCGCGCCCCGGAACCCCGGGCCAACCCGAGCAGCACGGTCTCGGCCTGGTCGTCGGCGGTGTGGCCGAGCAGGACGGGCCGATCCGCACGGGCCTCGTCGAGCGCCGCATACCTGGCGTCGCGCGCACCGGCCTCGAGGCCGCCACGGCGCCCGACGCGCACCGGTAGCACCCGGACGCGGGCGCCCAGACTCCCCGCCACCTCTCCCGCCGTCGCGGCGACCTGTGCGGAGTCCGGCTGCAGTCCGTGGTCGACGATCAGCGCGGTGACGTCCAGACCGGCGCCGACGGCGGCTGCGGTCAGCGCGAGCGAGTCCGGTCCGCCGGAGAGGCCCACACAGACCTGCGGCCCCGAGAGATGAGCGGCCGCGAACTCCGCGACCGCCCGTCTCACAAGACCCGCTGAATCCATGCCTGCGGGTCGTCGATCTCGCTCGGCAGCGGCATCGTGTCCGGCGAGGTCCACACGACGTTGAACCGCTCCATCCCGACGGCCTCGACCACCGCGTCGACGAAGGCCTTGCCGCGGATGTACTGCGCGAGCTTGGCGTCCATCCCGATGAGCGCCCGGATGAGTCGCTGGACCGGGTTCTGGGGAGCGGTGCGTCGTTTGTCGAACGCGGCTCGGATGCTCGCCACCGACGGCACATGCGCCGGACCCACGGCGTCCATGACATGGTCGGCGTGACCCTCGAGCAGCGTGCCCAGGACCATCATGCGTTGGAAGGCGGCGTGCTGCTCCGGGCTCTGCAGCAGTTGCATCGCCCCGATCACACCCTTTTCGCGCGGACCGTCGGAACCCTTGAGCGCCTTGGTCATCCGCGTGACGATCTCGGTGGTCGACTCGCCGGCGTCGGAGGTCAGCACGGCCACGTTGTCCTGCATGTAGTCGCGCAGCCACGGGTTGGCCGAGAACTGCACCCGGTGGGTGACCTCGTGCAGGCACACCCACAGGCGGAAGTCCGACGGGATCACCTTGAGCTGACGTTCGACGTTGATGATGTTCGGCGTCACCACCATCAGCACACCCGGTTCGCCGGTCTCCGGGTCGGGCGTGAACGGGTCGTACTGGCCGAGGATCGCGGTGGAGAGGAAAGCGAGCAATCCGCCGGCCTGGAGGCCGCCGAATCGGGCCCCGAGTCCGGGCGATCCCGCATCGATCGACTCGTCGGAGCCGAGCATCGAGCGCATCGACCGGGACGCGGCGTCGATCCACCCGGCCCGGTCGAGGACCCGGGTGGTCGGTACGCGCAGGCCGTCGGCGAGCCCGGTGACCTCACGGACCGGGGCTTCGGCCCGGGTCGCGGCGTCGGCCAATTCCGCACGGGCCGCCTCGTAGGTGTAGGCCGTGGTCTTGGGACCGGGACGGGCGAGACGTTTCGCGGTCGACGCCGCGAGCGACCAGTCGATCTGCGACCCGATGCCCGGTTGACGGTCGGCGGTCTCGGCGACCTCTGTGGTCCCGGCGTCGGTGACGTCCGACCCGGCGGTTCCTGAAATGGTCATCGGCACCCGCACTCTCTCAGTTGACCCACCACGGCGTCGAGGGCGGGTCGCGCGTCCGCCGGCGAGGTGCCGCCGGACATCAGGGCGAACGACAGCACGCGGCCGTCGACTGTCTGCACTATGCCGGTCAACGAACTGACCCCGGTGAGTGTTCCGGTCTTGGCGCGCGCCCAGCCCGCGCCCGGGTTGCCGGGGGCGTCGAACCGGTCCGCGAGCGTGCCGGTGCCACCGGCGATCGGCAGCCCGTCGAGCATCGGGCGCAGCGCCGGCCGGCTGGGTCCGCTCGCGGCCGTCATCACGGCGTCGAGCAGTTCCGGCGTGGTGCGGTTGGCGTACGAGATCCCCGACGCGTCGTGCAGGGTGGTACCCGCCCACTGGTCCGGGAACATCGACGACAGCACCTGTTCGATCGCCTCGACGCCGCCGGCGTGCGTCGGCGGCCCGCCCCGGTGCACCGACAGTTCGATGGCAAGCGTCTCGGCGAGCACGTTGTCGCTGTAGCGCAGCATGTCGTTGACCCGGGTGACCAGCGGCGCTGACTGGACCTGCGCGATGACGCGGTCGTTCCCGGATGCGGGTGCGCCGGAACCGGTCACCTCCGTGACGGGACCCTCGACGCCGAGAGCCGCGGCCAGCGCCTCGCCGGCCATGATGCCCGGGGCCGCGGTGCGCGGCGAGTACTCGCCGAGCGGTTCGAGCCGGGCGCCGTCGACCATCAGCGATTCGATCGGCGCGATGTCGCCACCCTGGATGTCCCGGCGGTCCCAGGTGGTGTCCATCGTCGGACCCGAGAACGCGCGCAGGTCGACGGCCACCGACGTCACCGGGATCTCGGTGTCCTCGATCTGCCGCGCCAGGTCGGCAATGCGACCGGGGTCGGTGTAGAAGGTGTCGGTGCCGGCGGGCTGTGCGGACAGGGTCGGGTCACCCGCACCTCGGAGGATGATCTGCCCGTTGCTGCCGGCCACCACCGTCGTGGTCAGTCGCTGATCGTGCGGCACGGCTTCGAGCACGGCAGCCGCGGTCAGGATCTTGGCGTTCGACGCGGGGATCCGCGGACGCTCGGGGTTGCTGGTCCACAGGACCGCGCCGGTCAGCGAGTCGCTGATCATGCCGGTGAGTTCGCCGAGCGCCGGATTCCGCAGTGCCGGCGCGATGGCCCGCGACACACCGCTCGGCGTGGGCTCCGGCGCGGAGGCGACCACCGGGTCGATCCGGGGGTCGACGGCGATCGCGGCGGGCTGCGGGGGAACCCCCGGCGGCAGTTCGGGTTCCCGGTCGAGCCGGAGCGCGATGATCACCGAGGCCGTCGCGACGAGGGCCAGGATCACCACCGCGGTGATCGTCCACCACAGGAGTCTCCGACCGGAACGACCGCCGTTTCGGGTGGATGCGCCCACAAAGCCTCCGGGTCTCTCGCGGTTGACGGTCGATGGAACGGCCCGGACATACGCACAACAAGGGGTACGAACATCGAGGTCGCCGGACCAACAGTATCGTTGGGGCAGCGTGCGGGCGTTTCGGCCCGACGCGGCATCCCCGATCAAGACTGCCAGGAGGAACTGTGGAATTCGATGTGACCATCGAGATCCCCAAAGGTGGCCGCAACAAGTACGAGGTCGACCACGAGACGGGCAAGGTCTACCTCGACCGCTACCTGTACACCTCGATGGGCTACCCGGCCGACTACGGCTACATCGACGGCACCCTCGGTGAGGACGGCGACCCGCTCGACGCGATGGTCCTGCTCCCCGAGTCGGTGTTCCCCGGCATCATCGTGCGCGCACGGGTCGTCGGCATGTACACCATGACCGACGAGGCCGGTGGCGACGACAAGCTCCTCTGCGTCCCGGCCAAGGACGTGCGCTGGGACCACATCAAGGACATCTCCGACGTGTCCGAATACGAGCTGGGACCCATCGCCCACTTCTTCGAGCACTACAAGGACCTCGAGCCGGGCAAGGAGGTCGACCCGGGCGGGTGGGTCGGCCGCGACCAGGCCGAGAAGATCGCACAGGAGGCCATCGATCGCCTCGCCGCGCACCCCGACGCGGCCAACGAGCCCTCGCGCGGCTGATCTCTCCCGCACACGAGACCGCCGGCACCATCATTCGAGATGGTGCCGGCGGTGTCGTCTGGTCACCAGGTGGCTTCGACTCGGCGCCTCGACCTCGACGCGCTCCTTCGTCGCTTGCTCGGCCCGGCGGCTACGCTCGGTGCCGGCTCAACCAGCAGTGGGTCAGGCCACGCGGTACCGCTGCTCGGCGAGCACCGGCAGGATCTGTTCGCGGATGCGGCGTTCGGTGGCCGCGCCGTCGATCGGGATGAGGATCACGGCGTCGGCGACCTCGGCTGCGTAGATGTCGCGGACCAGCGTGATCAGTCCGTGTGTCGTCCCGATGTAGCGGATGGTCCCCGAACTCGTCTCCGACGACGCGTTCACCGCCGCAGCAGCGGCCGTGCGCGCCGACGCGGCGTCCGGCGCGACAGCCACCTCCACCTCGAGTGCGACCACGAACTTGGCCTGATCGTGGCTGCCGGCCCGGAGCAGGGAGCGGGCGCGCTGCGCCTCGCGGAGGGTCTCCCGCCGCACGACGATCGGAAACGTCTGTGCGAGATCGTCTCCCGCGAGCGCGATCTGGAATCCCGGACGTCCGATGCTGATCGGGGCCGTCGGGGTGGCAGTCGGTGCGGCGATCACGGTGCCGCGGTCAGCACGTGCGTCGAGTTCGATGGTCATCTATTCACCCCTGGTCGAGTTCGGTCGGTCTGTTCGGTTCGCGCCCGGAATGCATCGAGAATCCGGTCGATGTCGTCGACGGTGGTGCCCGCTCCGAAACTCGCGCGCACCGTGTCGGCCGGCGGTGCGAGGCCGTCGACGGTGTAGCCCGCGACTCCCGCGCGGTCGGTGGAATCGGTGAAGATCCGCAGCGGCGTGAAGCCGCCGATCGCGGCCAGGCCGGCGTCGAGACGTTCGGCGAGGCGGCGTTCGTGCAGCCCGATCGTCTCGGGTCCGAGATCGGCGAGCACCCGACACGCCTCGGCGACCGCGATCGCCCCGGAAACGCCGTCGGCGTCCGGCGAGGCGTCGACATCGGCGGCGTCGAACCAGTCACGACGACCGATGAGGACGCCGGCGCCGCCCGTCTTCCGACCCGGTTCACCGACCGCCAGGTAGTCGATGCCGTGGCTGACGACGGAGACGGGCCGGTGCCCGACGAGTTGCGCGGCGTCGACCAGGATGCGGGCCCCGGACCGGTGCGCGAGCGAGGCGAGCCGGCCGATCGGCAGCACCTCGCCGGTGATGTCCGATACCGCGGCCACGACCAGGAGCGATGCCGGCGCCGAGGCGAGCTCGGTCTCCAGCGCGACCAAGGTGTCCTCGATGGTCTCGCAGGCCGGGACGAACCGCGCACGGTCGCGTCCCTGCCGTGGTGCGCACCACCTCAGCAGGTCGGCGCCCGACCCGATGTCGAGGACGACGACGTCGCCAGGAGTGATGCGCGCCGCGAGGTCGAGGGCACCGGCGGGACCGCGGGTGAACACGATGGTGTCGTCGACCCGCGCACGGACGAACTGCCGCACCGATTCCCGGGCGGCGTCGAGGCGGACGTCGACTGCGGGCGACAGACGACCGGCGGGTGCGGACAGGACAGCGGTCACGGCAGGAAACTCCTCAGACATTCGCGCTTGCCGCGTCCGGTCGGTACGCGGCCGGGTCGTCACCCGGAGCACCCCACCGCGAAGGAGGGTTGCCGACCAGCGAGCCGGGGCTTGTCACTGGCACTCATGACCTACGACCAAGGGTCGTCGATCTCGCGCGGACGTGTCAATTTTCACTCAACGTGATCGGAAGTTAGGGCACACTTACCTGTAGCGTGTCAGGGGTGTCAGCGACTGATGTGTTCGTGTTGTCCCGCCCGCACGGCACCGTGCGGGGCATGGGCGCGGTCCGTGCGTTCACCGACGTCGACGCCGCCTCGGCCGCCCTGCGCGCCGGGACCGTCGACGGTCTGACCGGCGCGATCCCCTTCGACCTCGCCGACCCCGCCGCGCTGGTGGTGCCCGAAGTCCTGCACGTCGACGCGGCGCCGCTGGCGGGCGGGCCGCCACTGACGCGCACGCCGGTGTCGACGACCCTGTACCCCACGGCCGACGAGCACCGCGAACGGGTCGCGCACGCGGTGAAGCGGATCGTCGCCGGCGACGTCGGCAAGGTCGTCCTCGCCCGCAGCGTCGACATCGTGCTCGACGCCGAGGTCGAGCCTCTGCGACTTCTCGACGCATTGGCGGGCGGCAATGCCGGACACAACGCATTCGGTGTCGATCTCGGCGCGGCCACCGGCTCGGGTTCGTGGCTGTTGGGCGCGAGTCCCGAAGTGTTGCTGCGCAAGTCGGGTTCCGTCGTCACCTGCCACCCGTACGCGGGATCGGCACCGCGGTCACCCGACCCGGTCGTCGACCGCGCCGCTGCCGACGGATTGTTCTCCTCGGCAAAGGACCTCGCCGAGCACGCCTTCGTCGTCGACCACCTGCGAGACCGGCTGGGACACCTCTGCGACGACGTCGACGCGCCGTCGACCCCGCAATTGCAGTCGACCGGGGAGGTCTGGCATCTGGCCACCCCGATCCGCGCGCGGCTTCGGGACCCGGCGACCACTGCGCTCGATCTCGCACTCCTGCTCGGCCCCACCCCGGCGGTCTGCGGCACGCCGAGTGATGTTGCTGCGCAGATCATCCGCGAGGTCGAGGGTGAGCGCGGCTTCTACGCGGGGGCGGTCGGCTGGTGCGACGCCGCCGGCGACGGGGAGTGGATGGTCACCATCCGGTGCCTCGAACTCGAGGCCGATCGTCGCAGCCTCCGGACGTGGGCCGGCGGCGGTATCGTCGAACACTCCGACCCGCAGGGCGAACTCGAGGAGACGGCGTTCAAGCTGCGGACGGTCCTGAACGCGTTGGGCATCGCCGCACTCGACTGAGCGGATCGATTGCGGACGCGCGCGATCTTCGCCCGTTACGCTCGTCGATGATGCCCGACGACCTGATCATCGCCCGAAATCCGGAACAGGGCTCCTCACTGCCCTTTCTGGTCCGGATTCCGCTCGGCAGTGACGGGATCGTCTTGAAGGTGAGGGAGACCTGGCCGCGAACCAGCAAGGTCTATTGTCATCGCGCCGACGAATGGCCGACCACACCGCAGATCGTCGAACGTCTTCCGGTTCGGTCGGTGACGCGGCGCGGGGCGGCGATCGATCTGGTGCTCGACCGCGCTCGCGAGAATCGGTCACAGTTCGTCGTCACGCGGGCTCGCGGACGCGAGATGATCTTCTGGCAGACGCGCAAAACCACCAAGCAGGCGCGTCCAAACGTCACGCTTCCCACCGCCCGGGCACACGGCCAGGCGCTCGAGATCGTCGTCGACACAGGCGAGAAGTACGCCTACTCCTTCGGTCATCAACAGGCGACCACCACTCGACACCGCCTCGATGCCGGCGATTACGCGATCGTCGAGGACGACCAGGTGGTCGCCGCCGTCGAACGCAAGTCGATCGACGACCTCGGCAACGGTCTCATGAAGGGAACTCTCACCTACCAGTTGGCAGGTCTCGCGGGACTCCGACGCGCCGCGGTGGTCGTCGAAGCCTCATACAGCAAGGTGTTCACGCGCGAATACGTCAGCGGCGCCGCGCTGGCCGAGGCGGTCGCCGAGGCGCAGGTCCGGTTTCCGACCGTGCCGATCGTCTTTTGCGACAACCGCAAACTCGCCGAGGAATGGACCTACCGCTGGCTCGGTGCCGCGCTACACGAATGGCGGCTCACCGTCGGCAGCGAGCCCATCGTGCAGGGCCTGCACGGTCCACCGGCGACACCGTCGGAGATCAGGGCGTGGGCTCGCGCCCAAGGGATCGAGGTGCCCTCCAAGGGACGGATCCCGAGTACGGTGCGAGCGGCCTGGGATCGCCGGAACGACTGAATGGCACCACCCTCCGGGGACTCGGCCCCGCTCACCGAGGCGGATTCGCGCTGTGCCGCAACGGAATACGTCAGCGCGTACCCTCAGCCCAGCGCGTGGTCCAGGTCGCCCAACAGGTCGTCGACCCCTTCGAGGCCGACCGACAGCCGCACCACCGAGTCACTCAGACCGATCGCCGCGCGTCCCTCGGGACCCATCGCACGATGAGTGGTGGTCGCCGGATGCGTGATCAGCGACTTCGAATCTCCGAGATTGTTGGAGATGTCGACGATCCGCAGGCCGTTGAGGACCTCGAAGGCGCGCTTCTTGCCGTCGATGCCGTCGTGGTCGTTGAGCTCGAAGGTCACCACCGTGCCGCCGCCGGACATCTGCGATTTCGCCAAGTCGTACTGCGGGTGTGACTGCAGGAAGGGGTATTTGACCCAGCGCACGCGCGGATCGCTCTCGAGGAACTCGGCGATCCGCAGCGCCGACGACACCGAGGCGTCGACGCGCAGACGCATCGTCTCCAGCCCCTTCACGAGGGTCCAGGCGTTGAACGGACTGAGTGCCGGACCGGTGTGTCGCATGAGTTGCTGCACCGGACCGTCGACGTACTCCTTGGTCCCGAGTACCGCGCCACCCATGACGCGCCCCTGGCCGTCGATGTGTTTGGTGCCCGAGTAGACGATGACGTCGGCGCCGAGTTCGAGACCCCGCTGCAGCAGCGGGGTGGCGAAGACGTTGTCCAGCACCACCTGTGCGCCCGCGGCGTGCGCCATCTCGGACACCTTCACGACGTCGACGAGGCTCTGCATCGGGTTCGACGGTGTCTCGAAGAACACCGCGTCGGTGGGCTTGGACAGGGCCCGCTCCCACTGCTCGAGGTCTTCGCCGTCGACGAACTCGGTCTCGATCCCCCAGCGCGGGAGGATCTCGTTGCAGACCACGAAGCAGGAACCGAACAGGCTGCGGGCGGCGACGAGACGGTCGCCGGCCTTCAACAGTGCACCGAGCGCGACGAACACCGCGGCCATGCCGCTCGCGGTGGCGAA
This sequence comes from Gordonia sp. UCD-TK1, assembly GCF_001691435.1. Classification (NCBI taxonomy): domain Bacteria; kingdom Bacillati; phylum Actinomycetota; class Actinomycetes; order Mycobacteriales; family Gordoniaceae; genus Gordonia; species Gordonia sp. UCD-TK1. Next base: position 89,283 of record NZ_LZMP01000005.1, on the reverse strand, counting down.
ACACGCCTCCGCGCCCTCGAGCCGGCGCAATCGCTCCTGGAACATCTCGACGGTCGGATTTCCGTAGCGCGAGTAGACGAATCGTTCGTCCTCGCCGGTGAAGGCTCGCTCGGCGGCCTCGGCGGAGTCGTAGACGTAACCGCTCGTGAGATAGAGCGCCTCGGCCGTCTCGTGGAAACCCGAACGCGCCAGCCCGCCGCGAACCGCGATCGTGTCAGCCGAGAGCCCTTCAGGCAGTTCACGGCTGACGGGCAGATCGAAACTCACGATTGCCTCCACGGCAGGTTCTCGGCACGCCAGCCCGACGTCCCGCGGTGGTCGTTCTCGTCGAGGGCGCCTTCGAACCCGTCGATCACGTTGTATGCCTTCGCGATACCGTCGGCGGTCGCGGCCTCCGCAGCGCCGATCGACCGGTGCCCCGAACGGCAGATGAAGATGACCTCCTGGTCGTCGGAGACACCGGAATCACGCAGCTGCGCCACGAAGTCATCGTTGCGGCGACCCTCGGGGAAGGTGGTCCACTCGGCGAAGATCGCGCGCTTCCCCAGGACCTCGAGGTCGGGCACGCCGACGAACGACCACTCCGCCTGCGTGCGACAGTCGACCAGCACCGCATCCGGGTTGCTCTCGAGCTTCTCCCACGCCTCGCGCGGGGTCAGGTCACCGGCATAGCTCATGAGGAACACACCTTCCACTCGCCGTTCTCGCGCACCACGATCGTGTCCACGACGTTCACATCATCGGGGGTCTTGTCATAGTGCCAATGAACCTTCGCGGTCGCCCGGTCTCCGTCGACCACCAGCTCGGTGATCTCGGGGATCTCGATGTGACCGTTGGCGAGTAGCGACTCCCGGTTGTCGGCGAGGAACTGTTCCTCGGAGACGAAGTCGGCCGCCTCGACATCGGCCGCGCAGGTGTTCGCCCGGTATTCGCCGAAGTTCGGACCGTTGCGCGCGGTGTAGATGTCGTTGATCGCGTACTGGACCTGAGCCGAGTCGCCGGCCCGGTCCTCGGCCGGACGGGTCACATTCGACAGCACGACGCCGAGCACCACGAGTCCCACGACGCCGGCCGCGACGAAGAACGGCCAGGCGTTCTTCCACGACGGGGGCTTCTGGTCGCCCTCACCTGCAGCTTCGGCCATGGCGGGCAGTCTATCGAGCGTCCCGGCGGCGGTTGAGACCGGCGTCGTCGGACCCCGGACGCACCGGGCGGAGCGCCGAACGACGTCGACATCGAACACGTCCTGCGTAAGGTGGCCCTAAGTTCCGCGGCGAACGACGTCGCCGACCGCAACGACCAGCGAGGACCCGGATGCGCGCTTCCACCCACCGTTCACTCACCCTTCTCGTCGGGCTGCTCGCGGCAGCCCTGGTGGTGACCTCGTGTTCGCCGCCGGACGAGACGGTCGACTCCGGCACGGCCCAGGTCCCCACGCCCGAGGCCGGCGCGATCCCGGTCACCGTGCAGCAGGCCTACGCCCCCGCGACCGTCGACCAGGCACTCAAGCGCGTCGCCGCGATGGGCGTGGGTGACGGCGACACCCTCCTCGCACTCGGCGTCACCCCCACCACGATCGCCCCGTTCGCCGACCCCGACCAGGCGTCGGCGCCGTGGAACGCCGAACTCCTGGCCGACTCCAAGCCGGTGGTGCTGCCGAACGCGTCCGGCGCGTTCGGCGATGAGATCCCCAAGGCGCTGGCCACCGAGCCCGACCTCATCACCGCCGTCGGCGCCGATCCCACCCGCGACCAGTTCGATCTGCTGAGCAAGACCGCCCCGACGATCCTGCGGCCCGCCCAGTTCCAGCCGTGGCAGGTGCCGTGGGACGCGCAGACCCGCCAGATCGGTACCGCCGTCGGACTGCCCGAACTCGCCGATCGCAAGGTGACCGAGACCGAGCAGTTCCTCGCGAACGTGCGGGAGCAGAACCCGCAGCTGGCCGGGAAGACGGCGGTCGTGGTCACCGCCAGCCCCACCGGCGGCGTGTCGATCTACGGCCCCGGCGACGGGCGCGGACAGACCCTCACCGGTTACGGACTCACCTTCCCGCCCGCGCTGCAACCTTCGGTGACCAGCGGTTTCTACGGTGACCTGCCGGCCGAGAGCCTGAACCTGCTGGACTCGGCCGACGTCGTCGTCGCCGTCGACTGGCAGGGTTCCAACGACCAGCTCAAGTCCAACGCGGCGTTCAACCGGCTGGCGGTCGCGCAGTCGGGCCGCGTGGTCTATCTGCCCCAGGAGGTCGGCAGCGCGATGTCGGTGCCGACGGTCCTGACGATCCCGTGGGTCGCCGAGCAGGCCGTCGGACCGATCGCCGCGGCCGCCGGCAAGGCGTAGCGGGCCCGAACCCGCCGGACACCGCGCACCCGCCGAGTGAGGGTTACCTCACAGACGGATTTTGGTCGGGGACAGCAAGCGCCTACCGTAGAAGGGATAGGCCTTATCCATACGCGCGGACCTGGGGGTCACCGAGATTTGCTTGTCCTCGCGTGCTGAGCAACGGAAGACACCTACTCCATGAGCGACAACAGCCGCCCGCTGCGGGTTGCGATCGTCGGTGCCGGTCCCGCCGGGATCTACGCCGCCGACGCGTTGATGAAGTCCGACACCGCCAAGGACCGCGGGGTCAGCATCGATCTGTATGAGCGCATGCCCGCTCCGTTCGGTCTGATCCGCTACGGCGTCGCACCCGACCACCCGCGCATCAAGGGCATCATCACCGCCCTGCACAAGGTCCTCGACAAGCCTCAGGTCCGCCTGCTCGGCAACGTCGACTACGGCACCGACATCACCATCGACGAACTACGCGCCCACTACGACGCGGTGATCTTCTCCACCGGCGCCACCGACGACCGCGCCCTCGACATCCCCGGCATCGACCTCGACGGCAGCTACGGCGCCGCCCAGTTCGTCGCCTGGTACGACGGCCACCCCGACTTCCCCCGCACCTGGCCCCTCGAGGCCGAGAAGGTCGCGGTCATCGGCGTCGGCAACGTCGCCCTCGACGTCGCCCGCGTGCTCGCCAAGACCGGCGACGAACTGCTGCCCACCGAGATCCCCGCCAACGTCTACGACGGACTCAAAGCCAACAAGGCCGTCGAGGTCCACGTCTTCGGCCGCCGCGGACCCGCCCAGGCGAAGTTCACCCCGCTGGAACTCAAAGAACTCGACCACTCCCCCAACATCGAGGTCGTCGTCAACCCCGAGGACATCGACTACGACGAGGGATCGGCCGTCGCCCGCCGCGGGTCGAAGATCACCGACCAGGTCGCCACCATCATCGAGAACTACGCGATCCGCGAACCCAAACAGGGCGCGATCCACAAGCTGTTCCTGCACTTCTTCGAAAGCCCCACCGAGATCCTCGGCGCCGACGGCAAGGTCGTCGGTCTGCGCACCGAACGCACCCAACTCGACGGCACCGGCAACGTCAAACCCACCGGCAAGACCACCGACTGGGAGGTCGGCGCGGTCTACCGTGCGGTCGGCTACCTATCGGACAACCTGCCGCAGATCCCGTTCGACTCCCAAGCCGGGGTCATCCCCAACGAGGCCGGACGCGTCTTCGACGAGGGACAGCAGCTGACCGGTATCTACACCACCGGATGGGTCAAACGCGGCCCCGTCGGCCTCATCGGCCACACCAAGGGCGACGCCAACGAGACCGTCGACTGCATCCTCAAGGACATGGAAGCCGGCACACTGCTCGACCCGGCCCACCCCGGCGAAGACGCCATCGTCGAACTCCTCGAGTCCAAGAACATTCCCTTCACCACCTGGGACGGCTGGTACCGCCTCGACGAACACGAACGCGCCCTCGGCGCCGCCGAAGGCCGCGAACGCGTCAAAGTCGTCGAACGCGAAGACATGCTCGCCGCATCGGAGCCGGACAAGGTGTCCCGCCCGTCCGCGTGACCCCGCTTCCCGCCGGCTGAGCCCACCCTCCGCCGGCTGAGCCCACCCCCGCCGGCTGAGCCACCCTCCGCCGGCTGAGCCTGTCGAAGCCATAAGAGCGGCGGCCGAGTTCGCTCGGTCGCCGCTCTTTCGCATGCGCCCGGCGGGTGCGGGGGCGTCCTCCCCGCACGCCGCCCGGCGCGAATGGCTCAGTTGTGGTGCATTCTCAACTGTCGTCGGATGAGGTCAGCGACCCGGAATCGCCGGCACGCCCGCGACGTCGGTGCCGCCTCCGGTCAGGGCGGCCGCCGAAGCGGAGGAGCCCGTACCGAATCGGTCCAACGGGTTGTCGATGCGCCGGATGTTCCACCAGAAACCGGCGTTGTCGGTCAGGTTCTCGGCGTAATCGGAGATCGCGTACCCCGCGATGGAGGACGGGAAGCAGCCGAACCAGGTGGTCTTGATGGTGAGCGACTCGTTCTTCTTCAGCAGCGACTTGAACTTCGTCGCGCCGTTGATCTCCTGCAATGTGACGTTACGGAAATCGCCGTCACGCGCGGTGACGCGCATGAACCGGGTCATGCTCCACGCCTGATTCCACGGCGTGCCAGGGGCTGCGAACTGGCAGTAGACCCCGCCCGTCATCTGGAGGTTGGGAACAGCGGCCTGTGCCGGCGCGGCACCCACCAGCGATCCACCGGCGATTCCTGCAGCGACCAGAACCCCTGTGAGAGCCCGTTTCAGCGATTTCATCGATCCTCCTCGTTCGTAGGCGACACTGTGTTTCCCGACGTCGCCGTCGTGGGGAGCGGTTCACGCCCCCCACCGACGACCGGTCTTGCTGCGGTCGGCCCGAGATGCCCACCGACACCGGGACTATCGACCCAGCCTGAGCGAAGTGTTACCGCGCGCACAGCCTTCCCTCAGGTTTCGTCGACAATTCGTTATACGAACGACACCGACGACCGAGCTCGACGCCGCGCATGACGAATCATCCAAGAAGGTTGGTAAGGTTTACCTTCGTGCGCCGATCCCTCCGACTTTTCGGAATCCCGCTGCTCCTGGCGGTCCTCGCAGCGCTGGTCGTCGCGTCGGTTCTCTTCGGCACCCGACCGGTCCCGCTCGACGAGATCTGGCCCAGCTTCACCGCTGGWGTCGAAGAGATCTGGAACGCGCTGATCAACCTACGGATGCCGCAGGTGCCCAAGGATTCCGATGTCGACGGCATCGTGTGGGATCTGCGCGTGCCGCGCACTCTGCTCGGCCTCGCCGCCGGACTCGCGATCGGCGCGGCCGGTGCCATCACCCAGGGCCACACCCGCAACCCGATCGCCGATCCCGGCATGCTCGGCGTCAACGCGGGTGCCGCCTGCGCGGTCGTCGGCGGCATCTACCTGCTGGGCATCACCAGTCCTATCGCGTTCATGTTCTTCGGTCTCGWCGGGGCGATCATCGCCGCCACCGTGGTGTTCGGACTGTCGTCGCTGAGCGGCTCGAGCCCTCTGACCCTGATTCTCGCCGGCACCGGCCTGACCGCGATGCTGACCGCCATCACGTCCGCGATCGTGCTCGTCGACACCAATTCGCTGGACCAGTGGCGCTTCTGGAGCGTCGGCTCCACCGCGGGTCGGGGCATCGACGTGTTCTGGGCGAGCCTGCCGTTCATCACGGTGGGCCTCGTCCTCGCGCTGGCGAGCGGCTTCTTCCTGAACGTCCTGAGCCTGGGCGACGACATGACCAAGGCCCTCGGTTCCCGTGTCGTGCTCATCCGCGCCCTCGGCGTCCTGACCATCACGCTGCTCATCGGCGCGGCGACCGCGGCGTGCGGGCCGATCGTGTTCCTGGGCCTGGTCGTACCGCATATCGCCCGCGCCTTCGTAGGCGCCGACTATCGGTGGATCATCCCGTATTCCGCTCTGCTGGGCGCCATCCTGCTCGTCGGATGCGACATCCTCGGCCGGATCGTCGCCCGTCCCGGCGAAGTGCAGGTCGGCGTCATGCTGGCACTGGTGGGCGCACCCTTCCTCATCGTCATGGTCCGCCGACAGAGATTGGGGACCGTGTGAATCCGCCGACCTCCATCAAGACCGACATCACGTCCGGAACCACGACGAAGGGCCGGATCGCACCGCACCCCGGCGGTTATCGGATCGCCGTCGAACCGCTGTCGATGGTGGTGCGACCACGGATGCTCACCGTCGCGGTCGTGTCCACGGCCGTCACGGTCGTCCTGTTCCTCACGAGCGTCGGTGTCAGCGACTTCCCGCTGACCCCCGTCGACGTCGCCCGCATCCTGCTCGGCGGCGGCACCCGCGTCGAGAACGTGGTGGTCTTCGACGTCGCGCTGCCCCGAGCGCTGGTCGCCCTGCTCGTGGGATTCGGTCTGGGCCTTGCGGGTTCGATGACCCAGCTGATCGCCCAGAATCCTCTGGCCACACCGGACATGCTCGGCATCACCGCCGGCGCGAGCGTGGCGGCGGTGACCGCCATCGCGTTCTCGACCACCAGCTGGGGTGCCTGGCTGGGCGATCTCGGCGTCCCGGCGGCGGCGATGATCGGCGGGTTGCTCACCGCGGTCGCGATGTACGTCCTCGCCTGGCCGGGTCGCAAGGCCAACAGCGGCATCAACCCGTTCCGGCTCGTGCTGATCGGCGTCGGGATGACGTGGTTGCTGCAGGCGCTGACCCAGTTCCTCCTCTCGCGCGCCGACATCCGGGATGTGGCTCGTGCGCAGGTGTGGATCGTCGGGTCGGTGTCCAACGTCGGCTGGTCCAACGTGTGGCCGGTCGCCGCCGGTGTCGTCGCGAGCATCATCGTGGTGGTCGTCCTGGCCCGCCAGATCGGGATGCTCAGCCTCGGACCCGATCTCGCCCGCGGACTCGGAGTCCGGACCGGCGCGGTGTCGACGACGCTGCTCCTGGCCGCGGTCCTGGTGAGCGCGCTGAGCGTGTCCGCGGCCGGGCCCATCGCCTTCGTCGCGCTGCTGGCCCCACAGATCGCGCTGCGGCTGGCCGGTACCGCCGTGCCCACGCCGCTCGTGTCCGGTGTCATCGGTGCGTCGTTGGTACTGGGCGGCGACCTGATGGTGCGCACGGTTCTGCCGGGCGGCCTGCCGGTCGGCATCGTCACCGCGGCGATCGGCGGCCCGTTCCTGATCTACCTGATGATCGTCATGTCCCGAAAGGCGAGCGTATGACCGCGTCATCCCTCGAATCCCCTGCCACCACCGCCCGATTGCGGGGCGTCGGACTGACCGTCGGCTACGACGAACGGATCGTCATCGACGGCCTCGACATCGACATCCCCGACGGTCAGGTCACGACGATCATCGGTTCCAACGGATGCGGCAAGTCGACACTGTTGCGTTGTCTCGCACGGCTGTTGCCACCCCGGGCCGGTGCGGTCTACCTCGACGGCGACGACATCTCCTCGGTCCGGCCCAAACAGGTCGCCCGCACCCTGGCGATCCTGCCGCAGAATCCCATCGCGCCCGAAGGGCTCACCGTCGCCGATCTGGTCGGGCGGGGACGCCATCCGCACCAGCGCTGGTTCGCGCAGGCCAGCGCGGCCGACGAGGCGGCAGTGGCGCTGGCGATGGAGATGACCGACACCCTCGACCTCGCCGACCGCACCCTCGACGCCCTGTCCGGCGGTCAGCGGCAACGGGTCTGGATCGCGCTGACGCTCGCCCAGGACACCGATCTCATCCTGCTCGACGAGCCCACCACCTACCTCGACCTCGCACACTCCATCGACGTCCTCGACCTGGTCCGCCGGCTCCGCGACGAGCACGGCAAGACCGTCGTCATGGTGCTGCACGACCTCAATCTGGCCGCGCGCTACAGCGATTCGCTGTTCGTCATGCGCAACGGAGCCATCGTCACCACCGGCTCGCCCACCGAGGTCATCGACGCCGAGACCCTCGACGCGGCGTTCGGCCTCCGGGCGCACGTCATGACCGATCCGATCACCGGTGGCCCGCTCATCGTGCCGCTGGACTCCCGGACCCGCGCTACCCCCACCGCTCCCTGATCCGAAGCGCGGCCCCTGCTCCCCGCTCCCCGCTCCCCGCTCCCTGCTCCCCGCTCCCTGCTCCCTGCTCCCCGCTCCCCGCTCCCCGCTCCCCGCTCCCCGCTCCCCGCTCCCTGCTCCCTGCTCCCTGCTCCCCGCTCCCCGCTCCCCGCTCCCCGCTCCCCGCTCCCCGCTCCCCGCTCCCTGCTCCCTGCTCCCCGCTCCCCGCTCCCCGCTCCCMGCTCCCCGCTCCCCGCTCCCTGCTCCCTGCTCCCTGCTCCCTGCTCCCTGCTCCCTGAGGTGCGAGCGAAGCGAGCCACGAAGGGCTTCGCAACGTGTCTCACCAGGCCCTTCGTGGCTCGTCGCCTCGACGCGCTCCTTCGTCGCGTGCTCGGCCCGGCGGCTTACGCTCCTCGCACCTCAGGGACCAGTGGGTGTGTGGCTCTTCCGGATTAGGGAGCATGGGCGGCAGCTCGCAAGCTCGCTCCTCAGGGAGCGGGGGGAGGCTCTTCTCGTCCAGCCGGTTTCGCGAGCATCCGCTCGCGAAGAGAGTCGTAGACCGGCGGCGACCCGGACAGATGGGCGACGAGCACCGCGGCGGCCGTCGCGGCCAGCATGGGGAGGGCGACCGTCGTCGTCGCGGTCATCTCCATCACGACGACCATCCCGGTGAGCGGGGCCCGGACGACCGCGCCGAACAGCGCCGCCATCCCGGCGAGGATCATCGCGCCCCGGAGTCCCGACGCACCTGAATCCGGTTGTTGCACAATGATGTCGGCGACCTCGGCGAAGGCGGCACCCCACAGGGCGCCGAGCGCGAGCAGCGGTGCGAACAGGCCACCCGGTGTGCCCGCGGCATAGGAGAGCGGACCCGCGACGAACCGGACGAGGAAGAGCGCGACGAGTGCGGGGAGTACGACACCACCGTCGACGACCGCCTGGGTGAGGCCGTCACCGCCGCCCGCGGTGCGAGCGTCGAGGGCGAGAAGCGCACCGATCGCCGCGCCGATGAGGGCGGCGCGTCCGATCGGCGGTATCCGCGAGAACCGGCCGACCCAGCCGAGGGTGCCGAGAACCATGCGGCTGTAGGCGATCCCGATGACGCCGGACACGAGCCCGAAGACCACGAAGACGGGCAGCACCGTCACCGACGGCACGTCGAGCGAGGGCACGTCGAACTCCGGGCGGTCTCCCAGGATGACCCGTCCGGCGGCGACGGCGGCCACCACGGCGAACACCGTCGGCACCACGAGGCGCAACCGGACCGAGCGGCCGACCTCCTCGAGTGCGAAGAGCGCGCCGCCGATCGGAGCCGTGAACGCCACTGCCAGTCCGGCCCCGCTGAGTGACGTCTGCATCACCCGGACGTCGGCGTCGTCGAGACCGCCGCGCCGGCCGGTCTCCGCACCGACGACCGAACCCATGTGCACTGTCGGGCCTTCGCGGCCCAGCACGAGTCCGGAACCGATCGCGGCGAGCGCGCCGAAGAATTTGGCCGGGATGAGGCTCAGGGGCGCCGGTGACGCCTCCCCGCGCTCGACGGCCTCCACGTGTTGGATCCCGCTTCCCGCCGCGGTCGGCACCAGCCGGACGGCGAGCGCGCCGAGCGCCGCACCGGTCGCGGTGACCGCGATCGGGATGAGCCACCCGGGGACACCGAGTCCCGCCGACCAGTCGAGCATCTCGACCCGCCAGCGGTCCAGGTGGTTCAGGCACCAGCGGAAGGCTCCACCGAGTACGCCGGTCWGCWGACCGGCGATGACCGCCAGCAGACACAACCGCACCAGGCCGCGGTCGGCACGCTGTGGCGAGATCACACGTGGACGCTACCCCGCCGCGGGCATCACACCGGCTGAATCAACCGCCCCTGCACCACAAGCGAGGCGTTCTGCTTCAGCCGGCGCATCCGGATGCTGACCGAGTACCCGGTGACGCCGCCGATCGCGGCGACCCGGGTGCGCAGATAGTCGTGGAAACGCGCGGTGTCCCGGCAGATCACCGACACCATGAGGTTCCACTCGCCGCTGATCGCCGCCGCGAACGCCACCTCGTCGTGAGCCGCGAGTTCGGTGCCCACCTGATCGAGAGCCGAGGGGGTCACCGTCAACCACAGCGTGGCGCTCAGGTCGAAGCCGAGCCGGTCGGGGAGGATCTCGACGTCGTAGAAGAGCGCACCCCCGCGCTCGAGCGTGCGGAGCCGGCGGCGCACTCGTCCGACCGTCCAGCCACAGATCCGAGCCAGTTCGCGGTGCGCTCGCCGACCGTCCTGGGTCAGCGCGTCGATCAGCACGGCATCGCCGGCCGTCAACCGCGCGCCACCCGCCGGGGCATCCGACGACGGATCGTCCTGCTCGGGGTCCTCCGGCATGTCGTCGACCACGGCAGCCGCAGCGGAAGCGAGGAGGTCGCGGTCCCGATCAGAGAGGTGGCCACCGAATCCGGTCCACCTCGACGCGGGGTGACCGGGATCGAAGGCGTGCAGGACGAGATCGATGCGGACGTCGGTCACCGAGGCTCGGGCGGGGAACGTCTTGGCGATGGCCTCCTCACCGGCCACGCCGAGCGGCGCCCGGATGAGACAGATGATCTCCGCACCACCGGACGCGACATACGCGAAGGCGACATCACGCCGGCGAGCGAGCGAGGACGCGAGCGGTTCCATCCGGTCCGGACGGCACCGCACCCGCGCCACCCACTCCGACTGGCCGCGGACGGACGGCTTGATGATCCCGACGACCTTCATCACGCCGGCCCGCCGCATCGCCTGGTAGCGGCGCGCCGCGGTCTGCTCCGAGATCCCGGCCACCTCACCCAGTTGGCGGAACGTCGCACGCGGCGACACCTGCAGCGCACGGAGGATCGTGCCGTCGATGTCGTCCATGGTGGAGGAAGTGTATCGCCGCGCGACCCACAGTGCCGTATCGATACCGGCACTCGGGATCTGTGCGTGGTTTCGTAGACGCGGACCAGACAATGAACTCCCGCGCCGTTCGGCGACCCTCATCGACCTGCGAAAGCGAGCGCGTTGACCGCGACCATCTCCCCCGTTCCCACCGGCGTACCGACTCCCCCGGCACGTCGGACGGCCACCGTCGTGATGGCCTGCCTCGGCGTCTTCGTCGCCTACCTGCCCATCACGAGCGTCGCCGTCACCCTGCCGGCGATCGGCACCGCCTTCGGCGCCTCGACCGCCCAGTTGTCCTGGGTACAAGACGCGTTCGTCCTGCCGATGGCCGCATTCATCCTCACCGCCGGGGTGTTCGGCGACGTGCACGGCCGTCGCAAGGTCTATCTGGTGGGGCCTGCCTCACGGCGTCGGGCGCGTTGGTGGCGCTGTGTGCGCAATCGATCAGCATGGTGTGGATCGGACAGGCGCTCGCCGGAACGGGCGCGGCCGCCCTCCTGCCCACGACCCTGGCACTGATCAGTCACGCGGTCCCCGACTTCCGGGAACGGGGCAAGTTCATCGGCATCTGGGCGTCGGCGCTCATGCTCTCGCTGACCGTCGGGCCGCTGGTCGCGGGTCCGGTCGCCGAGTCCGCCGGCTGGCGATGGATCTACCTGCTGCCGATCCCGATCGCCCTCATCGCGCTGGCGGTGGCCGCGACGATGCTCCCGGAATCCCGCGCACCCCATGCCCGTCGCCTCGACTGGTCCGGCCAGATCTCGGCCGCGATCGCCGTCACGGCACTCGTCTTCGGCGTCATCGAGGCCGGCGTCTACGGCTTCGGCGACCCCCGCGTCGTCGCCGCGCTGCTGGCCGCCGCGGTCGCCGCAGTCGGGTTCGTCGTCATCGAAAAGCGTTCGGCGAGTCCGATGCTCGACCTCGACCTGTTCCGGAGCCGCGCCTTCACCGCCACCACCCTGGTCGCGATGATCGCCTTCCTGGCTCTGATCGGGTTCATCTTCGTGCTGAGCATGTATTTCGGGCTGGTTCAGCAACTCGGCACCGTCGAGGCCGGTTGGCGGCTGGCCCTCATGAACGGCGCCTCGATGCTGGTCGGCGGGCTCGCCGGCAAGATGATGCATCGGATTCACGCCCGGTTCCTGATCGGCGGCGGACTCCTGATGGTCGCCTGCGCCCAGTTCGCGCTGCTGACCCTCGACGCCCACACCTCCTTCGCCGCAATCTCGTGGCGTCTGGTCGTGCTCGGGCTCGGAATGGGACTGGTGATGGCGCCGATGACCGCGACCGCGGTGTCGGCCGTGCCCTACCACCTGTCGGGGATGGCCGCGGCCGGGAACAACGCCTTCCGTCAGGTCGGCGGCGCGCTCGGCCCGGCCGTGCTCGGCGCCCTCTTGACCGCCGGTGCGGTGAACTCGTTGCCGCAGAAGCTGATCGATGCCGGTGTCGCCGAGCCGGTACGTGACCGGGTGATCGGCGCGGTCGACACCGAGGGCCTGGCCGCCGCGAGCGGCCTGAACCTCGGCGCCGACGCCCCGGCCGTGATGAACGCCGTCGGCGACGCCTTCCTCGACGGAATGCGTCTGTGCCTCACGTTCTCCGGCGTGCTCACCGCGGCCGCTGCGATCCTCGCACTCGTGATGCTGCGCCCCGGGCGGGCCGTCGAGGAGCAGCCGACGGGCTGACCGCCGGTCGGTCCGTCAGCTCCGGCGGCCCCCGACGAGTGAGGTGACGTAGCGCGCCGGGACGTCGAACCACACCTCGCGCACCGGGGCCTGCTGGTGCACCGAGCCGGGCAGCTCGGTCAAGTAGGTCAGACTCAATGTTCCGCTGAAGTCGGGGTTCACGCGCTCGAGCGCCGGGATCTCGATGACGAGCCCGCCGTCGTCGATGACCGCGCGGAGCATCGAACCGCGCGGGGTCGTCCACTCGTGGTCGATGGCACGACCCGCCCGACCGGGCACACTCGACATCGTCGCGAGGACGCGTCGGGGCGTCAGGACTACAGCACCGGTGAAGGGCCGGACGTTGCCCTGCGCCGATCGACCGGGCACTTGCCCGCTGAATCTCAGTGTCACGGGCACGAATTCGACGATGAGGTACGCGCCGTCGGAGACGACCTGCGCACGGAGGTCGTCTGGGAGCTTGCCGATGCCGAGCATCCGGCGCAGGGAGGCCACCGCCACACCCTAGATCTCGGGACGCCGCGTCGTCAGGAGAACGCCGCCGCCACGTCCGCGGCGCGCCGGAGCTGATCGGGGTCGGTACTCGTCGGGATGAGTTGCACCTCGTCGGTACCGATGTCGGTAAACCGCCGCAGGACCTCGGCGAGCTCGGCCTCGGTGCCCGCCCACCCGGTGGTGGGTGCGATCGCGTCGACGAACTCCGACGGGATCCAGTTCATGTAGTGATGCAGGTGCCGGGTCACCTGCGCTCGGGGACCGTCGCCCTCACCGATCGCGAACCAGAACGACGTCGCGAGATGCGGTGCCGCCCGACCGGCATCCGCCCATGCCGACCGGGCAATATCGAAGAGCTCGTTCTGCTTGCCGGCATCGAGATCGAGGGTGACCCCGGCGATTCCGTCCGCCCAATCGACCGCGCTACGAATCGTCTTCGGCCCGGTGGTCCCGACATGCAGCACCGGACCGCCCTTCCTGTGCGGCGGCGGACCGACCGGCAGGACCGACTCGGTGAGTTTCTCCCCGGCCCACACCCGTTTCATCGTCGCGGCGCGTTCGGCCAGTTGGCGCATGGTCTGCGTCGACGGGTCCGCGCCGACGGCCCGGTAATCCTCGTGCCGCCCGCCGACCCCGAGTGCCACGGTGAGGCGTCCTCCCGACAGCATGTCGCCGGTCGCCAACGACTTGGCGAGAATCACCGGGTCGTGCAGCTGCGGCACGACGACCGTCATCACGAGCGGCACCCGTCGCGTCCACGCCGCCAGCGCGCCGAGGAAGGTCAGGCATTCCGGATTGTCGAACGCGATACGTTCACCCCAGCACAGCGAGCTGAACGGACCGTCGTCGATGGTGGTGGCCCACGAGTGGAGCATCTCGGCGTCGAGATCCGGCTCCATCACAGGCATGGTCATCCCGATGCGCACGTGCGTCATTCTGACACGGACACACGACGCCCCGGGCGCGATTCGCAGATGTCGCGCATCGTCGCGGAATACGCAACGATGCGCGACATCTGTTATGTCACAACTGGTTCCATGCCGGGCGGCCCGACGCGGCCCGCCCCACATGGGCCGACCGCACCGGCGAGTTCTTCAGGTCACGCAACGCCGTCCGCAGACCCCGTCGCTTCCCGGTCTCCGGGTCGACGCCGAAGTGGTCGCTCATCCCCTCCCGGATCGCGAAGCGCAGCTCCGACGCCGTCTCGGGCGCATCATCCGACGTCGCCTTCAACAACGAGTTCGGCAGTGCCAGCTTGGCGATGGTCCGGAACGACTGGGCATATTGACCCAGGAGGGTCCCCGTCGTGTACGGCAGGTCGTATTTGTCACACAGCTCGCGGACACGCACACCGATCTCCTCGTACCTGCTGCTCGGCAGGTCGGGGAACAGGTGGTGTTCGATCTGATGACTGAGGTTCCCGCTCATGAACCGCATGAGTGGACCCGCCTTGAAGTTGGCCGACCCCAACATCTGGCGCAGGTACCAGCGCGGCTGATCCTCGTTCTCGAACTCCTCGACGGTGAACTTCTCGGCGCCGTCGGGGAAGTGCCCGCAGAAGATGACCATGTACGCCCAGTAGTTGCGGACGATGTTCGACGTGAAGTTCGCCGTGAGCGTCGTCTTCCAGTTCGGTCCGGCGAGCGCCGGGAAGATCAGGTAGTCCTTCGCGGCCTGCTTGCCGACCTTCGTGCCGATCACCCGGAGGTCCTTGGCCGCCTGCCGGTACGTCTTCTCCTTGTTGCGCAGCTTCTCCGTTTCCAGATGGTGAAGCGCGACACCGTATTCGAAGAACGTACCCAACGTCAGGTTGTAGATCGGGTTGCCGACGTTCCACCACTCCCAGGGCTGATCCCGGGTGACGCGCAGGATGCCGTAGCCCACGTCGTCGTCCATCCCTACGACGTTCGTGTACTTGTGGTGGACGAAGTTGTGCGAGTGCTTCCACTGCACGCTCGGACAGGTGGTGTCCCACTCCCACGACGCCGAGTGGACCTCCGGATCATTCATCCAGTCCCACTGCCCGTGCATCACGTTGTGGCCGAGTTCCATGTTCTCGATGATCTTGGCCAGTGAGAGCATCGCGGTACCGGCCGCCCATGCGACCTTCTTGTTGCTGAACATCAGGGCGAGCCGACCACCGGCAGCGAGACTTCGCTGGATGGTGATCGCCCGGCGGATGTACTTGGCGTCGGCCTCGCCGCGCGACTCCTCGATGTCGCGACGGATGGCGTCGAGCTCGGCGCCGAGGGTTTCGACGTCGCTCTCGGTGAGATGTGCGTACTGATCGATGTCGGTGATGGCCATGAAGCCTCCTACAGATCGAGGGTGCATTCACCAGACACGGCGCTGATGCATGTCTGGATTCGTTCTCCTTCGCGACGCTCCTCGCCGGTGCGCAGGTCACGGACGTAACCTCCGGCGAGCGGCACGACGCAGGTCTGGCAGATGCCCATCCGGCATCCGAACGCCATCTGGATTCCGAGGTTCTCGCCGGCCTCGAGCAGCGTTGTGGCGCCGTCGATCTCGGCTTCCTTGTCGGAGATCGCGAACTTCACCGTGCCGCCCTCACCACCGTGGTCGGTGCGGGCGATGGCGAAGCGCTCCACGTGCAGCCGCTCACGCAGGCCGCCATCTTCGTAGTGCGTCTCCATCGCGTCGAGCAGCGCGACCGGACCGCAGGCCCAGCATTCTCGTTCGCGCCAGTCCGGCGCCCACTCGTCCATCCGCGAGACGTCGAACTTGCCCATCTCCTTGGTCAGTTGGAGATTGAGGTCGTAGTCGTCGGCCTCCGCGGCGAGTTCCTCCATCTCGTCGAGGAAGATGACGTCCTCGCGCGTCGGGGCCGAGTGGATGTGCACGATGTCGGGGGTCTGTCCGTGCGAACTCAGCTGTCGCAGCATCGCCATCACCGGGGTGATGCCGCTACCGGCTGTCACGAACAGGATCTTGCCCGGAACAGGTTCGGGCAGATGGAAATCACCCTTCGGCGACTGCAACCGGATGATCGTCCCTGGGCTGACGCCGTCGACGAGATGCGACGACAGGAATCCGTCGGGGTTCGCCTTGACCGTGATCGCGATGGTCTTGTCCTCGTTGGCGCCGAACGACGTCAACGAGTACGACCGCCAGTGCCACTTGCCCTCGATCTGCAGACCGATCCCGACGTACTGGCCCGGTTTGTACGACTCGGGGAACCCCCAGCCCGTCCGGATGGTGACGGTGGCGGTGTCGTCGGTCTCCTTGGTCACGTCGAGCACCTTGCCGCGGAGCTCGCGCGCGCTCCACAGCGGATTGATCAGGTGCAGATAGTCGTCCGGCAGGAGCGGAGTGGTCGCTCGCGCCACCAGACCGCGGATGATGTTGACCTCCGGCTTGCGGGCTTCGACCCCCGCCGCCGGCCGCTTGCTCCACTTCAACAGGTTCACTCAGACTCCTCCCCTAGAAATCCCCACGGCTGGAGTTACTGACCGGTACTACCCTTCGGTGCACGACTGTACACATCAATCGGTGACCGCGATCACAAGATTTGATACTGGCAGGTCACGACCGGTGCCGCGACCCGTTCGGTCACCAGGTGAAGGCGCCGCCGGTCCAGATGCCCGTCGCGATCAGCGCGAAGAGGAGTTCGATGCCGATCGTCTTCACCGCCGCCTTCAGCGCCGAGAACGCGCCCCGCCACGCGCCGTCGAAGCTGCGCGTGCGGACGAGTTCCGATGCCAGCGCACCCACGATGAAGCCGAGCAGCAGGCCGATGACGGGGACGACGAAGAAGCCGACGATGCCGACCAGGCCGCCGACCACGATCGTGCGGTTCGGGATCGCGTCCGCGCGCAGCGACCGGCCCGCGATCAGATACTTGAGCACCTCGCCGATGCCGATGACGACGATGGCCAGAGCGAACACCGACCAGGCCCAACCACCCACGACGAGGGCCCAGACGAACAGTGCGCCGACGATGAGCAAGGTGCCGGGCAGGATCGGCACGACGATGCCCACCAGGCCCACCAAGATCACCGCTGCGACCAGCAGCTCACCCCAGAACGGCACCCGGACCTCGTCCGATCACTCGCCGGGCTTCGACGACGCACCGGGGCGCGCGTCGGCGGGCCGGTCGTCGGTCTTGACCATCGAGGTCATCGCCGGGGCCTGATCGTACGGGGCCTTTTCCTGCGGGGCGGGCGGTGGCGGCGGGCCCGCCGGACGCGGCGGGGTCCCCGACGGGGGGATCGGTGCGGGCGGTACCGGGCGCGGCCCCCCAGCCGGCCGCGGTGCGGGTGGCCGGGGTCCGGGCGGCGGTCCCGGACGACCGGGCGGCTGTCCCAGCGGCGCACCCGGCGGTTTCGGTACACCGGGAGGCGGACCGACGGGTCCGCGCGGCGGGCCGACCGGGCCGGGCGGCGGCCCGGGGCGTCGCGGAGGCGCCGGGGGCGGGGTCGGCGGAAGGGTGGTGGCCTTGCGAACGGCCGGGCGGCCCGGCACGGGTGTGACGAGCGACGCGGCGCGGACGGCACGTTCACGCGCGACCGGCACGTCATCGGCTGTCGCGGTGACCACGCCCATGCGCCGGCGGTGGAAGCTCTCGGGCTTGCCGAACAGCCGGATGTCGGTCTCGGGTACGGCAAGTGCGGCGGCGACGTTCTCGAAACCGATCGCCGGCTCGTCGAGTTGCCCGTAGATGACGGCCGAGGCACCCGGGGACGCGAGCGTGACGTCGACCGGGAGACCGAGGATCGCGCGGGCATGCATCTCGAACTCGGACAGTCGCTGGGTCGCCATCGTGACGAGGCCGGTGTCATGGGGCCGCGGGCTGACCTCGGAGAAGTAGACGTCGTCGCCTTTGATGAACAGTTCGACGCCGAAAACGCCGCGCCCGGCCAGCTTTCCGTCACCGAGGGCGGTGGCGATGCGCGCCGCGATCGAGGTCGCCGAGGCGTGCGCGTCGGTGCTCATCTCATGGGGCTGCCAGCTCTCCACGTAGTCGCCGTTGATCTGCCGGTGGCCGATGGGCGCACAGAAGTGGGACGTGAGCCGGCCGGTGGCCGGATCGATCGCACGAACCGTGAGAAGGGTGATCTCGTAATCGAATTCGACGAAGCCCTCGACGATGACGCGACTGCCCTGCACCCGACCGCCGGTGTTCGCGGTCTCCCAGGCCGAGGCCAGCTCCTCGGGGCCCCGCACGACCGACTGTCCCTTGCCCGACGACGACATGACGGGCTTGATCACACACGGGAACCCGACCTGGCGGGCCGCGACGGTGACCTCCTCTAGAGTGTCGGCGAAGAGATACGGCGACGTCGGCAGCCCGAGTTCCTCGTCGGCGAGACGTCGGATTCCCTCGCGGTTCATGGTGGCGACGACAGCGCTCGCGGTGGGGATGACCTCGGCGATACCGCGTTCGGCGACGTCGACGAGGGCCTCGGTGGCGATCGCCTCGATCTCGGGCACCACGTACGCGGGACGATGTTTGTCGATGACCGCGTGCAGGGCGGCGGGGTCGGTCATGTCGATGACCTCGGCATGGTGGGCGACCTGGTGGCCGGGCGCGTCGGCGTAGCGATCGACGGCGACGACCTCGACGCCGAGGCGCTGGAACGCGATCACGACCTCTTTGCCGAGTTCACCTGCCCCGAGGACCATCACCTTGGTCGCGGTCGGACTCAGCGGCGTGCCGATGACGTCCGGCGGCCCGGTCGTCGGCGCCGGCTGGGCTGCGCTGGGCGCACTCTCGCTGTTCGACGTCATCCTCAAATCCTACTTGCCGCCAGCACAGATCCCGGCGCACTCCTCCACCTCGTCGAACACACCAAGGACCGTCGGGTGATCATCCCGTCACCTCGTGCACGAAGCACCAGCGCCACACCTCGTCCGGTTCGGCCGAACGCATGACCGGGTGCCCGGTCTCGTGGAAGTGACCGGTCGCGTGTCGTCGCGGGCTCGAATCGCAACAACCGATGTGCCCGCACGTCAGGCACTTCCGAAGATGTGCCCAGTGGGTCTCGCCGATCGCGACACAGTCCTGGCAACTGCGGTCGTCGCCCGATGCCGGCGCCGGGTCGGCGGCCGGCGCGGCGTCGAACGACTCCAGTTCGACGCAGCGCGCCGTGCTCGAGGCGTCGGAACCGGACCCCGCCGGCCCGGACGCGGCCGATGACTTCCACCGAAAGATCTTCATGCCCGACATTATCCATCGGGCCGGCACGATTAGAGTCGCTCGAATGGGCGCATCGCTACTGCTGGTCGCGGTCATCGCCGTGGCGGTCGCCGCGTTGTGTCGTCGCTATGGCTGGTCATCGCCGCTGGTGCTGGTCACCGTCGGTCTCGGGATCGCATGGATTCCCGAGTTGCCGTCGGTGGCCCTGGAACCCGAGCTCGTGCTCTTCCTCATCCTGCCGCCGCTGCTGTACTCGGCCGCGCAGGAGAGTTCATATCAGGCGTTCCGCGCCAACTGGCGTGCAATCGGATTCCTGGCGGTCGGCCTGCCGCTGGTGACGACCCTGGTGGTCGGATACGTCGCATACCTCGTCGTCCCCAATCTCCCGCTCGCCGCGGCACTGGTCCTCGGCGCGGTCGTCGCGCCGCCGGACGCGGTGTCGGCGCAGGCGATCGGCCGCCGGCTCGGTCTGCCGCGCCGGATGATGACGCTGCTCGGCGGCGAGAGCCTGCTCAACGACGCGACGGCCCTCACCGCGTTCCGGATCGCGCTCGCCGCGGCGGTGGGGGCCACCGCGACGGTCGGCGAAGGGGTCCTGACGTTCGCGGTGGCCGCCCTCGGCGGCCTGGTCGTGGGCCTCCTCGTCGGGGTGGTCGTGTCCTGGGTCCGTGTCTGGCTCACCGACCCGCCGATGGAGACAGCGATCGGCATCATCGTCCCGTTCGCCACGTACTACGCGGCCGAGGAACTGCACGGCTCGGGTGTCATCGCGGTGGTCACCGCCGGTCTCTACCTCGGCCACCGGTCGGTGCGGCTGGGCTATGCGACCCGTCTGCAGGACGAGGCGGTGCGCAAGTCGATCGACACCATCCTCGAGTCGTTCGTCTTCTTGCTCATCGGGCTCCAGCTGCCCATGCTCATCGAGGGTGTCGAGAACGAGTCGTGGACGCAGATCGCCATCGACGCGGCGGCGGTCCTGGCGGCGACGATCCTCGTGCGCATCGTCTGGGTCTACCCGGCGACCTACCTGCCCCGGCTGCTCTCGCATCGGATCCGCGACCGCGAGCCGCCGCCGAGTCCGGCGTCGGTGTTCGTCGTCTCCTGGGCCGGTATGCGCGGTGTGGTGTCACTGGCCGCCGCGTTCGCCATCCCCGTCTACACCGAGACGAACGAACCGTTCCCCGCCCGCGCCGAGATCCTGTTCCTGACCTTCGTGGTCGTGGTGGGGACGTTGCTGATCCAGGGCACCACCCTGCCCTGGGTCATCCGCTTCCTCGGGGTGAGCGGCGACGAGCGCGCCCAGGACCGGCTGGCGTATGCGGCCGCGCAGGACCGTGCGTCCCGGGAATCCGAACGGCGCCTCGACGATTACGCCACCGAACTGTCCGACGACGATCCGCGCCGGCTCCAGGTGGCGATGCTGCGCAAGTGGATCACCACGCAGCGCAATGTGGCCTGGGAGGAACTCGGCCGGGGTCCCGAGGATCTCGGCGAGAGTCCGACGTCCGCCGGGGCACGACTCCGGACGGAGATCCTGCAGATCCAGCGCGCGGTCTTCATCGCCGAACGCGATGCCGGACGCATCGACGACGAGGTCCTGCGAATCGCGTTGCGTCGTCTCGACTTCGCCGAGGGGCAGGGCGACCGGGATCCCTAGCTCCCTGAGGAGCCCGGAGCTTGCAGGCGACACCCCCCTCGCTCCCTGAGGAGCCCGGAGCTTGCGGGCGACACCCCCGTCGCTCCCTGAGGAGCCCGGAGCTTGCGGGCGACACCCCCGTCGCTCCCTGAGGAGCCCGGAGCTTGCGGGCGACACCCCCGTCGCTCCCTGAGGAGCCCGGAGCTTGCGGGCGACACCCCCGTCGCTCCCTGAGGAGCCCGGAGCTTGCGGAGGGCGTCTCGAAGGGTCCCCCATCCGAACGAAACCGGGGAGTTCTGCCCATTCCCACTCGACAAGCCCTGTCCTACCTTCGCTCTCATGAACACGACCATCACCCGCCTGGCCACTGCCGGCGCTTCCCTCGTCCTCACCGCCGGCGCGCTCGCCGTCGGCACCTCGACCGCGGTCGCCGCGCCCTCGGCACCGTCCTGCGATCCCGGACAGCGGACCGTCACCTCCGTCGTCACCACCCGGTCGGCGGCGTCGATCTGTCAGTGGCGCGCCGACGGCACCCTCGAGTACCGGGGTGTCGCGCGTTCGAGTGGCAACACCCTGTGCATCCCGGTGTCCGAGGTGCACGTGCAGGAGAACGGCAGCGGCCGTCACTACTACGTCGCCTACAACAACGGGTACAAGTACTCGGTCTTCGACGGACTGGGCCTCAGCATCGTCGGCCCGGACGGGCGGCTGATCAGCTCC
This sequence comes from Gordonia sp. UCD-TK1, assembly GCF_001691435.1. Classification (NCBI taxonomy): domain Bacteria; kingdom Bacillati; phylum Actinomycetota; class Actinomycetes; order Mycobacteriales; family Gordoniaceae; genus Gordonia; species Gordonia sp. UCD-TK1. Next base: position 67,777 of record NZ_LZMP01000005.1, on the reverse strand, counting down.
GAAGACGCGATCGGCTGAGCGAGGCCCTCACTCGTCGTCGACGAATGCGGCGAACACGGTCGTCTCCTCGGTCCGGCCGCGCAGCGAGGTGGTCTCCTGTTCCTCCCACCGCTCGGCCTCGTCCCGCTGCGCGGCCTTGACCGCGCGTCCGGAGGCCAACGGCCGCCGCGGATCCCGTTTGGCCAGTTCCGACAGGCGGGCACTCTCGTTGACCGGGTCGCCGATGACGGTGTACTCGAATCTCTCGATGGCACCGACGTTCCCGGCGACCACGGCCCCGTGGCTGACCCCGATACCGGCCGACAGGTCGGGCACCTCCTCGGCCAGGCCGCGGGCGATGTCGCGCGCGGCGGCGAGCGCGCTGCCCGCGGCGTCGTCGAGATCGATGGGTGCGCCGAAGATGGCGAGCACCGCGTCGCCCTCGAATTTGTTCACCAGGCCGTCGTGTTCCTCGACCGCCCGCACGATGACCGCGAAGAACTTGTTGAGGATCTCGACCACCTCGGTCGGGCGTCGTTGCACGGCAAGCGTCGTCGAACCGATGACGTCGACGAAGAGCGTGGCGGCGAGGCGTTCGGTCCCGCCGAGTTCCGGGTTCGACGACATGGCCGCCTCGGCGACTTCGTGGCCCACGTGGCGTCCGAAGAGATCTCTGATGCGTTCTCGCTCACGGAGTCCCGCGACCATCGAGTTGAAACCCACCTGCAGGTCGCCGAGTTCGGTGCCGTCGTAGACGACGAGGTCGGCGTTGTCGAGGTCACCGTCGCTGACTCGGTTCATCCCGGCGCGCACGCTGCGGATGGGGCCGGTGACGCTCATGCTCGACAGCAGCGTCAGCAGCAGGCCGGTGAAGAGTGCGGTGACCCCGAGGACCGTGGCACCGACGAACAGGTCGAGCTTGGAGGTCTCGTCCCGCGCGAGCCCGAACGCCAGCACCAGCAGGATGCCGATGATCGGGGTCGCCGAACCCACCATCCACGAGACGACCGAGCGCGCCCGCACACCGGTACGTTTGCGCCGGCGGTGGCCGGCCGAGATCAGTTCCGCCGCAACGGGACGCAGGGTGAAGTCGATGAACAGATATGAGATCGCCACCACCACAACACCACTGAGGCTCACCACGAAGATGGTCTTGGGGACCAGCTGTGGGTCGACGATCCCGTACATGATCGTGAGCATGATGGCGGCGATGCCCCACAGGAATCCCTGCACCAGCGACAGTCGCCACGGCAGCCGCATGGTCCGCCGGGCGTCGCGTGTCGTCGGGGTGACATCGCGGATCGCCCACCGCAGATCACGGACGCCGACATAGGTGCCCCACCCGATCCCGACCACGAACGCCGCGGTGATGTAGACCGGCACGACGATGAAGTTGACCCACCACAACTCGGCGGTGAACACCGTCGGCTGCGGGATGCCGACCGCGGTGAGCGCGACCGCGATGATCGCCCCGAACAGGTTGGCCACCACGATGGATGCGGTCAGCAGGGTCTGGATACGGATCCGCTGTTTGATCGTGCTCTCGCCGACGGACCCGAGCAGGATGGATCCGTAGTCGCGACTCCCCCGCTTGGCACGCATGGGCACTAGCTAATCACGAGCCGACCGCGAATCCGCGACGAGCTTCGCGGGGGCGACTCATCCATTCCGCCCAACCCTGCTCCCTGATCCGAGAGAGCGACGTGCCCCCTGCTCCCTCTAATCCGAAGGAACGACCTGCCCCCCGCTCCCTGAGGAGCGCCCGGAGCTTGCGGAGGGCGCGTCACGAAGGGTCTTCGCAACCCGACTCACCAGGACCCTTCGTGACGGCCTCCGCAAGCTCCGGCCTCCTCAGGGAGCAGTGATTGGGCTCGCGCCGAGCACAACGGGTTCTTCGTGGCCCACGACGGCCGCCAGGCCGCAGTTACTGAGGTGCGAGGAGCGCAAGCCGCCGGGCCGAGCAAGCGACGAAGGAGCGCGTCGAGGTCGACGAGCCTTGAAGGGTCAGACGATCTCGCGCCGCACGATCGTCTGGTCCCGTCCCGGACCCACGCCCACGCACGAGATGTGCGCACCCGAGAGCTCCTCGAGCCGCAGGATGTAGTTCTGCGCGTTCTGGGGCAGTTCGTCGAAGGTCTTGCACTGGGAGATGTCCTCCCACCAGCCGGGCATCTCCTCATAGATCGGCTTCGCGTGGTGGAAGCCGGTCTGGGTCATCGGCATCTCCTCGACGCGCTCACCGTCGACCTCGTAGGCCACGCAGATCGGCACGGTGTCGAGGCTGGAGAGGACGTCGAGCTTGGTGAGGAAGTAGTCGGTGATGCCGTTGACGCGGGTCGCGTAGCGGGCGATCACGGCGTCGAACCAGCCGCAGCGGCGAGCGCGACCGGTGGTGACACCCACCTCGCCGCCGGTCTTGGCGAGGTAGGCGCCCCACTCGTCGAAGAGTTCGGTGGGGAACGGCCCGGAGCCCACGCGCGTGGTGTAGGCCTTCAGGATGCCCAGGACGGTGGTGATCTTGTTGGGTCCGATGCCGGCGCCGACCGCGGCGCCACCGGCGGTCGGATTCGACGACGTCACATACGGATAGGTGCCGTGGTCGACATCGAGCAGGGTGCCCTGGGAGCCCTCGAGCAGCACCGTCTCGCCGTTCTCCAGGGCCTGGTTGAGCAGCAGCCGGGTGTCGGCGATGCGGTGCTTGAATCCTTCGGCCTGCCCGAGGACCTCGTCGACGACCTGCGCCGGGTCGAGGGCCTTGCGGTTGTAGATCTTGACCAGGATCTGGTTCTTCAGCTCGAGCGCCGCCTCGACCTTCTGGGTGAGGATCTTCTCGTCGAGGACGTCGGCGACGCGCACGCCGACGCGGGCGATCTTGTCCTGGTAGCAAGGACCGATGCCGCGGCCCGTGGTCCCGATCTTCTTGTTGCCCAGGAAACGCTCGGTGACCTTGTCGATCGCGACGTGGTACGGCATGAGCAGATGCGCGTCGGCGGAGATCAGCAGGCCGGAGGTGTCGACGTCGCGGTCCTCGAGGCCACCGAGCTCGGTGAGCAGCACGCCGGGGTCGACGACCACGCCGTTGCCGATGACGTTCTGCACGCCGGGCGTCAGGATGCCGGACGGGATGAGGTGCAGCGCGAAGGATTCCCCGGTGGGGAGTACGACGGTGTGCCCGGCGTTGTTGCCACCTTGGTAGCGGACAACCCAGTTGATCCGGCCTCCGAGGAGGTCGGTCGCTTTGCCTTTGCCCTCGTCACCCCACTGGGCTCCGATAAGCACGATCGCGGCCATGTCCGGTACTCCTTTGTGTGGCGCGCTTGGGACCAAACCTGACCAACACTACTGGGTCGGCGCGCTCGATACGCTATCCGCGTGCCGTTTGCCCTTCTGAGCCAGACCAGCCGCGCCGACGACAAGAAGGCCGTCCGCGCCGCGGTCGCCGACGCCCTCACCGATCCCGACGTCACCCGACTCGTCGTCGAGCCGCGTGTCGCGGAGCGCTTCGCACCGACCGTGGCGCGCGAGAACGACATCTTCCTGTCCCAGGTGCTGGCCGCACTGATGGTCACCGAACGACTCGACGTCGAGATCGCATACGTCTCCGCCGAGGCCACGCCCGCGACGCGTCGCTACCGGTTGCCGCACGGACCGGCGGCCCGCGAGCTCGCCGAGCACGGCACCGCGGTCGCGGTGCCGCTCATCCGCGACGACGCCGCGACCGTCATCGTCGGCAGCGCGCGTCACCTGGGCGCCGAGGGCGCGAAGCTGCACGGTGAGACCTACGTCGACAACGAGCGCCTCTTCGACGGCGAGGTGCGATCGATCCTCATCGAACCGACCCTGACCGCACCCGGCCTCCGCGCGCAGGTGGAGCGGATGTTGTTGCCGGGCAAGTGGTTCACCGGGCGCGCGTGTCAGACGGGCGGGACCAACGTCGTCGTCGAGCGCGAGGGCGTCGTGAACCCGCGCGTGCTCAAGCGCTCGACGTTCTACCGCCACGTCACCGATCTCCTGCTGGTGCGCCCCTGATCCGGGACTCAGGCGACCGGCCGCGCCTGCGGGCCCGTCGTGAGGTGGAGATCGTCGCGCCGGATGAGCGTCGTGGCCACGACGCTGATGACCGCGGTCAGCACGAGGTAACCGGCGGCGAGCCACGGTGACCCGCCGGCCGCCCCGATCAGCGCGGTCAGGATCAGCGGCGTCAGACCCGAGGCGTAGATGCCGGAGAACTGGTAGACGACCGACAGTCCGGTGTAGCGCACCGGGGTCGGGTACAGACTCGCGAACAGGGTGCCCTGCGCGCCGTAGAAGAGTGCGTGGATCACCCCGAAGACGATCACCAGTCCCACGGTGAACCACAGCAGGTTCGAGGTCCCGAACAGCGCGAACACCGGGTAGACCGCAACGCCGTAGGCGGTGATCCCGATCAGGTAGATCGTCTTGGCGCCGTACCGGTCGGTGAGCAGTCCGGAGAACGGCAGCAGGGCGGCCATCACGAGCGAGGCGATGGTCACGGCCACCAGGACCGGGACCTTCTCCATGTCCAGTTCGGTGGTCGCGTAGGCGATCGCGAAGACACCCCAGGTGTTGAAGGCCGACCCCTCACCCCACCGGGCGAGGAGGCCGAGGACGGTGTTCCGCGTGTTCGGCGGGACCACGACGTCGCGCAGTGGCGCCGTGGACTTCTTGGCGAGCTCGGCCACCTCGGCGAACGCCGGCGTCTCGTCGACCTTCAACCGCACGACGAAACCGATGACCACCAGGACGATGCTCACCAGGAACGCGATGCGCCAGCCGTAGGTCAGGAACGCCTGCTCGTCGAGCGCCACCTGCAGCAGCGCGAACACTCCGGTGCCCAAGGCGAGTCCGAGGGCCAGGCCGATCTGCGGGATGCTCCCGAACAGACCGCGCTTGCCGTCCGGGCTGTGCTCGACCGACAGCAGCACCGCACCTGCCCACTCCCCGCCCAGCGCGAAACCCTGCACGATGCGCAGGAGAAGCAGGAGGATCGGCGCGAGCACACCGACCGTCTCGGCGGTGGGCAGCACACCCATCAGGGCGGTCGCGACGCCCATCATCACCATGGTGATCGCGAGCGTGCGCTTGCGGCCGATGCGATCGCCGATGTGCCCGAATACGACTCCGCCGATCGGGCGCACGACGAAGCCCACCGCGAACGTCGCAAAGGACAGCAGGGTGCCGACGAACGAACTCTGGTCGGGGAAGAACAACTGGTTGAACACGAGGCTCGCCGCGGTCGCGTAGAGAAAGAAGTCGTACCACTCGACGGTGGTGCCGAGAAGGCTTGCGGCGACGACGGTCCGGAGCCGTTTGCGACGTTCGACGTCGGTCTCGCCGGCGAGCACGGGTGGAAGCGTGGAGGTAGCCATGACCGACACACGGTAACGACGCGGCCACCCGATCCGACGACTACGAATCAGCGTGAACGAAACATTGCGACCGAGTCGCGGCGCCGTGTGGTCACCAGGTCATCTCGTCACGACAACGTCGCTGGTGGTCGTCGGGGTCGATCTGCACCGTCGCATGTTCGAGGCCGTGGCGGGCCAGGACGGCCTGTGCCGCGGGCAACACCTCACCGTTGGGCCGGCTGCTGCCGAGATGCACGGTGGCGACGTCCATCCCGGTCGTCAGCGTCCAGACATGAAGGTCGTGCACGTCGTCGACGACGGGGATGTCGGCCAGATCGGCCCGCAGGGCCTCGACGTCGATGTGGGCCGGCGCCTGCTGGTTGAGGATGCGCAGCGCGTCGAGCGCGAGTCGCACCGCCCGCGGGACCACCCACAGCGCGATCAGCACCGCGACGACGATGTCGGCGTAACCCCACCCGGTCGTCATCGCGACGACGCCGGCGATCAGCACGCCGACGCTGCCCACGGCGTCGGCCAACACCTCCAGGTAGGCGCCGCGAACCGCGATCGACTCCTTGGCGTCCGCCCGCAACAGCAGCATGACCCCGAGATTCACCAGCAGACCGATCAGGGCCACCACGATCAGCGTGAAGCCCGGGACCTGCGGGTCGCTACCGATACGCTCGACCGCCTCGTAGAGCACGAAGACCGCGACGCCCATCAGCAGCACGGCGTTGGCCACGGCGGTGAACACCTCGGCGCGATGCCACCCGAAACTACGGGTGTCGGTGATCCGCCCGTGCCGGCCGAGCAACAGCGCGATCAGCCCCATGACGAGTGCGACGACATCGGTCAGCATGTGCCCGGCGTCGGCGATCAGCGCGAGCGAGTTCACCAGGATGCCGGTCACGAGCTCGACGACGAAGTAGCCGCCGATCAGCCCGACCGCCAGCACCATCGGCCAGAGCCGACGCTGTCCCGCAGCCGCGGCGGGAGCGTGCGAGTGCGAATGTGAGTGCCCCATGATGCCGGTCAATATATGCAGAACTTCGCATATGTGGCAACAGCCGGGTCAGCTCCGCAGGGTCGCCAGCGCGGAGGATCGGCGGAGCCCCGCGGTCATCAGCAGGTCGACGAGCAACGACCGGATCTCGGCCAGCAGGGCGGCCTCCGACAGTTCGCTGTTGGTCACCAGATCGGCACGCGCCTTGCGCACGATGCTGCGGATCACCCGCGCGGCGTCGGCCTGATCGGGTTCCTCGCCGGGGTCCGCCATCATCATCGCGCGTAACACCTCGAACGCCCCGGCGAGATCGTCGATGATCTCGATCAGCTCCGGCTGCACCGCGACACCCCGCTGGGTGAGGCCGAGGGAACGCCGGGCGATGATCCGGAAGTTGCGGACCGCGTTGTCGATGGGGTCAGCCGTTGCCGAGATCCGGTCCAGCCGCATCCTCGATCCCCAGTACAGGGGCGAGATGCGGGTGACCTCGCGGCCGCCGGTCATGTCCGATCGCATCTTGTTGATCTCGGCCTGCGTCCCGCGACCTGCTTCGAGGGCGGCGGCGATCAGCTCCTCGTCGCGTTCGCGGAGTCCGGTGGCCAGCCGGCGAGCGGCATCGCGGACCGTCGCCAGGACGCCCGCCGCGTCGCGTCGCGCTCGGCTGGCCGGGTTCACCGGCAGCAACGCACCCACGAGGATCCCCACCAGCCCGCCGATGAGGGCGTCGATCGCGCGATGGAAACCCGCCACCCCACCGGGCGGGAGGAGCGTCGCGACCAGCGCGGCCGACGAGGCGGCCTGCATGGGGACGAGCGGACCGTCGTCGAGGAAGACCGCCACCAACATCGCCAGCGCGACGACGACCATGATCTGCCAGGCGCCTTCGCCGACGAGACTGATGAAGAGGTCGCCGACGAGGATGCCGATCGCGACGCCGCCCACGAGTTCGGCGGCCCGGCGCCAACGCTGTCCCAGGGAGAGCCCGAGCGAGATCACCGCGGCGATCGGCGCGAAGAACGGATCGGGATGATCGAAGATCTCCACCGCGATCCACCACGACGCCCCCGCCGCCAGCGCGCACTGGACGATCGGGACCAGCGACACGCGCAGCCGGCGCAGGCGGCTCTTCAGCGGCGCGGGCATCGCATTGAACACCCGGCGCGGGTACGACGGGTTCGCGGCACTCGGAGCCATCAGGCGGACGTCATCCGCAGGTGACCGATCGACTCGGTGCGATCACACGAGGCCGAGTTCGGCGGCCGCGCGCGGGTCGCTGTCATTGAGCAGGTCGAGGCAGCGCAGGTGCTCGTCCTCCTCGCCGATCAATTCGGCGGCCCGGGCCAATGCCCCGACGCAGCGGAGGAAGCCGCGGTTGGGTTCGTGACTCCACGGCACCGGCCCGAAACCCTTCCAACCGTGGCGTCGGAGCTGGTCGAGGCCGCGGTGGTAACCGGTCCGGGCGTAGGCATAGGCCGCGATGACCGCGGCGGTGTCGATGTCGTCGCCGGCGGAGGCCGTCTTCGACGACTCTAGAGCCGCCTCGGCCAGGTAGGCCCAGGCGATCGAGGCGGTCGGGTGTGCGGCTGCGACCGCGGCCGGCGCGGCGCCGTTGAGCAGGTCCGATTCGGCGTCGTCGTCCCCGGTGAGCAGAACGGGTTGCGGGCCGAGTAGATCTCCGAAAGACGTCATGTCCTCTATTCAAGCACCGCCTGCGGACTCCGACGCCGTTCGCTCGCGGCGGCCGGCGCCCATTCGATCAAATGCCCTAGTGCTGGACCGCCGGGCCGTTCGCTAGGGTGAATGGCGCAATCGGTCCTGCTGCCCGCCGCTGAACGGCGACGCCGGGCGGCCGGGCCGTAGTCGTGCACGGGCGAGATGCGGGGTGATTCAGTCGATGGCGCGATCCGACAGGCCGAGAGCCGCTGTCACCAAGGCACTGTCGACGCTCAAGCAGGTGCGGGACGAGCGCCGGGCTCGACAGACGGACACGCGGCCGACCCCCGATACTGTTCCGACCGGCACCGACGCCGCTCCACCCAGCACCAGCAGAGAGGGTCACGAGCCACCCGTGGACGATCCCACCGAGAACGAGACCGCCGACGACACGGCCGCCCCGACCGAGGCGACCCCAGCGGAGTCCACGACAGACGCGTCCACGTCCGAGGAGACCACCACGCGCAAGGCAGCGACCGACAAGGACGCGACGGACAAGGACGCGCCGGACAAGGATGCGAAGCAGCCCGCGGCACCCACCCCGAGAGGTGGGCGTGGGATCGACGGCGCCACCCAGATCATCAACCGCGACAACCTCCCGTCCGCCGAGGACCTCGAAGACCTGGACGACATCGACCCGCTCAGCGAGGCGCCCGACACCGCGGAGACCGAAACGACCGAGCCCGACGACGCCGAGGCCGCCCCGCCGGCACCGGCCCGGCTCGGCCCGAGCGACTCCGCGACCACCGTCATCCGTCGCTCGGACCTCCCGGACGCCGCCGAGCTCGAGGACCTCGACGACATCGACCCGACGGCCCCGGAGCCCGAGGCAGCGTCCGCCGGAGAAGAGAGCGCCGACTCCACGACCGAGGGCTCCGACGCCGAGACCGCGTCCACCGAGTCCGGGTCCGCGCCCGAATCCGAGTCGGATCAGGACACCGGTGCGGACGCCGAACCGGTGCTCGCCGACGACGGCACGGACCCGTCGACGGGCACCGCGGTCAGCGCCGGTGTCGCCGCGGCGGGCGCTGCGGCCGTGGCAGCCGGAACGACTCGTGACTCCGACGACGAGGCCGAGTCCGAGGCCGTGGATACCGACGTGGCGCCAGACGAGGCAGCGACGGACGAGACGGCAGCAGACGAGGCAGAGGCGCACCAGGACCCCGTAGCCGACTCGGACGCCGAGAACGAGCCGGCCGCAGCCGAGGCCGAGGGCGTCGAGGCGGAGGGCGCAGAGGCGGAGGGCGTCGAGACCGAACCAGCACCGGCGGAGCCGGTCGCGGAACAGCCTGCCCCGGACGAGACCCCCGCGGACGCGGCGACAGCAGACGACTCGACCGCAGACGACTCGGCCGTGACGGAGGTCGACTCGCCGACCGAGACCGATGCTGCCGCCGACGCTGACGCCGACGCCGACTCCCCCACCGAGGCGATCGCCGTCCCGACCGGCGAGGACACCGACACAACCGAGCCGGACACCACCGACACCGACACCGAGGACGACGACTCCGGTTCGGGCGCGGCGACGGCCGTCATCCCGGCGGCAGCAGCGGCATCGGCCGCCGCCAAAGCCCGGACCGAGACCGACGCTCCGGCCGACGACGACGCGCGGACGGCCCCGGAGCCGGCCGTGGCCGCGTCGACCGCCGGATGGACGACCACCGACCGCGAACCCCAGGTCATCCCGGGCAGCGGCCCCAAGGCACCGCGGAAGAAGCGCGGCAAGGGTCTGCTGATCGCCGCGGCGGCGATCGTGGTGGCCATCGTGGCCGTCGTCGGCGGCATCTTCGCCTACAGCAGCCTGCAGGCACCGGCGCCCGCCGATGGAGCCGCGACCGTGGCCATGGACTACACCACCGCGCTCTACGAGGGCGACCTCGGGACCCTGCGATCGGTCACCTGCGGTGAACTCAATGCGTTCTACAGCGACTTCGACGACGCCGCCTATCAGCGGACCTACGAAGCGCAGCGGGCCCGCAACGAGCTCGTTCAGACGCAGTCGATCAACGCGGTCCGGGTCGTCGAGGGCGGCGATCAGGCCGTCGTCGAAGTCGTCGCGGTGCACACCAACGCCCCGGACCAGCCCGAAACCGTCACGCTGAACCTGCAGCGCGACGGCGACGACTGGAAGGTGTGCAACCCCACGTGACGAGCGGACACCGGCCGGGCCCGCCGCCCGGACCGGGTGGCCGCTCCACGCCGGGTTTCTACACCCCGCCGTCCCGTCCGGTGGCACCCGCCGCATCGGCGCCGCGGCCGCGTCCCGCCGCGGACAACCGTCTCGGGGAGAACCGGGTACCGAGCACCCGGATCCGGCCCTATCCGGTCGAACCGCCGCGGCGATCGCGGTCGCGTGTCGACCCGGCCGTCGTGATCGCGGCGCTCGTGATGATCGCTCTCGCGGGTGCGGTCGTCGTCGGACTCGCCATCACCTGAACCCGGCCGCCGCGGGGACCGGGCCTTCCAAGTCTGAAAACAGTTCTGCCCGCACCCTTTTCAGGGTGCGGGCAGAATGCTGTGCGTCCGTCAAGCGGTCAGGGACTTGCCGTTGGACTTGAGGTCGTTGCACGCCTCGACGACGCGCTCGCTCATGCTGGTCTCGGCCTTCTTGGACCAGCTACGCGGGTCGTAGACCTTCTTGTTGCCGACGTCGCCGTCGACCTTCAGCACACCGTCGTAGTTGCTGAACATGTGGCCGGCGACCGGGCGACTGTAGGCGTACTGCGTGTCGGTGTCGACGTTCATCTTCACGACGCCGTAGCTCAGGGCCTCGTCGATCTCGCTCTTCAGCGAGCCCGAACCGCCGTGGAACACGAAGTCGAAGGGCTTGGCGGCGTCGCCGAGGCCGAGCTTCTTGGCCGCGACCTCCTGGCCGGTGTTGAGGACGTCGGGACGCAGCTTGACGTTGCCCGGCTTGTAGACGCCGTGCACGTTGCCGAAGGTTGCCGCGAGCAGGTAGCGGTTGCCGGAGTCGCTGGCACCGAGCGCCTCGATCGTCTTCTCGAAGTCCTCGGGGGTGGTGAACAACTTGTCGTTGATCTCGTTCTCGACGCCGTCTTCCTCGCCGCCGACCACGCCGATCTCGATCTCCAGGATGATGTTGGCCGCTCCCGCCTTGGCCAGCAGTTCTTTGGCGATCTCCAGGTTCTCGTCGAGCGGTACGGCGCTGCCGTCCCACATGTGCGACTGGAAAAGCGGGTTGCGACCGGCGTCGACGCGCTCCTGTGAGATCTGCAGCAGCGGCCGGACGTAGGTGTCGAGCTTGTCCTTGGGGCAGTGATCGGTGTGCAGACCGATCAGGACGTCGTATTTGGCCGCGACGACGTGCGCGAACTCGGCGAGGGCGACCGCTCCGGTCACCATGTCCTTGACACCCTGGCCGGACCCGAACTCGGCGCCACCGGTCGAGAACTGGATGATCCCGTCACTGCCGGCATCGGCGAAACCCTTGATCGCGGCGTTGATCGTCGACGACGAGGTGCAGTTGATCGCGGGGAATGCGTAACCGCCCTTCTTCGCCTTGTCGAACATCTCGGCGTACTGCTCCGGGGTTGCAATGGGCATCGACGAATCCTCCAGGGTGTTGATGTGCTCTGGTGTTCGGGTTCTCTCGCCGTCGACTGATGTTTCGGTGGCGAGCAGCCGGACTTCCCGCGGCCGGACTTCTCCCAGTATGGCAGGTGCCACATCGCCCGGCGCGGGCACCATTCGTGCCCGGACCTGCTGGAAAACGGCGGTGGCGGACCCGTGAGATTCTGTCCTCGACGGACGCGCAGGTACTCTGGCTCCCCGTGATCGACTCCGCGCTTGCCACCACGACCACCAACCTGGCGCTGCTACCGGGATTCCTGGATCCGGTGAACCTGCTGAATTCGTTCGGCACGTGGATGCTGGCCGGTCTGCTGCTGGTCGTGTTCATCGAGTCGGGTCTGCTCTTCCCGCTGCTCCCCGGCGACTCGCTGCTCTTCACCGCGGGCCTCATCGTCGCGGCGAAGTCGGCGGAGATCGAGCCCTTCGCCCCGCTGTGGGTGCTGCTCGTCCTGATCCCCATCGCGGCGTTCCTGGGCGACCAGGTCGGCTACTGGATCGGTAAGAAGGCGGGGTACTCGCTGTTCCGGCCGGACGCGAAGGTCCTGAAGCAGGTCTACATCGAGGAAGCGCACGAGTTCTTCGAGAAGCACGGCCCGGTGACGATCATCCTTGCGCGTTTCGTCCCGATCGTGCGCACCTATGCGCCGCTCGTCGCCGGCGCCGCGAAGATGCGGTACCCGATCTTCCTCACGTACAACATCGTCGGCGCGATCGCCTGGGGTGCGGGTGTCACCCTGCTCGGCTACTTCCTGGGCCAGATCGAGTTCATCCGCGACAACATCGACTACATCTTCCTGTTCATCGTCTTCATCTCGGTGCTGCCGATCATCTCCGAGATCGTCAAGCGCATCCTGCGCTCGCGGAAGAAGGTCGTCGAGGAGGAGCCCCTCCCCGCCTCCGACGAGGCCAACAACTCCGCCCCTCCCGCCAACTGAGTCCCGTCACCACGCGTCGTCGAGGTCCGCGTGCTGACGGACCCACGCGTGCATGGCGATCCCGGCCGCGACTCCCGCGTTGATACTGCGCGTCGAGCCGAATTGCGCAATCGACACGGTGAGGTCGGCCGCGCGCTGCGCGTCGTCACTGACCCCCGGACCCTCCTGCCCGAAGACCAGCACGCAGTCGCGCGGTAGATCCGCCGTCTCGAGCGGCAGGGCTCCCGGCGTGTTGTCGACCGCCACCACGGTCAGACCGGCCTCGCGGGCCCAGGCGAGGAGATCGAAGACCGTGTCGTGGTGCATCAGATGCTGGTAGCGGTCGGTCACCATCGCTCCGCGGCGATTCCAGCGGCGTCGCCCGACGATGTGGACGGCGGCCACCGCGAAGGCGTTGGCGGTGCGCACCACGGTGCCGATGTTGGCGTCGTGGGCGAAGTTCTCGATGGCGACGTGCAGCGGATGTCGTCGGGCATCGATGTCGGCGACGATCGCCTCGCGCGACCAGTACCGATAGGCGTCGGCGACGTTGCGGGTGTCGCCGTGGGCGAGCAACTCGGCGTCGAGGCGCGGGTCGGCGGGTACGGGTTGATCGGGATGTTCGTCGGCCCAGGGCCCGACTCCCACGGCCGGCCCGGTCTGCCATTCGGTGGGACCGGGTACCGCGCCGGTCTCGTCGGCGGAGCCCGCCGGGCCGGCCTCAGGCAAGCCCGAGGTCACCGAGATCGAGGAGCGAGCGGTACGGCACGCCCAGACCGGTGATGACCGCGTCCGCGCCGGTCGCGCGGTCGACGACAGTGGCCACCCCGACGACGTTGCCGCCGATACCGCGGACGGCTTCGACAGCCGTGGACGGTGAGGCGCCGGTCGTGCTGGTGTCCTCGACGACGAGCACGTCGCGGCCGACGATGTCGGGACCCTCGATCTGGCGTTGCATGCCGTGTGCCTTGGCGGCCTTCCGGACGACGAAGGCGTCGATCGGCCTCCCGTCGGCGTGCATGATCGACGTCGCCACCGGGTCCGCGCCGAGGGTGAGGCCGCCCACGGCGACGTAGTCCCAGTCCGCGGTCAGTTCCCGCATCAACCGGCCGATGAGGCGGGAGGCCTCGTGGTGCAGCGTCGCGCGGCGCAGGTCGACGTAGTAATCGGCCTCCTTGCCCGACGACAGCGTCACCTTGCCGTGGACCACGGCGAGGTCGCGGACGAGCGCGGCGAGCCGCGCCTTCGCGGTCGGGTCGACCTGCGGGGTCTCGGCGGGAACCGGGGCGGACGAGGACATGCGGCTTCCCTCTCGGTCGAACATGGAGCGTTTCGCGATCAGTTGCGGTGCCGGTTGGGCCGCTCGCCGGTGTCGCGGCGGGGTGCGCCGTCGGAGGTCCCGGCGGACCCGCGGACGGGCATCGGCGACATCCGGCGGCCCCCGGTTGAAGGGGCCGGGGGCTTGCGGGCCGCAGCCGGGCTCTCGGGATCTCCGGACGCGCCGGTCTGGGACGCCGCTGCCGTCGAGGTGCCGGCGGCCTGTCGACGGCGCTTGTCGCGGAGGGATTCGGTCTTCTCGTCGGCGAGCTCGGCCCGCGTGGGTCCGTGCGGGTCGCGCGGATCGGGTGAATCCTCCGGCTCTCGCATCGGCGGCAGCACCCGAAGCAGATCGGCGAACCGGCGGACGACCTCCAGGCCGGTGTTCAGCTTGGCCGGGTCGTTGGTCACCGGCATCGAGCCGAGCGCCCAGTTGCCCTCGTTCCACAGGACCTCGACGAACGCGGGCGCCTTGTTGGCGAGGGCCACCATGCGGCGGTCGCAGACCCGGCGGGCGACGTCGAGGTTGTTGGAGAACATGACGCGCGGGCCCATCGCGCCCAGCAGTTCCACGTCTTCCTCCGCGGGCGCGAGGACGTCCTCGTGCCGGAGGTCGACGACGACGTGCGAGGGCGAGGAGCGTCGGACGGCGATCACGGTCGCGGTCTCGGACAGGTCGAAGACCACGGCCTCCACCCCGGCGTAGTGGCCGTAGGCGACGTCCTGGACCGGGATGTGGTCGCCGACGTTCATCGTGGCGCGCCGAAAGACCTTGCGCAGCTTGGTGTCCGACTCGCGGAACTTGAACTCGTGCTCATCGCCCCAGACCGCACGCTGGTGCCGTGCGACGCTCGACCGCTGGCGGTCGAGCCACAACAGGACACCCGCACCCAGTAGGGCCACGGCGGCGATCAGGAAATAGACGGTGGTCATCGCGCTACAGCCTACTATCGGCGGGCCCGCGGTGAGGTCATCCGCCTACCCGGATGTACCCGCGTTCCTTGTCGACGACGTTGACCAGCATCTCGGCCGGGTCCGCGGTACCCGCCGCAAAGTAGCGCCGCAGGTTGTCGAGGACCTGCTCGGCCAGCGCCTCGCGCCATCCGACGGCATCTCCGCTCATGTGCGCCGAGATCGCGACCCCGGGCAGATCCCAGAGCGCGCTGTCGGCGGGCAGCGGCTCGGTCACGAAGACGTCGAGGGTGGCCGCGCCGAGGTGGCCCGAGCGGAGCGACTCGACGAGGGCCGCCTCGTCGACGAGTTCGCCGCGGCCGACGTTGACGAGGTGGGCGCCGGGTTTCATCGCCGCCAGCACCGTCGCGTCGATCATCCCGGCGGTCTGCTCGGTCAGCGGCGCGATTGCGACTACGGTGTCGAATCCGCCGACCTGTGCGGCGAGATCGTCGGTGGCCACGACATGCCCGAAGTCCGGATCCGAGTCGCGAGCGGTCCGGCCGGCCCCGACCACCCGGACACCCACCGCGCGAAGCAGTTTCGCGATCGCGCGGCCGATCCCGCCGGTCCCGATCACCAGAGCGGAGGTGCGGTGGGTCGCCACGGTCTCGCGGTGTCGCCATTCATGATCGCGCTGCAGCGCCATCGATTCGTGTAAACCCTTGTGCCGCGCGAGGACTGCGGCGAGGACGAACTCCGCGATCGGCCGGTCGAAGACGCCGTGGGCGTTGGTCACCACGACGTCGGAGGCCCGTAGCCCGTCGAAGAGCAACGAGTCGACGCCCGCCGCACACACATGAACCCAGCGCAACGATGCCGTGGCCTCGCCCCAGTGGTCGGCGAGGCCACGGGAGAAGAAGTCCCACAACACGAGAACGTCCGCACCCGGCAGGGCCGCGCCGAGATCGTCGGCCGTGCAGAGCCGTACCGTCGCGAGCTCCTCGAGCTCGGCGAGGTTGCCCGGCGGGGGATCGTCGGGCGAGATCAGCAGGGCGACCACGGGCGCGTGTGGGGTCATGACCCCACCGTAGGTGACGGGTCGGTGCGTTCGTCGATGACGAAGAGCAGCAGCGTCACCGCGAGGAAACCCGCCGGCACCCAGGCGGCGCGGCCACCCATCACCTGGGTGCAGACCGCCCCGACGAGTGCGCCGCCGGCGAACACCCCGACCACGCGGCTGTAGACCGTGAGGGCCTTGCGCGCGTCCGGGGCCCGGTCGACGGTGACGCCGTACCCGGCCTCCACGAGGCGCATCAGATTCCCGGTCGTGGCCACCGCGATGTAGTTGAGATCGCCGATGTTGCGGAACAACTCGATCTGCATGGCGGTGATGAACGAGATGGGGATGGTGACGAACGAGTGCGGGACGGAGGTGGGGACGAAGCCGATCACGACGAGGATGGACACCTGCAGCGCCATCGTCACGCGGATCGGGTACACGAGGAGATGGTCGAAGCGGCCGGCCTTCACGTGCACCGCCAGCACGACGCCGACGAGGAACGCGAGGATCGGCCAGAGATGACCCGAGGCCTGATACCAGTGCTGCTCCGACAGATTCAACGCGAGCAGGATGACGTTCCCGGTCTGGGCGTTGGCGAACACCCCGCCCCGGGACAGATACGTGTAGCTGTCGAGGAAGCCACAGGCCGCGGTGATCAGCAGGGCGAAGCGCAGCGAGGTCGACGTGGTCATCTCACAGCACCACCGGAACCGAGCCCGTGCGACAGCCCGACCGGTCCAGCAGTGAGCCGAGGCGCTTCGGGGTCTCCAGGGTGACCGACCGGTCGGCGACGACGAGTCCCGGCACCCGGCTCTCGAGCTGCTGCTCGAACTCGGACAGTTCGCCGACGGTGTGCAACCAGACAGCCATCAGGATGTTCGCGGTACCGGTGACCTCACAGCAGACCCGTACCTGGGGCAGTTCGTCGAGCGCGTCGACGAGCGCCGCGATCGACCTCGACGACGCCCGCGCCCACACGTTCGCCGTGACGGGCCATCCGCTGATCACGTGCGACACCTCGCATCTGATCGACAGGACGCGTTCGGCGACGAGTGCGGTCAGCCGACGCCGAACGGTCGGTGCGCTCAGACCACTCGCGGCGGCCAGGTCGACCGCCGAGCGTCGACCGTCCTCGGCCAGGGCGGCGATGAGTCGCAGATCCATCTCATCGGGTTCGTGCGCCAGCGGGCGGTGCTCGGGTCGGTGCTCGGCGAGTACCGACTCGTCGGCGTCGGACAGCGTGTGCACCCGCCAGCGTTCGCTCTCGCCGAAGACACGCATCACCACCCTCGTCCGGGTCCGGGCGACCCCCTCGAGGTCGGCGAGTCGCTGCACCCAGTCGCCGAGGAAGCCGAGATCCGGGACCATCACGGTCAGCAGCAGGTCGCCGTCGCCCGCGGTGCGCTGGATGGTGGCCACGTGCCGGTCCGCCGACAACCGCTCGACGAGCGCCGCACGCCGTGACGAGGCCTGGACCTCGACGAACGCGCTGCAGCGGGTGTTCAGGTACGCGGCCCCGGGATAGGTCACGATCCAGGCGAGACCGCTGTCGACGAGCCGCTCCCAGCGTCGGGCCGCGGTCGCCGCGCTCACGCCCACGACGTCGCCGACGACGCCCCACGGCGCCCTCGGCGCGACCTGCAGAGCGTGAACGATCTGATAATCGAGGTCGTCCGGCACGCAACAATCCTGCATCACGAGGTGAACTTTTTTCGGTTTCGGCAGACGCCGGGACAGTCCGCGGCAGCGCTCCTACGTTTCCTCCCAACACCCCAGTGGCCGCTCGAGCGGCCCGAGATCGAGGAGGACGATTCGTGAAGGTCTGCGTCATCGGCGGAGGTCACGGCTCTTATGCGGCCGCGGCCGAGCTCAGCGAGAAGGACCACCATGTCACCTGGTGGCGACGGGACGGCGCAGCGTTCTCGTCCCTGGTCGAGCGCGGCACGCTCGAGATCGACGACCACCGCGGCCGGCGGCAGATCGGCGTCGACGGCGGAGCGGGCGGCGGGATCTCGATCGTCGCCGACCTCGCCGAGGCGGTGTCCAACGCCGAGGTCATCGTCGCGCCGGTCCCGGCGTTCGCCCACGAGTCGCTCGCTCGGCAGCTCGCCCCGCACCTGCGCGACGGCCAGGTCGTCTACCTGCCGCCGGGCAGCTTCGGGTCGTTCGTGTTCGCGCGGGCGGTGCGCGCGGCCGGCAATCCCGCGGACGTCGCGTTCGCCGAGACCGGGACCCTGCCCTACCTCGCACGCAAGCACGGCGACACCCGGGTCGTCGTCAGCGGGTACGCCACCCGTCTGCCCACCGGAGTGTTCCCGGCCCGGCACACCGATCGGGCGCTGGCGGTCCTCGGTGAGGTCTATCCCGCCGTCGAACGCAGCGAGGACGCCCTCAGCGGCGCGCTCATGAACGCCGGCCCGATCATCCACCCGCCGCTGATCCTGATGAATGCCGGTCCGCTGGAACACTTCCCGTCGTGGGACATCCACAACGAGGGCACCCAGGACGCCATCCGGCGGGTCACCTCCGCGCTCGACGCCGAGCGCATCGCGGTCCGGGAGGCGCTCGGCTACGGCGCACCGCACTTCCCGCTCGCCGACCACTACACCGCCGACGGCGACGAGTGGATGTACGGCAACGCCGCCCACGAGAAGCTCACCGACAGCGGCGACTGGCGCGAGAACATCGACCTGCACACCCACCGCTACATGACCGAGGACGTCGAGATCGGGCTGGCGCTGCTGAGCTCGGTGGGGCGGTGGGCGTCGGTACCGACGCCGGTGGCCGACGGCCTGCTCGCCCTCGCCGGCGCGGTCACCGGACGTCCGGCCGCAACCGGCGGCCGGACCCTGGAGAATCTGGGACTGGCCGACCTCGACCGGTCCGGCATGCAGGCACTGCTCCACGACGGACCGGCGCAGTGACGGGTCGCCACGTCGCCGTCGTCGGCGCCGGCCGGATGGGTCAGGGCATCGCCGCCGCGCTGGCCTTCGGGAACGTGTCGGTCACCGTCGTCGACCTCCGCGACCGCGGTGCCGACGCCGCGGCCTACCTCGACGGGGTTCGCACCGCGGTCCGTCAGGCACTGGCGCACAAGGTCACGCTCGGCCTGCTGGCGATCGAGGACCTCGACGACGTCGCGGCGCTGGTCACCGTCGTCGGCGAGGTCGACGCCCTGGGTCCGATGGCCGGCGCCGATCTGGTGTTCGAGGCGGTACCCGAGGTCGCCGAGATCAAGCGCGACGCGCTCGCGTGGATCGAGGCGATGGTCGGCGACACCGTCCCCATCGCGTCGACCACCTCGAGCTTCCTCGTCGACGAGCTCGCCGGGGCGTTGTCGGCCCCGGAGCGATTCCTCAACGCGCACTGGCTGAATCCGGCTGACCTCATGCCGCTCGTCGAGGTCGCGCCGGGCACCGCCACCGGCCGCGGGGTCGTCGACGCCACCCGCGACCTGCTCGTCGCGGTCGGCAAGGTACCCGTCGTGTGCGCCCCGTCGCCCGGGTACATCGTGCCCCGGCTGCAGGCGCTCGTGATGAACGAGGCGGCCCGGATGGTCGACGAGGGGGTGGCCAGCGCCGAGGACATCGACACCGCGGTGCGCATCGGGTTCGGCTCGCGCTTCGCGGTTCTCGGCCTGCTCGAGTTCATCGACTGGGGTGGTTGCGACACCTTGTTCCACGCGTCGAACTACCTGCGTGGTGAACTCGGCGAGCGGTTCGCGCCCGCCCCGCTGGTCGAGTCCAACATGACCTCCGGGCGTCGTGGGATTTCCGACGGCGCAGGCTTTTACGAGTTCGACCCGGCCACCGTGGCCGACTACCGCGCCCAGCGGATCGCCGACTTCGCCCGCGTACTCGACGCGGTCGGGCGTCTCGCCCGCCACGAGGAATTCAGCACGGCCGACTGACGGATCGGGCGACGACCTCACCCGCCACCGGACCCGGTTCCGGTGGCGCGGTGAAGCGTGCCCGAACGCGGCCAATAGCTCGGCGCGGTAAAGCTTTTCCCGATTCCCCCCGCCTCGCGGGTTCGACACAATCGATCCATCCACGAGTACAGCCAACGAACGACGGCCTCGAGGGTCCGTTCGCCCACCGATGAGGAGTGATCCGTGGTAACTCTCGACAATTCTGCACCACCCGACCCCTCGGCCACCGGCACCGGCCGGCCGCGCCGGGAACGGACCACCCGCGTCGCCGTCGCGTCCGGTGTCGGCACGATCATGGAGTTCTACGACTTCGCGATCTACGGCACCGCGACGGCACTGGTCTTCAACAAGATCTTCTTCAACGTCGACGATCCCTGGTTCGGCACCTTCCTGGGCTTCGCGACCTTCGCGGTCGGTTTCGTGATGGCGCCGATCGGCGCCCTGATCTTCGGACACTTCGGGGACAAATTCGGTCGACGCAAGGCGCTGACCGCCGCCTTCCTGCTCATGGGCGGATCGACCCTGGCCATGGGCGTCCTCCCCGACTACCAGGCCATCGGGATCGTGGCACCGATCATCCTGGTCTTCCTGCGCATGGTGCACGGCATCTCGCGCGGCGGTGAGATCGGCGGCGCCGCCCTGCTCGCCGCCGAACACGCGCCGACGCACCGGCGCGGTCTGTACGGCTGCTTCGTCACCCTCGGTTCGCCGGTCGGCGGCATCCTGGCCAACCTGTCGTTCGCCCTCGTCCTGCTGATGCCGATGGAACAGGTCCTGGCCTGGGGCTGGCGGATCCCGTTCCTCATCGGCGGTGTCGTGCTGGCGATCGGGGTGTGGACCCGGTCCCGCGTCAGCGAGACTCCGGACTTCGTCGAGTCCAAGCAGGCCGAGGAGAAGTCGCCGCCGGCCTTCGCCGTGCTCCGCCAGAACTGGCGTCGCGTCGCGCTGGCCGCCGGTATCAACGTCGGACAGAACTGTTACGCCTTCCTGCTGTTCACGTTCATGCTCTCCTTCCTGACCGAGACCGATCCGGGACGCGGCTTCGACCGGTCCCCGGTGGTCTTCGGCAGCACGCTGGCGCTCGCCTGCCACGCCGCGACGGTCGTGCTGGGCAGCTACCTGTCCGACCGACTGGGCCGCAAGACGGTGATCGGCTTCGGGATGATCACGTCGCTGCTGTTCGCTCCGATCCTGTTCTCCGTCACCGCATCCGGGTCGTTGGCCGCCTGCATCACGGTCATCTCCATCGGCTTCGCACTGACCGGGTTCGTCTATGGTCCGATGCTCACCACCTTCGCCGAGCTGTTCCCGATCACGCAGCGCTACAGCGGCATCGGGATCGGTTTCCAGGTCGGCGCGGTGCTGGGCGGCGGCCTGGCGCCGATGATCGCGAACCGGATCGTCAGCGCCACCGGCAGCGTGATCCCCGTCGGCTTCTATGCGGCGGCCCTGATGGCGATCAGCCTCTGCTGCCTGATGGTCATCCGCGAGACGGCTCCCGCGCTCGCCGGGCGACCCACGTTGCGACAACGTCTGCGCAGCTGACCTCGCGGGCCAACCATTGACAGCATCCTGTCATTAATGACAGGATGCTGTCATAGTCGTCCGAAGGAGGCACCATGAAGACCGTCCATCTCGCCCTGTACCCGACGCTCGCCGATTGGGAGTTCGGGTACGTCGCGTCCGGCATCAACAATCCCGAGTACCAGGCCGAGCCGGGAACGTTCCGGATCGTGACCGTCGGCGCGACGACCGAGCCGGTCCGCACCATCGGCGGGGTCACGATGGTGCCCGACACGACGCTCGACGCGATCACGCCTGAGGACAGCGCGATGCTCGTCCTGCCCGGCGCCCAGATCTGGGAGACCAACGACGCCTTCGTCGACGCCGCGCGGCGCTGGTCCGAAGCCGGCACCCCGGTTGCCGGGATCTGTGGCGCGACAATGGGTCTCGCGCGGGCCGGACTACTCGACGACCGACGCCACACCAGCAACGCGCCGGAGCAGTTGTCGCCCACCGGTTATGCCGGGGCCGCCCACTACGTCGACGCCCCCGCCGTCACCGATCGCGGTGTCATCACCGCAGCGGCGATCGCCCCGGTCGACTTCGCACGGGAGGTCTTCGCGTTGCTCGGCGTCTACACGCCGCCGGTGCTCGACGCCTGGTATCAGCTCTACGGCCTCCAGGATCCCAGCGGCTTCTACGCGCTGGCCGGCGAGCAGTGAGAGACCCGCAGGACCTGCTGTCAGCCTCCGCGCTGACAGCGTTCCGGCTGAACGGGCAGTTTCTCGCACTCGCCGAGCGTCTCGCCGAACCCGCCGGGCTGACCGCCACGCGGTGGCAGGTGCTCGGCGCGGTGCTCGACGAACCGCTGCCGGTCGCGGGCATCGCACGGGCGATGGGGATCACGCGCCAGAGCGTGCAGCGCACCGCCGACCTCCTCGTCGCCGACGGACTGGCCGAGTACCGCGACAATCCGGCCCACCGTCGCGCCAAGCTCGTCGCCCCCACCGCGGCCGGCCTCGCGGCCGTCCGGGCGATCAACCCGGGCCATCGCACGGCGGCCATCCGGTTGGCGGCCGCACTCGACCCGGCCCGGTGGGAGCACGCCTTGACCGCACTCCGCGATCTCAGCGCTGCCCTCGACGAACTCGACGACCAGCGTTGATGTCTAATTGTTGACAATCGTACGATCGAGCGTCACCGTGTAGCCATGACTGCCGGCGTCGAGTCCCAGATCCACAGTTCCCAGGTCCGCACCGACCGGACCGCGTCGTTGAGCCCCGCCCTGAAACAGGCGACTCCCGTCGTCGTCGACACTGCGGCCGGTTCGTGGATTCGGGGCACCGACGGTCGCGACTACCTCGACTTCACCACCGGTATCGGCGTGACCAGTACCGGCCATTGCCACCCGCACGTCGTCGCGGCCGCGCAGGCGCAGTGCGCGAAGATCATCCACGCGCAGTACACCACCGTGATGCACACCCCGCTCCTCGAGCTCACCGCCCGACTCGGGGCGGTACTGCCCACGGGCCTCGACTCCGTCTTCTACGCGAACTCCGGTTCCGAAGCCGTGGAGGCCGCCGTCCGTCTCGCCCGGATGGCCACCGCGAAGCCCAACATCATCGTGTTCCAGGGCGGCTTCCACGGCCGGACCGTCGCCGCGGCCAGCCTGACGACGGCCGGCACCCGCTTCTCCGCCGGCTTCTCGCCCCTGATGAGTGGCGTGCACATGGCTCCGTTCCCCTACGCCTACCGCTATGGCTGGGACACCGACACCGCGGTCGACTTCGCACTCCGTGAACTCGACTACCTGCTGCAGTCGCGCGTCGCACCCAACGACACCGCGGCCTTCCTCATCGAGCCGGTGCTGGGCGACGGCGGCTACCTGCCCACCCCGCCGCGCTTCCTGCAGGGCCTGCGCGAGCGCGCCGACCGCCACGGCATCCTCCTCGTCCTCGACGAGGTACAGGCGGGGTTCGGTCGCACCGGCAGGTTCTGGGGTCACCAGCACGCGGCGGGCCTGACCCCCGACATCCTGATCACCGCCAAGGGCCTGGCGTCGGGATTCCCGATCTCGGCGATCGCGGCGCCGACGGAACTGATGAGCAAGGCGTGGCCGGGGTCGCAGGGCGGCACGTACGGCGGCAACGCCGTCGCGGCCGCCGCCGCGATCGCGACCCTCGATGTGATCGAGTCAGAGGGCCTCGTCGAGAACGCGCGCGTCCGCGGTGAGCAGCTGCTCGCCGGTCTGCGGCAGGTATGTGCACCGTTCCCGGGCGTCGGCGACGTCCGCGGGCTGGGGCTGATGGCCGGCATCGAGTTCATCACGACCGATGCCGCCGGGAACACGACGCCCGACGCGGCGGCCGCGCTCGCCGTTCAGCAGGCCACCACCACCCAGGGGTTGCTCTCGCTCACGTGCGGGCCGTCGGCCAACGTCGTGCGCCTCATCCCCGCCCTGGTCGTCACCGCCGAGGAGATCGACCTCGGCGTCGCCCGCTTCGGTGCCGCGCTCGCCGCGGCCCTGGGCTAGACCTGACAGCCCGGTCTCACATGCCACGGGTGGACATCGCAGCCGAACTCACCGCTCTCGGTGTCGATGCGGACGCCTCGACACGTCGCCTGGCCGAATACTCCTACGACGCCTCGAATTACCGTGTCCCGCCCCTGGCGGTCACCTTCCCGCGCAGCGCCCGCGACGTCGCGACGGTGGTCGGGTGGTGTCATGACCACCGCGTCCCGGTGATTCCCCGCGGCGGTGGGACCTCCATGGGCGGCAACGCGATCGGACCCGGCGTCGTGCTCGACCTGTCCCGGCATCTCGACCACGTCCTGTCCGTCGACGCCGAATCCGCGACCGCGGTCGCGGGCGCCGGGATCGTCCTGACCACACTGGCCGCCGACACACGAGCCGCCACCGGCGGCAGGCTCACCTTTGCGCCGGACCCGTCCTCGGCCTCGCGCGCGACCCTCGGCGGCGCGATCGGCAACGACGCCTGCGGCAATCACTCGGTTCGGTACGGCCGTACCAGCGACCACATCGTCGAACTGCACCTCGTCACCGCCGACGGCCTGATGCTCACCGCAACTCGTGACGGGCTCCGCGCCACCGAGGCCGCCGATGCCGCGGCAGCGGAGCGCGCGGCCGAGATCACCGCGTCGCTGCGGGAGCTGACCACCGCGAACCTGGCGATCCTGCGCACCCAGCTCGAGACCATCCCGCGTCAGGTGTCCGGTTATCATCTCGCGAAGCTGCTCCCGGAGAACGGTTTCGATGTGGCACGCGCTCTCGTAGGCAGTGAGGGAACGTGCGCGATCGTCGTGTCGGCGACAGTGGCGTTGGTGCCGGTCCCGACCTCGCAGCTGCTGCTGTGCGTCGGCTACCACTCACCCGCCGACGCCGCCCGGGACGTGCCCGCGATCCTTCCGTTCGCGCCGTCGGCCATCGAGGGCATCGACCGCAAGATCGTCGCCACGATGGCGGCGCGGCGTGGCCACGACGCCGTCGCCGGCCTGCCCGACGGATCCGCGTGGTTGTTCATCGACGTCGACGAGGACAGCGCTGCCGCGCAATCCGAGTCGGATGTGCCGGCGACCGCCAAGCGGTTGCTCGACCACCTGCGTGCGCAGGGACGGATGACCGACGCCACGGTGGTCGACGACCCCGCCCGCCGCCGGGCGCTGTGGCGGGTCCGCGAGGACGGCGCGGGTCTGTCGTCGCGCCTCGCCGACCCCGACGACGAGAGCATCGGCGCGGGTTACGAGTCTTGGCCCGGATGGGAGGACGCGGCCGTCGCACCCGAGCGGCTCGCCGACTACCTCGACGAGTTCGCCGGCCTGCTCGACCGGCACGGCCTCACCGGGGTCATGTACGGCCACTTCGGCGCCGGGTGCATGCACGTGCGCATCACGTTCGACCTGCGCTCCGCCGAGGGGCGCGCGGTGATGGCACGCTTCTGCACCGAGGCCGCCGAACTCGTGGTGCGGCACGGTGGTTCACTGTCCGGTGAACACGGCGACGGGCGAGCCCGGTCGGCGCTGCTGCCGCTCATGTACAGCCCGGCGATGATGTCGGCCTTCACCCGCTTCAAGGCGATCTGGGACCCGCACGGAATCCTCAACCCGGGCAGCATCGTCGATCCGCCCCCGATCACCGCCGACCTCGCCCTCGCCGACGTGCCGCGTCGCCACTGGCCCACCGCTTTCGACCTGGGGCACGAACTCCCGCTCGTCGACCCGTTCGTCCACGCGGTACAGGGATGCATCGGCGTCGGACGGTGCCGGGCGGACTCCGGCGGAGTGATGTGTCCGAGCTACAAGGCCACCCGCGACGAGAAGGACTCCACCCGCGGGCGCGCCCGTGTGCTGCAGGACATGGTCCGCACCGCGCCGAGCGTCGACGAGGGATGGCGGTCCACCGATGTCGCCGAGGCGCTCGAACTGTGCCTGTCATGCAAGGCGTGTTCCACCGATTGCCCAACCGGCGTCGACATGGCCACCTACAAGTCGGAGTTCCTCGACCACCACTATCGACGTCGGCTCCGCCCGCTGTCGCACTACTCCCTCGGCTGGATGCCCGCGTGGTTGTCGGCGGCGGGGCTCGCGGCACCGGTGCTCAACCGAGCACTGCGATCCAGGCTGAGCGGTTTCGCCGCGCGCGCCGGCGGACTCGACCCCCGGCGGACGATCCCCGCCTTTGCGACACAGCGTGCGCGGCGCACCCATCTCGGTGCACTCTCACCGGTCGACGCGTCGTCCACGGTCGTGCTGTTCGTCGACTCCTTCACCCGCGCCTTCCGGCCGCAGGTGGCCACCGCGGTCGCCGAGATCCTCCGAGCCGCCGACCCCGTCGACCGTGCGTCGGATCCCGTCGACCGTGCATCAGCTTCCGTCGGCTGTGCGGCCGACAACTGCTGCGGTCTCACGTGGATCTCGACGGGACAGCTTGACCGCGCCCGAAAGGTGCTGCGCCGTACCGTCGCCGACCTCGACGACGGTACGGACCGGCCGATCGTCGTTGTCGAACCCAGTTGCGCCGCGGCGCTCGCGAAGGACCTGCCCGAACTCGTGCCGACCGACGCCGCCCGTCGCGTGGCTGCACGCGTGCGAAGTTTCGCCGCATATGTGCCCACTCTGCTCGATGCCGGCTGGCGACCACCACCACTGCCCGACGAGGTGACGTTGCAGACCCATTGCCACGAGTACGCGGTGTTCGGCGCCCGGGTCGGCATCACCGCCCTGGAGGCCCTGGGGGTCACCGTGCACACCGCGGACGGTTGTTGCGGCGTGGCAGGCAACTTCGGTTTCGAGAAGGGTCACTACGAGGTGAGCATGGCCGTCGCCGAGAACGGACTCGCACCGGCGCTGCGGAACGCGCCGCAGCGGGCCGTCGTCACCGACGGGTTCAGCTGCGCGATGGCCGTCGAACACCTCGCCGCCGTCGACGACGCCCTCGCCCCCGCGCGGGTACGCGGACTCCATCTCGCCGAACTGCTCAGGGCATCACCCGATACCGATACTCCAGGAGTACAACCATGACGACCATCGCGCCCCAGACCGCTCCCGAAGCAGTGTCCCGCGTCCACACCGACCTGTTCGTCGACGGCGAGTGGGCTCCGGCCGCGTCGGGCAAGCGCTTCGACGTCGTGAACCCGGCCACGGAAGAGGTACTCGCCCAGGTGGCCGACGCCGACGCCGTCGACGCTCGGCGCGCGCTCGAGACCGCGGCCGCGCACCAGGCCGAGTGGGCCACGACCTCACCGCGGTTCCGCAGTGAGATCCTCTATCGCGCACATCAACTCATCATGACGCGCGCGGACGAGATCGCCGCGGTGATGACCGCGGAGATGGGCAAGCCCCTCGCTGAGGCCAAGGGCGAGGTCGCCTACGGCGCCGAGTTCTTCCGCTGGTTCGCCGAGGAAGCCGTGCGCATCGGTGGCGACTCCACCACCACCGGCGACGGATCGCACCGGGTCGTGGTGACCAGGCAGCCCGTCGGCCCGTGCATCCTCATCACGCCGTGGAACTTCCCGCTGGCCATGGCGACCCGCAAGATCGGGCCGGCCGTCGCAGCCGGTTGCACCATGGTCTTCAAGCCCGCCGAACTCACCCCGCTCACCTCCCTGCTGCTGGCCGACATCCTCGTCGAGGCCGGTCTGCCCGCGGGGGTGCTGAACATCGTCACGACCAGCGACCCGTCGACCGTCGTCACCGAGTGGATGGAGAGCGGACTCGCCCGCAAGGTCAGCTTCACCGGGTCGACCGAGGTCGGGAAACTACTCCTGCGTCAGGCGGCGGGCACGGTCATGCGGACGTCGATGGAGCTGGGCGGCAACGCGCCGTTCATCGTCTGCGCCGACGCGGACATCCCGCGGGCCGTCGACGGCCTGATGTTCGCCAAGATGCGCAACATCGGTCAGGCCTGCACGGCCGCCAATCGAGTCTTCGTGCACCGCAGCGTGATCGACGAATTCACCGACGCCTTCGCCGCGAGAATGTCCAGTTTGCGCGTCGGTGACGGTGCGGCCGAGGGCGTCCAGGTCGGGCCCCTCGTCGAACGCAAGGCCGTCGAGAAGGTCTCGGCGCTCGTCTCCGATGCCGTGGCCAAAGGCGCCACGGTCGTCTGCGGGGGCGAGAACCCGGACGGCCCGGGCTTCTTCTATCCGCCGACCGTCCTGACCGACGTCGGGCTCGACGCGGATCTCACTCGTACCGAGATCTTTGGGCCCGTCGCCGCGATCATCCCGTTCGGAAACGCCGACGACGCGGACGATCCCGCGGCCGACGACGAGGTCATCGCACTGGCCAACGACACCCCGTGGGGGTTGGTCAGCTACTTGTTCAGCCAGGACGTCGACCGCTGCGCCAGACTGTCGGCCGCGCTGGAAACCGGTATGGTCGGGGTCAACACCGGCGCCGTGTCCAATCCCGCAGCCCCGTTCGGGGGCGTCAAGGAATCGGGACTCGGCCGCGAGGGCGGACGCGTGGGTATCGAGGAATTCCTCGACATGAAGTACACCGCCACGCCGATTCCCCGTCGCTGACAGGGGTTCCGTTATCCATCCCGTTCAGACAGGAGCGAGAAGACCATGTACCTGGGTGCTCAGCTGTTCACCGACAGCGAGTACGAACAGCGCCTGACACGGGTCCGCGAACTCATGGACCGTCAGGGGCTCTCGGCCATCATCGTCACCGATCCAGCGAACATCTTCTATCTGATCGGCTACAACGCGTGGTCGTTCTACACCCCGCAGATGCTGTTCGTGCCGATCGACGGCGAGATGATCTTCTACGCCCGGGAGATGGATGCGCATGGCGCACATCGCACGTCGTGGTTGCCTGCCGACCAGATCGTCGGCTACCCGGAGAGTTACGTGCAGCGCCCACATCTGCACCCGTTCGACTGGGTCGCCTGGTCACTGCGACAGCGCCACCAGATCGCACCGGCGTCCAAGGCCGGCTCGGTGGGGCTGGAGATGGACTCGCATTTCTTCTCTCCCAAAGCCTATCGGGCGCTGTTCAACGCGATCCCGGAGTGGAAACTCGTCGACAACTTCGAACTCGTCAACTGGGTGCGGTCGGTGAAGTCCGACGCCGAGATTCAGCTGATGCGGCAAGCCGGGATGGTGTGCTCGGAGGCCATGCGCGCCGCCATCGACACCATCGACATCGGGGTCCGGCAATGCGATGCGGCCGCGGCCATCTCGCAGGCGCAGATCACGGGCACCCCGGAGTACGGCGGCGACTACCCGGCCATCGTCCCGATGATGCCCACCGGCGCGGCGGCCGACACCCCGCACCTCACCTGGCACCAGGGCACTTTCGTCGAGGACGAGGCGGTCGTCATCGAATTGACCGGTGCGCACAACCGATACCACTGTCCGCTTGCCCGGACGGTGTCCCTCGGCACCCCGAGCAAAGACCTGGACTACGTCGCCAAGGCAACCGCCGAGGGCCTGAACAACGTGCTGGAGGCCATCAAGCCGGGCGTGGCCACGCGCGAGCTCGCCTCGACGTGGAACTGGACACTTGCGAAGTACGGCCTCGAGAAACCCTCGCGCCTGGGCTATTCGATCGGCATCGGCTACCCGCCCGACTGGGGCGAGCGCACGATCAGCATCCGCAGCGAGGACGAGTCGGTACTGGAGACCAACATGACCTTCCACATCGTCTGCGGAATGTGGATGGACAACTACGGTTTCGAGCTGTCCGAGTCGGTCCGGGTCAGCCCGACCGGCGTCGAATGCTTCACCGACTTCCCGCGCGAACTGATCCAGAAGTAGCCACACAACCTGATCGACACCAGCACGACGACCACACAATCTGATCCCTTAGGTGCGAAACCAACACGACGACCACACAATCTGATCCCTGAGGTCCGAAACCAACACGAACGACCACACCACCTGATCCCTGAGGTCCGAAACCAACACGACGACCACACAATCTGATCCCTGAGGTGCGAGGAGCGCAAGCGACGAGCCACGAAGGGCTGCCGAGACGAGGTGAAGAAAGTGACCACAACCGAAACCGCCTATCAGACCCGACATTCGGCACCAACACTGCCGTTGGCGGGCCGCGCCAAGGACCTCGTCGGTTCGATGATCGACTCGTCGACCTCGCTGCTCGCCGCGCAGTCCCACGACATCGTGCGGTTCGCGATGGGCTCCCCCGCGGACGAGGCCGTACCGGCCGACGAGTTCCGTCAGATCGCCGGTGAGATCCTCGATCACACCTCATTCACCTACGGGGCCACGGAAGGCGAGCCCCGGCTGCTGCAACTGCTCGTCGACTATCTCGCCACGACCCCCGACCCGTCGTCCCTCGACCGGTTGGTCATCACCACCGGCGGGATGCAGGGACTCGACCTCGCCTGCAAGCTGTTCGTCGATCCCGGGGATCTGGTCATCGTCGAGTCCCCCACGTACACCAATGGCAGTGCGACTGCGCTGTCCTACGGCGCGCAGTTGCTCGAGGTTCCCGTCGACGACGACGGCATGCAGGTCGATCAGCTCGAAGCGCTCGTCGCACGCACCCGTCAGACGCCGAAAGCGATCTACACGATCCCGACATTCCAGAATCCCTCCGGCGTCACCATGTCCGAGGAGCGCCGCCGCGAACTGCTGCGGCTGGCGCACACCTGGGGGTCGGTCATCATCGACGACGACCCGTACGGGCTGTTGCGGTTCGCCGGCACCGACATCCCGACCTTCCAGACGCTCAGCCCCGGCGACCCGCTGATCTTCTCGGTGCGCACGTTCTCCAAGATCCTCGCGCCGGGCTGGCGTGTCGGCTGGGTCGACGCCGATCCCTCCCTACGCCAGCTGCTGATCAACGGCAAGCAGGCGATGGACACCTGCGCCAACGTGCCCAACCAGCACATCGTCGCCGAGTACATCGCCCGCGGCGGACTCGAGGACCATCTCGCCGGGATTCGCCTGCTGTACCGCGAGCGCAAAGAGGCCATGCTCGACGCCATCAGACGTCATCTCGGCGATCGGGTGGTGACCACGGACCCCGAGGGCGGCTTCTTCCTGTGGGTCACGTTGCGCGACGAGTTCGCCGAGATCGACACGCGAGAACTCTTCGAGGTCGCGCTCGCGGACGGGGTGGCGTTCATTCCCGGCCCCGCGCTGTCGCCCGGTGGACGCTTCCGCAACTCGATGCGTCTCTGCTTCGCGTCGAGCACCCCGGAACGGATCGACGAGGGTGTCCGACGTCTCACGGCCAGTCTTGAGAAGATGGCCGGGTGAGTCGTGAACCAGACCTGACCGCCGCCGAGACCGCGGTGCTCGGCTTCATCGACGAGGCCGCGATCACCTCGCTCACCTCGGCACTGGTCGAGACGCCCAGCGAGAACCCGGGCGGTACCGAGGAAGCCGCGGTCGACGTGCTCGAGAGTGCCTGCCGCGCGCTCGGTTTCGACGTCGTGACCCACGAAGTGGCACCGGGGCGGCCCAACCTCGTCGCCACCGTGCCTGCCGGCACCGGACCGGGACTGATGTTCCTCGGACATTCGGACGTGGTCCCGGCCGGTCCCGGCTGGTCAGCGGACCCGTACACGGTCCGCATCCGCGACGGCCGCATCTACGGCCGCGGTGCCACCGACATGAAAGGCGGACTCGCCGCCGTCGTCGCGGCGATGACCGCGCTACGCCGGGCCGCCGAGGTCGGGGTCGAACTCTCCGGACCGGTCCGCCTGGTGTGCACCGTCGACGAGGAGGAACACGGGACCGGGGTGCGGGACTTCGTGGGCCGCCCCGCCGACCTCGAGTTCCGCGGCTGCGTGGTCGCCGAACCCACCGACATGCAGGTGGTCCGGGGTTGCCGCGGTGCGTCGTACATCGAGGTCGAGGTGACCGGTCGCGCGGCTCATTCCGGACGTCCCACCGATGGTCGCAGCGCCATCGACGCCGCGGCCGCCGTCGTCGACATCATCCGCGCCGACGGTGAACGGCTGGCCGAGACGGCCGACGACCTGCTCGGTCACGGCACCTGGAATGTCGGCACCATCACAGGCGGACAGGGCATCTCGGTGGTGGCACCGGGTTGTTCGCTCGGCATCGACCGGCGCCTGATGCCCGATGAGGACCCGCACCGGATCGCCGACGATCTGCGAAGAGCGATCAGCGACAGAGGAATCGACACCGACGGCATCAGCGTCGACGTCCGGGTGACCATGGAGATGCCCGGTTTCGCGACGGAAGCCACGCACCCGCTCGTCACCACAGCGGTCGGTGCGGTCACCGATGCCGGGGCGGACACCTCGGTCGGCGGCTGGACTGCGGCCTGCGACGGTGGCTTCGTCAGCCGCGACCTCGGTGTCCCGTCGATCGTCCTCGGTCCGGGAAACATCAACACCGACGCCCACCAACCGGACGAGTCGGTGGCCATCGCCGACCTGGCCACCGCGGCGAAAGCCTACGCCCTCGCCGCGATGCGGCTGCTGGGCCCCTAGTTCACCTTCTGCTTCTGCAGACTCGTGAAATCGTTTTCCAGACTCGGGATCTCGGTACCGCGCAGCGAGGCGCCCGCGGTCTCCTTCAGGAAGACCAGGGCGACCATGCCGATGGCGCAGGCACCCATCATGTAGACCGCGGGGAACAGGCTCCAGTCGGTGCTCTCGACCACCGCATCGTTGACCAGCGGCGCGGTTCCGCCGAATGCCGCGGTCGCGACGTTGTAGGAGATCGCGAAACCGGCATAGCGGACCTGGGTCGGGAACATCGCCGGGAAGGTGGCCGAGATGGTCGCCAGCTGGGGGATGTACAGCACACCCAGGATGACGAATGCCACTATGGCCCAGGCGAATCCCTGCCCCATCAGCCAGTAGAGCGGCAGCGCGAGGACGAACAGGCCGATCAGCGAACCCCACCACATGGGTTTGCGGCCGGTCGAGTCCGACCACCATCCGAAGAACGGGATCAGCAGCATCATCACGAGCTGGCCGATGAGGTTGACGACGCTGGCCGAGGTCTCGGACAGATCGATGGTGTTCTGCAGGTAGGTCGGCTGGTAGGCCAGCAGGGTGTAGTTGGCCACGTTGAGCGCGATCACCAGACCGAACATGGTGATGATCGGACGCCGGTAGTTGACCAGCAGATCCTTGAACCGGGTCCAGGCCGAGCCCTTGATCTCGTTGTCCTGCTCGAGTTCCTGGAACACCGGCGTGTCTTCCATCTGCGACCGCAGGTACAGCCCGATCAGGCCCATCGGCAGCGCGAGCAGGAACGGGAYGCGCCATCCCCACTGATCCATCTGGCTGTCGGACAACGCCAATTGCAGCAGGAGGACGAAGAGTGTGCCGCCGCAGAAACCGGCCAGGGTGCCGAATTCGAGGAACGAGCCGTACTTTCCGCGCTTGTTGTCGGGCGCGTACTCGGCCATGAACGTTGCGGCACCACCGTATTCGCCGCCGGTCGAGAAACCCTGGATGACACGGAGCAGGATGAGCAGGACGGGCGCCCAGAACCCGATCGACGCATGCGTCGGCAACAGGCCGATCAGTGCGGTCGCGCCGGAGATGAGCAGGATCGTCATCGCCAGAACCGATTTGCGGCCGATGCGGTCGCCGATCGGTCCCCAGACCATACCGCCGAGGGGCCGCAAGACGAAGGAGATCGCGAAACCCAGCATGGTGCCGACGGTTCCGAACTCCCCCGGGAAAAACGCCTGCGTCAGGTAGACCGAGGCCGCGGCGTAGACGCCGTAGTCATACCACTCGGTCGCGTTGCCGATCGCCGAGGCGCCGATGGCCTTGCGGAGAAGTCTCTTGCCCTCTGGTGAGTTCGGGTCTGGTGCGAGCTGCTCGTAACTGTCTGCTGTCGTCGTGTCGCTCATCTGCGCTTCCTGAGTCGTGGGGCCGCTGAGGGTCGATCTTGTAGCTGCGATCGGTGGACCCGGGGCCGCGGGCGATCAGCCCCTCGCCACCTGCAGGTTCGCGGCGTCCTCGCCGTCCCCGAGCAGGCGACGCAACCCGTCGGCCATGTGCTCGATCATCAGAGCATCGGCCGCCGCGGCGTCTCCCGCGGCAATGGCGTCCACCAACGCCTGGTGTTCGTCGATCCGGTCCTTTCCCGAGGAGTACGTCCCTCGCATGGCTCGCAGACACATTCGCGTCTCCACGAGGATCGTCTCGTGCAACCGCGAAAGTCGTTGACTTCCGGCATATTCCACCAAGGTCTGGTGGAAGGCCATGTCGGCCTCGGCCATCCCCGCGCCGTTCGGCTCGTCGACGAACACGCGCATCGCGTCGACCGCGCCGCCCAGTGCCTCCACCGCCTCCTGCTCGCGGTGCGCGATCACCTGTTGCACAGCAGCGCGTTCCACCGCAGTGCGCGCGACGTACATGTCCCGGATGTCGTCCTCTTCCATCGAGACGACGAACAAG
This sequence comes from Gordonia sp. UCD-TK1, assembly GCF_001691435.1. Lineage (NCBI taxonomy): Bacteria > Bacillati > Actinomycetota > Actinomycetes > Mycobacteriales > Gordoniaceae > Gordonia > Gordonia sp. UCD-TK1. The sequence goes on along the minus strand of NZ_LZMP01000005.1, from coordinate 33,614 downwards.
CCGCGGTTACGGTGGCTGACCAGCAGTCCTTCCGCGGTCAGGCGCTGCATGGCCTCGCGCAGCGGACCACGACTGACGCCCAGATCGGCCGCCAGCCCCGACTCCGTCAACTGCGAGCCGGGCGCGAAGTCCCCGTTTGCGATCGCATCGTGCAACTTACGCGCGATGATCGCCGGTGTCGATTCCTGAACCAGCGGCGACAGCACCCGCCGACGTGGCGATTTATCCTGTATCGCCTGGTCGACGACGGTTCGATTCGTCCCCGGGTCCTGTGGACCCGGCGTCTTCGCCCCCACCTTCATGGTCACCGTCATTCCCTCTTTCTTACCGTGAATGGCGCGCGTAAGTCAGTGTTTCCCCGCGCGCGCCGCCCATCCAGACGTCATTGCAGGCTGCGGCGAAGTCGTCCAGACCCTCGATGATCGTGGCGAACACATTGCCCGGCACCCATCCGACGTCACCGTTGACCAGCAGATTGTTGCGGCCGTAGAACACTGCGAGGTCGATGAGGAGCCGGTGCTCGGCGGGGGCCGAGCCGAGCTCGTAGCCATACGCCGGGTTCTCGAGCACCCCGTCGAAGGTGAAGTAACACAGGTCGCCCGGGATGGGCGTGATGGTGGTGTTCTCCATGCCCGGTTCGGCCGTGGAGAAGGCCGGCAGTAGGGTGTAGATCTCGTTGCGGGCGAACTTTCCGTGAAACACCTGACCGCCCAGCGGCAATGCGTCCCAGACCGCAGCTGCGGTGCGAGGCGCCTCGGCATCGAGCATCCGGGCGACCGCCGTGACCCCGCGCTTCTCCAATGTCACGGTGATGAACCGGTCATGTCGGGCCGCGGGGCCGGTTCGCTGTTCGTCGGTCACGCGCGGTCTCCCAACATCGTGAAGCCGGCGGCCGCCTCGTACGCTGCCGCGACGCGCAACACCGTCGCGTCGTGATGCCGGGCGCCGACGAACTGTGCGCCGGTCGGCAGACCATCGGCGAATCCACTCGGCACGGTGATCGCCGGCTGACCGGTGAGATTGAACGGGTAGCTGTAGGGAGTCCAGGATGTCCAGTCGGGCGACCCCACCCCGTCCGGGACGATACGACCGGCCTCGAACGCCACCGTCGGCATCGACGGCGTCAGCAGGACGTCGAATTCCTCATGGAGCAGGCTCATCTGGGTACCCATCTCCATCCGTAGCGCGGTTGCGCTGACGAAATCGGTTGCAGTGAAACCGGAATGCCGTTCCACCGCGTCGATCAGCAGCGGGTCCACGTGTTCGGCCGCGTGCGGTCCGAGCCCGCGGACAACGACGTCGGCACCCGCGAACCAGATGACGTGGTAGGCCCAGGCCGGGTCCTCCCATCCGAGATCGACCTTCTCCACGGTCGCCCCGAGCTGTTCCAGTACCGACGCCACCCGGTCGGTGTTGGCCTGTACGCCTGGGTCGTTGGTGCCGAAGCCGAGATCGGCGCTGTAGCCGACACGCAGATCGGCGAGGTCGCGAACGTCGGCGACCGCGGTGACCGCACTGGTTGTCGGCGACGGCAGTGCGGACCAGTCACGGGGATCGAACCCGCTCAGGACATCCAGCAGCGCAGCGCAATCCGACACCGTCCGCGTCATCGGACCGACGTGGGCCACCGGCGCGAACGGGCTCGGCGGATACATGGGCACCCGGCCGAGTGTCGGCTTGAACCCGACGACGCCGCAGTAGGCGGCCGGTATCCGGATGGAACCGCCACCATCGGTGCCGACCGACAGCGGACCCAAGCCGGCCGCGAGCGCCGCGGCACTGCCTCCGCTCGACCCGCCCGACGTACGCGAGGTGTCCCACGGATTGCGGGTGACGCCCGTGCGCGGACTGTCGGTGACGCCTTTCCATCCGAATTCCGGTGTGGTGACCTTTCCGAGCAGGACCGCACCAGCCTCACGCAGACGTGCCACCGCGGGAGCGTCGATGTCCCACACCATCTGATCGGGCTCGATCATCAGCGAGCCGCGCAACGTCGGCCATCCGGCGGTCAGCAACAGGTCCTTGATCGAGACCGGAACGCCGTCGAGCGGGCCACGGGGTGTCCCGGCGGCGAATCGCTCAGTGGACTCCCGGGCCTCGGCGCACGTGCGTTCGCGGTCGATGAGGCAGAACGCATTGATGGACGGGTCGACTTCGTCAATGGCGTCGAGCAGTTCCGCCGCCACCGAATCCGGCGTCAGCTCGCCGGTACGGTAGGCCTCGGCCAGTTCCGTGGCGCTGAGCCACCGCGTGGCGTCCGTCATGCGCCCCCTCGGAAGATTGGTAGATTGTTGACAATCTACCTTGGAGGTGTGGGCGTGACAACCACCGTCGCAATGCTCTACCCCGGCCACGCAGCCGAGGACGATTTCGAACTGATCGAGGCCGCGATCGGCGCTGCCGAGCCCCACTCCGAGGTCCGATTGCCGGTCGTGATCACCGAGGTGGACTCCGACGACCACACCGTCGAGGCCATGGCTGCGGTCGGCGAGCAGGACCGCCTCTTCGACGGCGTGCGGCGAGCGCAGGCCCACCACCCATCGGCGCTGATGTGGGCGTGCACCTCGGGCAGCTTCGTCTACGGTTTCGACGGTGCCCGACGCCAGGCCGCCGAGGTCGCCGACAAGTCCGGCCGTCCGTCGTCGTCGACGTCACTGGCCTTCGTCGCGGCCTGCCGGCATCTCGGTCTGTCACGGGTCGCGATCGCCGCCACCTATCCGGAACCACTGGCTAGTCGCTTCACCGGGTTCCTCGCCGACGCGGGTGTCGAGGTGGTGGCCCTGCGCGCCAACGACATCGGGACGGCGACCGAGGCCGGGATGTTCGACGGCGACGGACTGTTCGAGATGCTGTCGGTCGCCGATTCCGACTCGGCACAGGCAATCCTGGTCCCCGACACCGCGTTACACACCGCGATGTGGGTCGTCGACCTCGAGGCCAAGTTCGGCAAACCCGTGCTGACCGCGAATCAGGTCACCGCGTGGGAGGGGCTCCGACTCACCGGGCTCACGGTCGACGTTCCCCGACTCGGGAGCTTGTTCACCTCTCCGCCCGGCCCACTCGCTGGTTGAGGGGTGTCCCCACCCGCTGGTTGAGGGTGTCCCCACCCGCTGGTTGAGCCGGCCCCGAGCGGAGCGAAGCGCCGAGTCGAAACCACTCACCGGTCTCGTCAGAGTGTGTCCCCTACCCCTTGGTTGAGGGATGCCCCTACCCGCTGGTTGAGGGGTGTCCCCGCCCGCTGGTTGAGCCGGCCCCGAGCGGAGCGAGGCGCCGTGTCGAAACCACCTGGTAACCAGACAAACCCATATGGATCTCGGCCCTTATTCGACCAACCCGATAGCGCCGCAAGTGCGTACGTCGAGTCGATGTCGTCGCGGAGGCGTAGCCAGGCGTGCTGGCGTGTCACGCCGGCAGGCCGAAATCCTGAGACAGTCCGGAATGACGCCGGCCTGATTGTCGGCAGTTGAGTTTCTCGGGTCACCAGGTGGTTTCGACACGGCGACTCGCCTAGCGGCTCGTTGCCGGCTCAACCAGCGGAGGGGGGGTGCCGCCTCAACCAGCGGAGGGGGGGTGCCGGCTCAACCAGCGGAGGGAGGTGCCGGCTCAACCAGCGGAGGGAGGTGCCGGCTCAACCAGCGGAGGGAGGTGCCGGCTCAACCAGCGGAGGGAGCTGCCGGCTCAACCAGCGGAGGGGGGTGCCGCCTCAACCAGCGGGACGTGCCGGCTCAACCAGCGGAGGGAGGGCTCCTCGACCTCGACGCGCTGTCAACAATCGGCGCACGGTCGACGGGTCAGTCGATGACCGCTTTCGCGACGGTGATGCAGGTGGTGATCCACTCCCGGTCGGCCGGTCGGAGCGGGCGCGATGCGCGGTCGGCGTCCTCGATCGCCCAGTGCGCGTTGAGGATCATCCGGACGATGACCCAGTCGCGGGCCCGGTCCGGATCGAGGTCCGCCGCATCGGTGATGGAGTAGAAGCGGCGGCGGATGTCGTACCGGACGTCGGACACGCGCGGGCCGAGGCGATTCCACAGCATGGGGGCGAGTTCGTAGTGCGCATCCCCCGACATCGGGCTGGGGTCGATGGCGACCCATCGGCCGTCGGCATCGGCGAGGACGTTCTCGTGGTGCAGGTCGCCGTGCACGATGACACCCACGGTGGCCGTGTCGGCCAGGAAGTCCCGGCCGACCGACAGCGCCTGCTCGACGAACCGTCGCGGTACCGGGGCGTCCCCCGGGATGCCGGCCAGGTTGTCCAGCCAGCGCTCGAGGTGGGTGGTGAGGAGCGCCAGCCGCCCCGGCGCGGGGACGTGCAACCGGCCGTAGATCCCGGCAACCACCCGGCATGCTTCGTCATCGTCGACGGTGGTCAGATCGCGTCGCGTCAGTCGTTCGAGGAGGATCGCGCGACGACGCGGATCGGCGCGCAACATGCGTACCGCTCCGCGACCGTGCCAATGTTGCAGTCCCAGTGCCTCTTGCGCACCTTCGTCGTCACCGTCGAACGCCACCTTGAGGACCGCCCGCGCACCCTGCCGATCGAGCACGGGAACGACGAGTGACTCGAACCCGTGCCACAACTCGTCGCCGTCACGACGCAATCCCCGCTCGTCCAGGAGCGCCGAGACCGCGCCCGGTAGACGCGACAGCCAGTCCACCCACAGCGGACCGAGCGCGGCCTGCTCCGACAGACCGACCGGGATCTCCGACGCCGTGATCACAGTGCGCCGCGGACGAACCGGTAGCCCATTCCGGCCTCGGTCAGGAGGTGCTGCGGGTGCGCCGGGTCCTCCTCGAGTTTGCGTCGAAGACTCGCCAGGTAGACGCGCAGGTAGTTGCTCTGCCCCAGGTACCCCGGGCCCCACACCGTGGTCAGGATGTCACTCTGCGACACCAGTTTTCCCTCTTGACGCACCAGCATCTCCAGGATGCCCCACTCGGTCGGCGTCAGGTGGACCGGAACCTCCCCGCGCGTCACCTGTTTGGCGGCCAGATCCACGACGAAGGCACCCGCGTCCACGACCGGTGCTTCCGACGTCGCGTTCGACACGGCTCCGCGCCGTAGCGCAGCTCGCAGCCGGGCCAGGAACTCCTCCATGCCAAAGGGTTTGGTGACGTAGTCGTCGGCCCCCGAGTCCAGCGCGACGACCTTGTCGGCAGCGTCGGTGCGCGCCGACAGGACGATGACGGGCACCGTCGTCCATCCGCGCAGTCCCTCGAGAACCGTCAGACCGTCGATGTCGGGCAGGCCGAGATCGAGCACCACGACGTGCGGGTTCTCCCGCGCGGCCGCTGTCAGCGCGGCGGCCCCGGTCGCCGCGGTCGTCACCGCGAAGCCACGCGCGTTGAGGTTGATCCGTAAGGCTCGCAACAACTGCGGTTCGTCGTCGACGACCAGGACCCGCGTCTTCTCGGCGCTCATCGAGTCGGCACTTCGGTCTCGGCGTGCGTATCCTCGTCGGTCGCGGGCAGGTCGACGACCGTCGTGGCGCCACCGCCCGGCGTGTCCTCGACGCTCAGCACGCCCCCGATTGCCGTGACGAATCCCCGCGCCACCGACAGCCCCAGGCCCACCCCCGACGACGCGCCGCTGGTGTCGCCATTCTGGTGGAAGGGTACGAAGATCTGGTCTCGATCCACCATCGGGAGACCGGTTCCGTGGTCAACGACCCGGATCACGCATCGGGGCGGGTCGGCGGGGGTCAACCGGGCGGTGATCTCGACCTGCCCGCCGCCGTGTCGGCGCGCGTTGTCGATGAGGTTCGCCAGCGCACGCTCCAGCAGTCCGGGATCGGTATACGCCCAAGCATGTTCGAGATCGAAGACCGGGCCCGGTTGTCGGTCGGGTCGCCCCGCCGTCACCGCGGCGCGATGCACGACCTCGGGGAGGAAGGTCCGCTGCCGCTGCGGCCGGACCGCCCCTGCCGCGAGCCGCGAGGAGTCCAGCAGGTTCCCCACCAGCGAGGTGAGGTGGTCGACCGACTCGTCGACGGTCGCCAGCAGTTCCGCGGTGTCCTCGTCGCTGAAGGTGACGTCGTCACTGCGCAGGCTCGACACCGCCGCCTTCGCCGCGGCCAACGGCGTCCGCAGGTCGTGTCCGACCGCCGACAGCAGGGCCCGCCGTAGCTCGTCGGTGCGCGCGAGCGCGTCGGCCGTCGCCGCCTCGGCTTCGAGGGCGTGACGCTGCACGGCGCCCGCCGCCTGCCCGGCCACGGCCGACAGGACGCGACGATCCCGCGCCCCGAGCTTCGGCCCGCGCAGGAGCAGTTCGAACTCGTCACCCGGCACGACGCAGACGGTGTCGGCGTCCTCCGGGGTCGTCGGCGGTGAGTCGCCCACCGCGGCCTCGACCGTCCGGCCGACCCGCGAGGTCCGCCGCACCACCGACACGGCCGACTGATCGTAGGTCTCCCGGAACCGATCCAGCAGCACCGGGACGTCGGCGCCGCCGAGCACGACGCTGGAGAACAGCGCGAGCAGTTCGGCCTCGCGGGCGGCGTCCTGCGCCTGAGCACGTCGAACGGTAGCCGAATCCACCAGCGCGGCAACCGCGACCGCGATCAACAACATCACCAGGATGGTGATCAGATTGTCGGGTTGGCTGATCGTGAACGTGAATCTCGGATCGGTGAAGAAGTAGTTCAGGAGCAGCCCCGAGATGACCGCCGACAACGCGGCCGGCAGGATGCCACCGAGCATCGACACCGCCAGCACCGCAACGAAGTACAGCGCCGATTGGCTCGCGAAACCGAGCCACGGGTCGAGCAGCTGGAGCACCCCGGTCACGAGGGCCGGAACCAGCACCGCGAAGACCCAGCTCAGCGGCCGATGGAAGCGGGTGTCCCGAATGTCGAGTCGAGACCGGCGCGAGGTCTCGTCGTGGGTCACCATGTGCACGTCGATGCGCCCGCTCTCGCTCACCACGGCGGCGCCGACGCCCTCGTCGAAGATCCGCTGCCATCGCGGTCGGCGCGAGGTGCCGAGTACGAGCTGGGTGGCGTTGACGCCACGTGCGAAGTCCAGCAGCGTGTCCGGGATGTCGTCGCCGACGACGGTGTGGATTCGCGCCCCGAATCCCGTCGCGAGCTCCTTGAGTGCGGCGAGGTCCACGCCCGCACCGGTCAGCCCATCGCCCCGGACCACATGGACGGCCAGCAGTTCGGCGCTCGACCGCGATGCGATCCGGCTCGCGCGTCGGAGCAGGGTAGGCGATTCGGCGCCACCGGTGACGGCCACCACGACCCGTTCACGCGCTTCCCAGGTCTCGGTGATGGAGTGCGCCGCACGATAATCCGCGAGCTTGTCGTCGACCTGGTCGGCGAGCCACAACAGCGCGAGCTCGCGCAGCGCGGTGAGGTTGCCCTGCCGGAAGTAGTTGGCCAGGGCACCGTCGACCCGCCCGTTCGGATAGACCTTGCCCGCGGACAGGCGCTGGAGCAACGCTTGCGGATCGATGTCGACGAGTTCGATCTCGTCGGCACCGCGCACGATGTCGTCGGGCACGGTCTCCCGTTGCACCACTCCGGTGATCTGGGCGACGACGTCGTTCAGACTCTCCAGATGCTGGATGTTGATCGTCGAGTAGACGTCGATCCCCGCGGCGAGCAACTCTTCGATGTCCTCCCACCGCTTGCGGTTTCGGAGCCCGGGGACATTCGTGTGGGCGAGCTCGTCGACCAGCACCACCTGCGGCCGGCGAGCCAGCACCGCGTCGAGGTCCATGTCCTCCAACGGTGTCCCGCGGTAGGGGCGCCTGGTGCGCGGGACGACTTCCACACCTTCCGCGAGAGCGGCAGTCGCGACCCGACCGTGGGATTCGACGACCCCGATCACGACGTCCGTGCCCTCGTCGACAAGGGTTCTGGCCTGCGCGAGCATCTCGTAGGTCTTGCCGACGCCGGGCGCACAACCGAGGAACACCCGCAGTTTGCCGCGACCATCGTGGTGCCCGGTCGCCGCTGACGTCATCGGCCGAGTCTAACCGCGCTCACGGGGCGCGACAGCCGGGCGGCGCGTGCCCCAGCGCGAGGTTCACCTCGAGGACGTTCACGCGGGGCTCACCGAGGAATCCGAACTGTCTGCCCTCGGTGTGCGCGTCGATGACCGCCTCGATCTCCGCGGGTGACCGACGGTTCTCGCGCGCGAGCCGGGCGACCTGTAGCCCGGCATAGGCGGGACTGATGTGCGGGTCGAGTCCCGACGCCGACCCGGTCACCGCGTCGGCGGGCACCTGCGCGGGTGTCACTCCCTCCCGTGCGGCGATCAGCGCGCGACGCGCGGTGACGTTGGTCAGCAGGGCCTCGCTGTTGGGCCCCTGATTGGTCGCCGCGGACGCTGCCGGGTCCCCGGTCGCCATCGGCTCACCCGGGGCGCCCACGACCCGAGCATGCAGATACGGATCGGGCGCACCCGCTTCGACCTGCGGGTCGACACCGATCAGCGTCGAGCCGACCGCACATCCCGCGGTATCGAACACCCGCGAGCCCTCCGCCCCGTCGGTGTTCACCCGCGAGATCGCCCACACGGCAGCCGGATAGGCGAGGCCCAGGATCAGCGTGAGACCGAGGATCATGCCCGCGGCGGCGACGCATTGCCGGACGAAGCCGGACCAGACTGTGTTCATGACGTCATCCCATTCCCGGAAGAAGACGAACGAGGAGATCGATCAGCCAGATGCCGACGAACGGCGTGACCACCCCACCGATTCCGTAGACGAGTAGGTTGCGGCCCAACAACTTCGACGCCGAGTCCGGCCGGTAGCGCACGCCGCGCAACGACAGCGGGATGAGCGCCACGATGATCAGTGCGTTGAAGATCACCGCGGACACGATCGCCGACTGCGCCGAATGCAGGCCCATGATGTTCAGGGCGTCGAGTTGTGGATAGACGGCGGTGAACATCGCGGGCAGGATCGCGAAGTACTTCGCGAGGTCGTTGGCGAGCGAGAACGTCGTCAGGGCACCTCGGGTGATCAGCAACTGCTTGCCGATGCCGACGACCTCGATGAGTTTCGTCGGGTCGGAGTCGAGATCCACCATGTTGCCGGCTTCCTTGGCCGCCGATGTCCCGGTGTTCATCGCCAGCCCCACGTCGGCCTGCGCCAGCGCCGGTGCATCGTTGGTACCGTCGCCGGTCATCGCGACCAGACGCCCGGCGGCCTGCTCCGAGCGGATGAGATCCAGCTTCTGCTCGGGTGTGGCCTCGGCGACGAAGTCGTCGACACCGGCCTCGGTCGCGATGGCCCGGGCGGTGAGCGGGTTGTCGCCGGTGACCATCACGGTGCGGATGCCCATCGCGCGGAGCTGCGCGAACCGCGCTGTCATGCCGGGCTTCACCACGTCGGACAAGGCGATCACGCCCATGACCCGGGCCGGTTGCCCGTGGGCACGGACGCCGACCACCAGGGGTGTGCCACCCGCCGACGAGATCCGTTCCACGTCGGCGGCGACCGTGTCGTCGACAACGCCATTCCCGGCCGTGACCCACCGGGTGACCGCATCGGCGGCGCCCTTGCGGTATTCGACCGTGGCCCCGCCGTTTGTCACACCATCGGCCCGGGAGTCCACGCCGCTCATCCGGGTCTGCGCGGTGAACGGGATGATCGTGTCGCTGACCGGACGGTCTGGGCCCGTCTCCACGTCGGCGGCCACCCCGTACGCGGTCCGGCAGAGGTCGACGATGCTTCGTCCCTCGGGAGTGTCGTCGGCAAGGCTGCACCGGTGGGCGATCCGTGCCAGTTCCTCGACGGACACTCCCGGTGCCGGGAACAGGTCGGTGGCACGACGATTGCCGTAGGTGATCGTCCCGGTCTTGTCCATCAGCAGGGTGTCGATGTCGCCGGCCGCCTCGACCGCGCGCCCCGACATGGCCAGGACGTTGCGCTGCACCAGCCGATCCATGCCGGCGATGCCGATCGAACTGAGCAACGCGCCGATGGTCGTCGGAATCAGGCACACCAGCAACGCGATCAGCTTCACCGGATCGGGCGACTGCCCGGCGTACTCCTGCATCGGCCCGACGGCGACCACCGCGAGCAGGAAGATCACCGTCAGGCTCGTCAGCAGGATGTCCAGCGCGATCTCGTTGGGGGTCTTCTTGCGGGCGGCACCTTCGACGAGCGCGATCATCCGGTCGACGAAGGTCTCGCCCGGCGCCGTGGTGATCCGAACGACGATGCGGTCGGAGAGCACCACGGTTCCGCCGGTGACCGCCGAGCGATCGCCACCGGATTCGCGGACGACCGGCGCCGACTCACCGGTGATCGCCGACTCGTCCACGGTGGCGATCCCGTCGACGACGTCGCCGTCACCGGCGATGACCTCGCCCGCTTCGACCACGACGAGGTCGCCGATCCGCAGGTCGCTGCCGGCGACCTCCTGGGTCGCCCCGACCCCGGCGACGTCGTCGTCGACAATGAGCCGACGGGCGACGGTGTCCCGCTTCACCTTTCGAAGGCTGTCGGCCTGCGCCCGGCCGCGTCCCTCGGCGACGGCTTCGGCGAGGTTGGCGAACAGGACGGTGAACCACAGCCAGGCGGCGACGGTCCAGCTGAACCAGGACGGCCGCAGCACCGCGAGCGCGGTGGTCACCACCGCGCCGAGGAACACGACGAACATCACCGGGTTCCGGGCCTGATCGGGCGGGCTGAGCTTCCGCAGTGCCAGCGGCATCGACGTCACCAGCGAACGCCCGTCGAAGGCGCCGCGCGACACCAGTGTCGGCTCGGGGTCGGTGGGATCCACGACGCTCGTCTTGTCGGGATCGTCGGTGGTGACGAGTTGTGTGGTCACAGCAGTGCCTCGGCAATCGGTCCCAGCGCCATGGCCGGGAAGAAGGTGAGACCGGCGACGAGCACGATGGTCGCGGTCAGGAGGAATCCGAACAGGAGTCCGGAGGTGGGCAGGGTCGAACGCGTCTCCGCCGCAACGTCATCGGTGGCGGTGTCGGCAGGGACGGTGAGAACCGCGGTCGACGCGCCGCCGACTCGGTCCCCGGTGGCGGCCGACGGTCGCGCGGGGTCCCCGGACCGGGCGTCACCACCGCGTGGCGTCTGCCGGGCGAGCAGCCCGGCCAGCGCGAGCACCAGCACGATGGGCAGGAAACGGCCCAAGAGCATGGCCATGCCGAGCGAGGTCTGGAACCAGTCACCGGTCACCGTGAGTCCGCCGAACGCACTGCCGTTGTTGTTCGCCGCCGACGCGTACGCGTACAGGACTTCGCTGAACCCGTGGATCGAGCCCGGAGTGCCCGGCTCTCCGCTGTTGCCCTGCGCCTGCGTCGTCGATCCCAGGATCATGGAGATCCCGGTGCCGATCAGCACGAGCGCCGGCATCACCAGCACGTACAGCGCGGCCATGGTGATCTCGTGCTGTCCGATGCGTTTACCGAGGAAGGTGGGCGAGCGCCCGACGAGCAGACCACCGATGAAGACGGTGATCATCGCCATCACGAGGATGCCGTACAGACCCGATCCCACACCGCCGGGTGCGACCTCACCGAGCAGCATGTTCCACAGGACGGCGCCGCCGCCGACCGCCGAGAAACTGTCGTGCGCGGAGTTCACCGCGCCGGTCGACGTGCCGGTCGTCGACACCGCGAACAGCGCCGATCCGGGGATCCCGAACCGGACCTCCTTGCCTTCCATCATCGCCCCGGCAGCCGCGGAAGCGGCCCCGGCGGTGCGGCTCTCGAAGACCCATACGAGCGTGAGCATCAGCGACCAGATCGCGGCCATCACGGCCAGCAGCGTCAGTCCCTGCCGGCGGTCGCCGACGAGTGTTCCGTAAGTGCGCGTCAGGCAGACCGGGATCAACAGGAGTGCGGCGATCTCCAACAGGTTCGACAGCGGCGTCGGGTTGGAGAACGGGTGTGCCGAGTTCGCCGACAGTGTCCCGCCACCGTTGGTGCCGAGTTCCTTGATGGCCTCCTGCGAGGCGAACGGGCCGAGCATGCTCCGCGCGTCGGCACCGTCGAGGGTGGTCCACCCGAACCCGGTGTGCCAGGACTGCACCAGCCCCTGGGTGATCAGCAGTGTCGCGAGGACGAGGCTGAGCGGCAACAGGATTCGGACCGATCCGCGCACCAGGTCCACCCAGAAGTTCCCGATCTCGCCGGTTCCGCGGCGGCTCACGATCCCGCGGATGACCGCGATCGCGACCGCCAGACCCACCGCTGCCGAGACGAAGTTCTGGACGGCGAGGCCGAGCATCTGTGTCAGGTTGCTCATCACCACTTCGGGCGAGAAGGACTGCCAGTTGGTGTTGCTGACGAAGGAGATCGCGGTGTTGAACGCCATCGACGGGGCCACACCGGACTTTCCGTCGGACCACGGCAACACCCCCTGCAGACGCTGCAGCAGGTAGACGACGAGGAACGAGATCAGCGAAAAGGCCAGCACCGCAAGGGCGTAACCCACCCAGGTCTGCTGGCGGCGCGAATCGACCCGCGCCATCCGGTAGAGGACGCGCTCGACGCGCAGGTCCTTGTCGCTGCTGTACACCCGCGCCATGTGATCGCCCAACGGGATGTAGGCGACGGCGAGGATGACGACGAGCGCGGCCACCTGGAGCAGTCCCGCAACAGTTGGGTTCACGGCGTCAGAACCTCTCCGGGAACATCAGCGCGACGAGCAGGAACACCACGGTCGCGGCTGCGAGCGCCAGCAGCACGACGTTGGTCACCCCGTCGGCGGTCACGACTTGGTCCTGACATCGAGGGCTCGCACCGCCAGCACGCACAGGGCGAACCCCGCGAGGGCCGGCAGCACGTACACGAGGTCCGCCACGCAGTCACTCTCCGATCACATCGACATCCACCACTCGGTGGCCACGTCGAAGGATCACGCAGCCCGACGGGCCGCGAAAGAGTCCTTAACGCATTCCATACGCGGGCCACGCCGTTATTGATGCGGCGTTGACATCCGCGCGGTGCGGACCTCTACGTCGTAGGCGTGATGACGATCCCCACGCTGCCGTGATCGCCCCGGCGGAGCTTGCTGCCCAGGATCGTGATCTTGCCCAGGAGTCCGTACTTGTCCGCGATGGCCTTCTTGACGCGGCCGCTGTCCGCCGCGTCGAGCACTTCGGCGGTACCGCTGACCGGTGCGCCGAAAGACTTGTGGCCCCGCACATCACAGGCCTGCACGACGACGCGCGGATCCCGGCGGAGGCGCTTGACCTTCCACGAATCCGCGACGGTCCACATGACGAGCTGGTCGCCGTCGAGCGCCGCCCACAGCGGCGAGGTCACCGCGGTGCCGTCCTTGCGGTAGGTCGTGAGATTCACGTACTTGGCGGTGCCTGCTTCGCCGAATGTCGCCGCGCTCGAGGTCATGCGGCAATGCTACGGGCAAACAGTGTCTGCGCATGGCCGTCCGACGTGCCCGCGGGCCCGTTGATCTCGCCGAGGACTCCGGCGTCGCACAGGGTCGCCCAGGCGGTGACCTGGTTCGCCGACAGGACGGGCTTGCCGAGTTCGGCTTCGAGGCCGGCGAGGATGTCGTAGGTCCACAGGTTGGTGCAGGACACGAAGATCGCCTCGGCGTCGGGGTGGTCCGCGGCGCGGATGAGGTCAGCGGTCACGTGGTACGGAATGGTCCAGATCTCGGAGTTCCGCCCGAGCCCCGCCTGGGCGACGACGCTCCGGCCGGACTCGGCGAGGAAATCGCACAGCAGGCCGGTGAGGGACGCGGTGTACGGCGTGGCGACCGAGAGCGTGCCGACGTTCAGCGCATCGAGGGCGCGGATCAGGGCCTCGGACGTCGTCACCGCCCGGTCGGCGCCGGCCGCGACCATGCAGTTCGAGATCTCGAGCGCACCGGCCATCCCGTAAACGAAGCTGCCCGACGCGCAGGCGTAACCGAAGGAGCGCGGACCGACCGACGAGACGGCGCGCACGGCGGCGGCGATCTCGGCGTGGTTGTTGAGGTCGCGGCACAGTTCCACGTCCACCGGCGCGTCGATGAAACCGGTGCGGGTGAAGTACAGCGACACCGAATCCGGCATCCACCGCCACAGCTCACGATCGAGAGCCATGTCGAACGGGCACACCATCCCGATACCGATCTGGGCCGTCATGCACGGATGATGGCACATTGTCGGATTGTCTACAATTTGTGCGGGCTCGCCTTGCGCAGCGCCGCATCCACGTCCTCGCGGACCACGCAGCCGTAGGCGTGGTCGTTGACCATGCCCGTCGCCTGCATGAGGGCGAACATCGTGGTCGGACCGACGAACCGCCAGCCGCGCTTCTTCAGGTCCTTGGACAGAGCGAGCGACTCGGGCGAGGTCGTCATCGAACCCGGCACATGGTCCCCGGCGGGGGCATATTTCCAGAAATAGGACTCCAGCGACCCCTGCTCGTCGATCAGTTCGACGGCCCGGCGCGCATTGTTGATCGATGCCTCGATCTTGCCGCGGTGTCGGATGATGCCGGCGTCGGCGAGCAGCCTGGCGACGTCGGCCTCGGTGAAGCGTGCCACGCGCTCGATGTCGAATCCGGCGAACGCGGCCCGGAAATTCTCCCGCTTGATCAGAATCGTCCGCCAGCTCAGCCCGGACTGGAAACCCTCGAGGCAGACGCGCTCGAACAGCGCCGTGTCACCGGCGATCGGGAAACCCCACTCCGTGTCGTGGTAGGTGGTCTCCGGTTCACGCGCCGCCCACAGGCAACGCGCTCGACCGTCGGCGATCGTTATGGTGTCGTCAGGCATGCACGCCCCTCTCGTCGCGAGGAGGCTACTCCGCGACACCGACATCCCAGCTCATCGACGGTTCGGAGGACGCGAGCGCCGCCGTTATCTCCTCGTTACCAAGTATTGCGAAAGCGTCCCGTTGTGTGTCGCGATGATCACTTTGCGCAGCGCGGGGCCTAGCGTTGGACACATCGCAACTCGGCCACCCGGCGCAATGCCGCCCGACGTGAGCCCCGAGAGCGGGACAATCCATCTGCGGCAAGGAGCTTCGTGATGAAAGACACCGAACTGAGCACTCTCCTCGCCCGGGTGGCCACCGGCGACATGGACGCGTTCGCGCAGTTCTACGACGCGACGTGCGACCGGGTCTACGGCATGACGCTGCGGGTCCTCCGCGATCCGGGCTACAGCGAGGAGGCCACCCAGGAGACGTTCCTGGCGGTCTGGCGCAATGCCGACGCCTACGATCCCGCGTCCGGCTCCGCACTGTCGTGGATTCTCACTCTCGCGCATCGTCGCGCGGTCGATCGCGTGCGCTCCGAGTCGGCGGCGACCCGCCGGACCGTCGCCTACGGCATCGCCGACACCGGTCGCGAGGTCGACGAGGTCAGCGAATCGGTGGAGCGACGCGAGATCGCCCGTCTGATCCACACCGGCCTCGAAACCCTCACCCCGCTGCAGCGCCGGGCGATCGAGCTCGCCTACTTCCATGGGCTCACCTACCGCGAGGTCGCCGAGCATCTCGACGTCGCCCTGCCGACCGTCAAGTCCCGCATCCGGGACGGCCTGATCAGACTCCGGCAGACCGTGCCGGTTCGCGTCGCCTGACACCACCCGCGCCAAGCCCCACCGGCCCGACCGACCCCGCTCGACGGCGATCACCCGCCAACCGAGTGGGGTCGACTCATGTCGGCACCCCGGACGAATCGGCTGTGGCGTCGACCACACAAATTTTGGGACGCAGGCCAGGTCACAGCCGTTACCACCTGGCGTTCGACGCGAATCCACCGACCACGTCTCCCGCCGCCCGGCCCGGACAGGCAAAATCATGGGTGGATGTCACGCGAGTCCATCCCCGTCGTGATATCGGTAAAACCGGACCCACAAGGCCGCACACACAAACGCGTCGACCAAGACAGAATCGAGAACACATCGCATGAGTGCCGAACAGCCGACCATCATCTATACGCTGACCGACGAGGCACCCATGCTCGCCACTCACGCGTTTCTACCGGTCGTGCGCACGTTCGCCGGGGCGGCCGGGATCGCCGTCGAGACCAGCGACATCTCCGTCGCGGCTCGCATCCTCGCCGAGTTCTCCGACCTCCTGCCCGATGACCAGAAGGTCACCGACAACCTGGGCGAGCTCGGCAAGCTGACCCAGAAGTCCGACACCAACATCATCAAGCTCCCCAACATCTCCGCGTCGGTCCCCCAGCTGCTCGCCGCCATCAAGGAGCTCCAGGGCAAGGGTTACGACCTGCCCGACTTCCCGGGCAACCCGAAGACCGACGAGGAGCGCGCGATTCGCGACCGGTACACCAAGTGCCTCGGTAGCGCCGTGAACCCCGTTCTGCGCGAAGGCAACTCGGACCGTCGAGCACCGAAGGCGGTCAAGGAGTACGCCAAGAAGCACCCGCACAGCATGGGTGAGTGGTCGATGGCATCGCGCACCCACGTCGCCCACATGCGCGAAGGCGACTTCTACCACGGCGAGAAGTCGATGACCGTCTCCGGCGACCGCAAGGTCAAGATGGAGCTGATCACCGACTCCGGCGAGACCCTCGTGCTCAAGCCCGAGGTGTCGCTGACCGACGGTGACGTCATCGACAGCATGTTCATGAGCAAGAAGGCCCTGATCAAGTTCTACGAGGAACAGATCGACGACGCCTACAAGACCGGCGTGATGTTCTCGCTGCACGTCAAGGCCACCATGATGCGCGTCTCGCACCCCATCGTCTTCGGGCACGCGGTCAAGGTCTTCTACCGCGAGGCCTTCGAGAAGCACGGCGAACTCTTCGACGAGCTCGGCGTCAACGTCAACAACGGGCTGTCGGATCTCTACAGCAAGATCGAGTCGCTGCCCAGCGCGCAGCGCGAGGAGATCATCGACGACCTGCACAAGTGCCACGAGCATCGCCCCGAGCTGGCGATGGTCGACTCGGCCCGCGGCATCACCAACTTCCACTCCCCCAGCGACGTCATCGTCGACGCCTCGATGCCCGCCATGATCCGCGCGGGCGGCAAGATGTACGGCGCCGACGGCCGACTCAAGGACACCAAGGCCGTCAACCCGGAGTCGACCTTCTCCCGCATCTACCAGGAGATGATCAACTTCTGTAAGACCAACGGGCAGTTCGATCCCACGACGATGGGCACGGTGCCCAACGTCGGTCTGATGGCGCAGAAGGCCGAGGAGTACGGCTCGCACGACAAGACCTTCGAGGTTCCCGCGGGCGGCACCGCCAACATCACCGATCTGGAGACCGGCGAGGTGCTGCTCACCCAGACCGTCGAAGAGGGCGACATCTGGCGTCTGTGCATCGTCAAGGACGCGCCCATCCAGGACTGGATCAAGCTGGCCGTGAACCGGTGCCGCGATTCCGGGATGCCGGTGCTCTTCTGGCTCGACCCGTACCGCCCGCACGAGAACGAGCTGATCAAGAAGGTCCACAAGTACCTGCCGGATCACGACACCGAGGGCCTCGACATCCAGGTCATGTCGCAGGTCCGTGCAATGCGGTACACCCTCGAGCGCGTCGTCCGCGGCCTGGACACGATCTCGGCCACGGGCAACATCCTGCGCGACTACCTGACCGACCTGTTCCCGATCCTGGAACTCGGCACCAGCGCCAAGATGCTGTCGATCGTCCCGCTGATGGCCGGCGGCGGACTCTACGAGACCGGCGCGGGCGGCTCGGCACCGAAGCACGTCAAGCAGCTCATCGAGGAGAACCACCTCCGGTGGGATTCGCTCGGCGAGTTCCTCGCGCTCGCGGTGAGCCTCGAGGACGTGGGCAAGAAGTTCGACGACAAGCGCGCCGTCATCCTGGCGAAGGCCCTCGACACCGCCACCGGCAAGTTGCTCGAGAACGACAAGGGACCGTCGCGTAAGACCGGCGAACTCGACAACCGCGGCAGCCAGTTCTACCTGGCGCTCTACTGGGCTCAGGAACTCGCCGCGCAGACCGAGGACGACGAGCTCGCGAAGCACTTCTCGTCGCTGGCCGAAACCCTCGCGGCCAACGAGGACAAGATCGTCGAGGAGCTCAACGCGGTGCAGGGCGAGCAGGTCGACATCGGCGGCTACTACTACCCCGACTGGGACAAGACCGCCGCCGTCATGCGTCCGAGCACGACGTTCAACGAGGCACTCGCGAACGCGCAGCGCTGATTTGGAAGTCGGCGTGGGTCTCGAGTGAGGCCCACGCCGACTCATCAGACCCATTCGAACTGGATCAGACGCTGGCCGCAGATGCCCGTCGCGTCAACAACATTCGGACCGTGGAGTAGTGCGTGCGATCGACAAGACCCTCGAGGGGCGGGAGCCGCAGCCGGGGTTGACCAGTCGTGCGGTGGTCACGGCCCGTCGTGCGCCCATCGTGCGTGTCGGCGGGCACAGGCAACGCGTCATCGGCCCGTAAAGCTCGGCGCGGCCGCACGTAGTCCTCTCGATCTCTTCGGCGTACACACGCTGCTAGCAAACAGGTCGGGGATCGATCAGTCGGAGTAGCGGGGCACGACGGAGAACACCTCGATGTCGTGCGGTACCCCCTTGGCGCGGAATCGCCGACGACGAGTGGCGTACCGATCGGCGCCGGCGGCCTCGACGGTCGCTCCGCTGGCCAACAGCTCACCGGCTCCCGCCGCTGCCGCGACCCGAGCGGCGACGTTCACATCGACACCGAGGAAATCGTCACCGACCGCCCGCGGTTCGCCGGTGTGGAGACCGGCTCGCAGCTGTGGCCGGTAGTCCCCGACCGTCAGGGCACTCACGGCGACGATCACCTCGTGACCGGCCTCGATCGCTTTGACACCGTCGATGAACACGGCCATCGTCCCGTCGCCGAGATGTTTGACGATGCGTCCGCCGCGGCTGCGCACGATGTTCTCGGTGACGCCGTTGACGTCGCGCAGGAGTTGGAGGACCTGGTCGTCTCCGGCATGCAGGGCCCACGTCGAGAATCCGACGAGATCGGTGAACAAGATGGTGGCGGGGACTGGGGTGCGTTCGGATCGATGACGTCGTGTGGTCACCAACGCCTGCCACACCTGGATCGATGCGAGGCCGAGCTCTCGTATGGCACTGGGTTTTTCGGGCCGGGACTCGCTGATGAGGCGTGCCACGCGGTCGGATGCACGGGGCCCGGTGATCGGGCTCTCGTCGTGCGGGATCAGATCTCGTGCGGCGCGAGCCGCCTTGACGACCCCGGCGCTGGAGTCGGTGCGGGCCAGCAGGTCGGCCATCCGGCGCCCGGGTCCGGGACGGTCGGGATCGTCGCGTCGGACGGGAAGCCGGTCGCCCCGATGACGGGTCGACCCACCGGTCCTATCGTTCGCTGCGGAGGGTTCGTCCGGGCCGTCCGCGGCGGATGTCGCATCGTCGTCGGTCGGACCGGGATCCGGGAGACCGTCGCGGTCGCGGTCACGTGTCGAGTCGTCGGCTCCGGTCACGCCTCGAGTCTAGTGGCCCCGCTCATCGCGAAACCGACACCGCCGCGTCCTCGGTGACACCGTTCCGCAAACGCTGATGTAACGGCCTTTGTACCATCCGTAGTGCGTTCTGAGCAGGTAGCGTGCGGCCCATGAAGTTGGTGCGGGCGGCATGGGTGGCCTTGGGGGTGCTTGCCCTGGCGTTCGCGCTGTGGAACGCTTTCGAGCCTGCTGGGTGGTCGTCGATGTCGTGCGGCAAGATCGGCGAATTGGACGAGCCTGGCGTTCGCCCAGGCGCGACCTGCGATGACCCGGTGTGGTCGGCCTACGGCGTGTGGCCCCCTGTGACTCTCGGTGTCTTGCTCAGTGCCGCACCACTTGTCGCCGCGCTGGTGATGCGCTGGTGGGTGTCGTGGATCGCAATAGCGGCATTGGCGGGTTTGACCGTCTACGGGCTTGCGCATTGGACCGGCTTCTGGGGACTGCTGATGGTCGGCGGCGCCCCCATGACGATAGCCGCGATCGTGATCGCGGCATCCCACCTTGGCGTGACCGCGTACCGCGATCATGGCACGCCGGACATCGCCGACCGACCTAGTGGCAGCGCTACAGATGACAAGGGATGCGCTGCTACCGACCATCCTGTATCGCGGCCGGGAGCTGTGAAGCCTAGCTCAGGTGGCAGTCGCTGCACATGTAGATAGCTCCCCGGCGGCGTGGCTGCTCGATCAGAAACGGGAGTGGTACGACCTCGCTGCAGGCGGGCCGCTCGACTGCGAACGGCACGGCGACCACAGACACCCATCACATGAGGTCGCGCATCGGTTCGAACCAGACGGTGAGATGACCGCCCCACTCCCCCGCTGACGCCGGGTCGTTGTAGTCGCCAGCCGGCCGGCCACATGCCATCAGAGTCGGTGAGGGCGGCGGGCCGTGCCTCGACGGTGAGCGCATCGACGCCATATTCGGCGGATCGGTGGTCGCACAGTGCAGCCGTGACTGCCGAATGATCCTGTCGCGCAACATCGCACCGTCCGCTTTCACGACGAGGTAAGCACTCGGTTTGCCTTGCAACTGCGATGTCACTTCCCCGTAGTTGATGGCGCTGTCGTTCAGGTGAACACCCATGGCTTCGGCGATCCGTTCAGCCCCGTCGGCGTCTTCTGTGACCGACACCTTGGACAGGCTGTCCTCGAACCACGACGAGCGAAGAGTGAGCCAACCAGCGGCACCGATGAGCACGATCGCGGCGGCGAAGGCGGTGATGATTCCACCGAGCACCCAGAAAAACAACACCTTGGTACGCACTCATCAACTGTGGCACGCCTACATCTGCCCGCCATCACCTGCACGCGCTGGCCGCGGCGGCGCACCGCGTCTGAGCAGGTCGGGATTGACGACTCGGATGGCCTGGACGAAGGCAACGACGAGCGCTCCGTAGCTGCACACCGAGTACGGCCAGGGGCTGTGGGTGCTCATTGTGATGCGGGGGTCGTCTCGAATCCAGTAGGTGCAGCGCACGCCGAGGGGAAGGAGCTCGAATCGGTGAGACCAGTCGAGGCTGGGATGGAATGTGCTCACCACGTCTGGAGGCGGCGGTGGTAGCTGCTCAGGGGGAAAGCCGACGGGTACAAACCCATCACGCACCGAACACGTGTGACCGGGGTAGTCGTTGTAATCGTCGAGACTGGTCAACGCGAGGAAAGCAATTGCCCCGCAGATCGCCAGCACCGCAGAAACTGCGGCCGAAGATCGTCGGATGTTTCGGCCAGCGGCTCTGAAGGATAGCCAGATGGTCCACGCCCAGAACATGAGCGCGAGGGCGACCGGTGGCGTGAGCAGCACGAAGAACCCTTCCACCGTCACTCCTTCTCTCGCAGACCGCTACTACTCCGCAATCGTTCCACCTGACCCGTACTCCGATTGACCTCGATATCCGCGCCGGCTCCGGTCCTGCCGGAGGTGAACGAATGAGATTGGTCTCGCAGTGGTCCGCCTGAACCATTCTTCTTCAGCTTCGGCTTCGCCCACCCCGGCTGATTACGGGGCGTGTATGACTGGGCACTCGAGCTCTACACCGGTCCACTCGAGCGGCCGTCGCTCGCTACTGTGCAGCACCTCCTCCATCCCAACCAGCCCGTCATAGGCTCACCTGTCACTCAGTCGAGCGGTACCGGTTAGGCGACCAGTTGTTCGCGGCTTCTGCCGACACCTAGGACTGTCCCGTCGTCTACCGTCGAGATCATGGCCGACGTCAACTTCTACTTCGACCCCGTCTGTCCGTTCGCCTGGATGACGAGCAAATGGGTGCGAAAAGTACAGGCCCAGCGGAACTACACGGTGGAATGGCGGTTCATCTCGCTACGTCTGCTGAACGCACACGTCGATTACGACGCGCAGTTCCCGTCGGAGTACGAGGCCGGGCACACCGCCGGACTCCGCCTCCTGCGCGCGGCGGCGAGCATCCGCGGCGAACACGGACCGGCCGCCATCGGCCCGCTCTACGAGGCGCTGGGTACACGAATCTTCGACGCGCACACCGGTTCCTACACCGTCGACGCCACCGACTTCCGCGGTACCGCGGAGTTCCTCGGGCCCGTGCTGGATGAGCTCGGGCTACCCGCGCACCACCCGAACGCCCTCGACGACGCCGAGTTCGACGCGGAGATCCAGGCCGAGACCGACGAGGCCCTGTCGCTGACGGGTCGCGACGTGGGTACGCCGATCATCCACTTCCAGCCGCCCGAGGGAGTTGCCTTCTCCGGGCCCGTCATCAGCCGTCTACCAGGTGACGACGACGCGGTCGTCCTGTGGGACCACGTGATCGGCCTGGCGAGTTTCCCGGGTTTCGCCGAGCTCAAGCGGAGCCTGCGGGAGAAGCCACAACTGCGGGCCTTCGGAGTGACCGACGGCGAGGCGGGTGTCGAGGAGGACTGGCACGGCGGGAGTCGGCGCACCAAAAAGTGAGCCGCCCCGGCGTCTACTTGAACGGATTGAGCGTCCGGCCGAGGAAGTACTGGATACCCGGCGGAATGGGACGCACGGCCGTCGTGACCAGCTTGTTCACCATGCCGGTCACGCACACCGCGTCGCCCTTCATCACCGCGTTCCACCCCTCGCGCACGACGTCCTCGGGCTCCTGCCACAGCACGCCGGGCAGGCGATCGGCGGTCTCGCGGGTCTCCGCACCCATCGCATCGTGGAACTCACTCCTGGTGAAACCGGGACAGAGCGCCGTCACGTGGATGCCGTGCGGTTTCAGTTCCATGTCCAGGGACTGGGACATCAGCAGCACATACGACTTGATCGCGGAGTAGAGCAGGCCCTCCGCGGGAGGCAGCAGAGCCGTGATGGACGAGACGTTCACGATCCGCCCCCACCGGCGCTTCTTCATCCCCGGGAGCACGCGGTGGGACAGCTCGGTCAGCGAGGTCAGCATCAACTGCAGCTGCCCTCCGACCTCCTCCCACGGCGTCTCGGCGAACTTGGTGCTCAGCGACATACCGGCGTTGTTGATCAGCACGTCGATGTCCAGCCCGAGTTCATCGGCGCGCTCGACGATCGCGGCCGGCGTGCCGGGTTCGGACAGATCCCCGGCGAACACCTCACAGCGAACGCCGTGCTCGCGATGTAGTCGCTCGGACAACTCGTCGAGCCGTTCGGCCCGACGGGCGACCAGCAGTAGGTCGTACCCTTCCGCGGCGAGATGTTCCGCGAACGTCTTGCCGATCCCGGCGGAGGCGCCGGTGATCAGGGCGGTGCGGTGGTCGAATGAACTGCGTCGATCCGAGGACATGCGCCGGCTTTCTGTCGATGGACGATGCCGCGAGTACTACCAGACCGCGCGTCCCTCGTCGGATCACGACAGGCGATTTTGTTCCAACGAACAGGCTCAGGGAACGTGTCCGTACGGGTGCCAGCCGGACGGATTCCACTTGCCGCCGCGTTCCTGCCGGACCTCGCGCAGGCTGGTGCCCACATATCGGGCCTCGAGTTCGGCGTCGGGTCTCCCGGTGTACACCCACCGCTTCGGATCGAGATTGCCATCGTCGTCGCGGTAGGACTCCCAGTAGTCGACACGATGGACGGCCCGGACGAGATCGTCGGCGAACACCAGCACCGGTAGATCGGGGACGGTCCGGTGCGGCCCCGCACGCCAAGCGCTGCGAGCGGATTCGTAGATCACCTCGGCAGTGGCGTCGCTGCGGGCGGACTCGTCGACCTTCACCAGCACGCACACGTCGGGCAACGGCGGCGACACCAGCGCCGCATGTCGCAGGATCAGCTCCTCGATGCGCCACGGCCCCTGCGCATCCGGCGTCTCCGGAAGTGCCGATCCGGCCAGAGCGACGACGTCGACTACCGTGCGCCGTAGCGAAAGCGCGTGCGCTGCAGCTGAATCGAGGGAATCTACGTCGTACCGCAGAATCCAGTGTTCGACGCCGAACCCGTCGGCGTCGATGTCGCGGATGCGCTCGGAGATGGCGGCCGCGACCTCGGCCGGATCGTCGTCGCCGACGATGTCGGCAGGGTCGGGTGCGTCGCCCGCCAGCGCGGCGGCGGTATGGCGGTACACGCGGTTCCCGCGGCCGGCGTCGACGTGGAACACCGTGGCGTCACGCGGATCGACCAGTGCATAGACGTAACTACCGAGCACCGTTTGCGCTTCGTGGGGAACAGGTTTCGGGGCGCCGGGCGCGGGGACCCCGACCGGCCGCAGCAGGGCGAGGACCTCGTCGACCACCGAAGGACGGACCCCGAGCCCCCCGGCGGTGATCCCGCCGAAGACGACCTCGCCGGCGCGCTCCCGGTCGACGAATCGCCGGCCGGCGAAACGGTCGACGGCGCGCACCACATCGGCGACCTCGGCGCGCCGGGCCGCCGCACCGCGGGAGGACGTGCGCTCGTCGTCCGGGTCGAGCATCTCCGCGAAGGCCGACGACGACAAGAAGTCGCCGAGCGCCGTCCGGGGCAGCTCGACCGCATCGATCCTGTTCACCGCCATGGTCGCATGATGCCAGCACTCGACAGGCGAACCCACAAAGCGCTAGTGTACGTTTGTACATGTACATCCGTACATTAGCTTGAGAGGACAGTTATGACGGAGGCAGCGCCCCGCCGCCGACGAGATCCCGAGGAACGGCGACGCACCATTGTCGAGGCCGCCGCCACGCTCATCACCGAGGTGGGCTCCGAGGGGCTCACCCACCGGCTTGTCGCGAAACGTGCCGGTGTGCCGCTCGGTTCGACGACGCAGTACTTCGCCACGCTCGACGATCTGCGCGAGGCAGCGCTCGCCCGCCTGGCCGACGACATCGACTCCGGCCTGGCCGAGGTGGCCGAGACCCTCGCCGAACACGGCCCAGCCGCGGCGGTCTTCGCCGAGACGCTCCACGACTATCTGTCCGACGAGCGGTTGATCCGCGCCGACCTCGCGCTCGTGTCGGCCGCCGTCCTCGATCCCGCGCTCCGCCCGCTCGCGGTTCGCTGGCCCGACGGGCTGGTCGAAATCCTCATCCCGCACGTCGGGCAGACGGCCGCTCGCGCGATCGCCGCGTACACCGACGGCGTGGCCATGCACGCACTCCTCTACGGGACGCCGCTGTCTTTCGACGACCTGACCGCCACCCTCACGGCCCTGACCGGGCTGCCCTCCCCCGAGCACGACCGGAGCCGACGATGACCCAGCGATCCGCCACCGAGACCACCAGCGCAGACGGCCTGTCCTTCCGGCGCCGATGGGCGTCGGCCGCCGTGTTGTCGGCCAGCCTGCTGGTCATCACCGTCGACCTCACGATCCTCAACGTCGCACTCCCCGACCTGGCCGGCGACCTGCGCCCGACCGCCGATCAGCAGCTGTGGATCATCGACGCCTACTCGCTCGTCCTGGCCGGCCTGCTGCTCTCCATGAGTTCACTGGCCGACCGGTGGGGCCGAAAACGGATGCTGGTCACCGGCTTCGCGGTGTTCGGTGGGGCCTCGGCACTGGTCCTGCTGGCCGAGTCACCCGAGGCGGTGATCGCGGTCCGGGTGCTGCTGGGCGTCGGCGGCGCGATGATCATGCCGACCACGTTGTCCCTGCTGCGCAGCATCTTCACCGACCCCGCCGAGCGTGCGACCGCCCTCGGGCTCTGGGCCGCGGTGTCGGGCCTCGGTGCGGCCGTCGGCCCGATCGTCGGCGGGGTTCTGCTCGAGTACTTCTCGTGGCGCGCCGCGTTCCTCGTCAACGTCCCGCTGATGGCGGTCGCCATCGTGGCCGCCGTGCTGATCCTGCCGGAGTCGAAGCACCCGCAGCCGGGCCGGTGGGACGCCGTCGGTGCGCTGATGTCGATCGCCGGCATGGTCGCCCTGGTCTGGGCCATCAAGCGGTTCGCCAAGGAGGAGAGCCTCCTCGCACCGGCCGCCTGGGTGGCCCTGATCGGCGCGGTCCTCATCCTGGCCCTGTTCGTCCGACGCTGCATGCGACGCACCGAGCCGCTGCTCGACGTCTCGTTGTTCCGCAGCCGGCCGTTCAGTGCGGGTGTTCTCGCCGCGCTCGGCTCGATGTTCGGACTCGCGGCGGCGCTGTTGCTGCTGGCCCAGTGGCTCCAGTTGGTCGAGGGCCACTCCCCGATCGCGGCCGGTGTGCGGCTGTTGCCGGTGGCGGGAGCGGCGATCGTGTCCTCGATGATCGCCGCCCCGCTCTCCCGGATGATCGGCGCCCGAGCCGTCGTGGCCGGCGGCATCGGCATCGCCGGCGTCGGGATGGCGCTGATGTTCCTCGGTTCCGACGGGCTCTCCTACAGCACCGTCGCCACCGCTCAGGTGCTTGTCGGATTCGGCATCGGATCACTGGCCATCGCATCGGCGATGATCATGGCCGGCACCCCGGATGCCAAGGCGGGCAACGCCGCCGCGCTGGAAGAGACCGCCTACGACCTGGGCAATGTGCTCGGTGTCGCGATCCTCGGCAGCGTGGCGTCGATCCTCTATCGGACCACGCTGACCGCCGAGCCCGTCCCCGGCGTGCCCGCCGAGGTGACCGACGCGGCCGCCGAATCCCTCGGCGCCGCCATGGGTCTCGCCGAAGCCGCCGGGGCACCGGGCCTCGCGGAGCGGGCGGCGGCCGCGTTCACCGACGCCATGCAGCAGACGAGCCTGGTCGGCGGGGTCACGCTCGTCGCCGTCGCCGTGGCCGTCTTCGCGCTCGTGCCGCGCGGCACGGATGTCACGGCCGCGCAGCACTGACGTAGTCGTGCCTGTCATCCGGGCGGGGTGACGAGCTCCCGGTTGAGACGGTCGAGAAGTTCTGCGATCCGCTTCGGCTGATCGTGCGGAGCCAGGTGGCCGCAGTCGTCCAGGACTTTCAGCTCGACGTCGAGCCGCGCATGTACCACCTCAGCCAGCCGCAGTGTCGGCAGGAAGACGTCATGGTCGCCGGAGACCACCATCAAGGGGCGGTCCGTCGGCAATTCATCAGACGGCCCCGGCGCCAGACTCGTACGGCAGTGTCCGGCAACCAGATCCATCCATGCGATCAGCGCGGGATCGACGTTTCTGTCCGGCGCCGTCATCATTCGCAGCAGATCATACGAGCGTTCCGGCCGAGGCGAGGCCAGCCATGAGACGGTTGTGCGCAATGTCCGAGGCGAGACCGCCAAACGGGTGATGCCCGCAGGTGACACGAGTAGGCGTCCGGCGATCAGCGATGAGGCACCGGCCAACGCGATCGCAGCCCCGAGCGAGTGACCCAGCACGATCACCGGATGGGCGACCGTCGCGCCGAGCACCTCGTCGAGCCACCGCCCGTAGGCAGGGATCCGACCGCGTCGCCGCGGACGTTCCGGTGCACTTGTCCCCGGCTGGCCGGGCACGTCCAGACTGATGACGTCGTTGTTCCGCGCGAGTTCGGACAGCAGCGGGATCATCGTCGCCGAGTTCATGTTCGTACCCGGCACCACGACGACAGTGCGCCGGTCGGCGGGTGCCGCCGTCCCGGGGTCGGGAGACCGGGATGCAACGATCCTGGTCCGCCCCGCCGACGTCTGGACTTTCCATTGCGCGGCAACACAATCTGCTGCCGACAACCGGATCTCGCACCATCGTCGGATTACGTCGCGGCCGGATTCGGTCTTGTATGCGGTGGTCATCAGGAAATCCCATCGGCGCGTCTTCACGGCACACGGCATCGATGATCAGCCCGGCAAGGGATGACAACGACACACGTGCAGCCGACCAAACTTCCCGGCACTCCACCCGCCACGATAGCAACGGTCGAGACGCAACCGCAGACGACGAGGTCTAGACTCGGACGGGTGCCAGCCTTCAGCCCCCTCGAATGGCCGGTGTTCCGCCAGTTGCGGTCGGGCGACGTCTTCGGGCGCGGACCGGCGGTCACCTCGGCGAGGACACGCGGCATCGAACCGCGCACCGCCACCGCGGACCGTGTGGTCCAGAGCGTGTGCCCGTTCTGCGCGGTGGGTTGCGGGCAGAAGGTGTACGTCAAGGACGAGCGGGTGGTCCAGATCGAGGGCGACCCGGACTCCCCGATCTCCCGCGGGCGCCTGTGTCCCAAGGGCGCGTCGAGCGAGCAGCTGGTCAACAACCCGATGCGGCAGACCTCGATCCGCTACCGGGCCGCGTACGCGACCGAGTGGCAGGACCTGGATCGCGACACCGCGATCGACATGATCGCCGACCGTTTCCTCGAGGCCCGACGCCGTGGCTGGCAGGACCGCGACGACGAGGGCCGACTGCTCCGGCGGACCACCGGTGTCGCCTCGCTCGGCGGTGCCACCCTCGACAACGAAGAGAACTATCTGATCAAGAAGCTCTTCACCGCGGCGGGCGCGATCCAGATCGAGAACCAGGCCCGCATATGACACTCCGCCACGGTTCCCGGTCTGGGGGCCTCGTTCGGACGCGGCGGCGCCACGCAATCACTGCAGGACATGGCCAACGCCGATTGCATCGTTCTCATGGGCGGCAACATGGCCGAGGCGCACCCGGTGGGTTTCCAGTGGGTGTCGGAGGCGAAGGCCAAGGGCGCGACGATCATTCACGTCGATCCGCGTTTCACCCGTACCTCTGCGGTGGCCGACCGGCACATCTCCATCCGGGCCGGCTCTGACGTCGTCCTGCTCGGTGCACTCATCAACTACGCCATCACGCACGAGAAGTACTTCCGCGAGTACGTCGTCGCCTACACGAACGCCGCCACCCTGATCGCCGCGGATTTCCGCGACACCGAGGATCTCGACGGCCTGTTCTCCGGCTTCGACGCGGAGACCGGCGAATACGACGCCACCAGTTGGGCTTACGAGGAACCGTCCGCCCACTCCGACGACGGTGGCCGCGACAGCGAGGACGGCAAGGTCGAGTCGCCCGGCCACCCGGACGACGGGCCGCGGGTGACGGACCGCGCGGTGGGGCACGAGCACGGCTCCGGCGGGCCGCCGCTGGAGCACGGGGCGACCCTGCGCGACGACACCCTGGAACACCCGCGCAGCGTGTTCCAGATCGTCAAGCGTCACTACTCGCGCTACACACCCGAGATGGTGCGCGACATGTGCGGGATCTCGGTGCGCGACTTCGAGTATCTGGCCCGGGCCGTCACCGACAACTCCGGCCGCGAGCGCACCACGTGCTTCGGGTACGCGACCGGCTGGACCCAGCACACTTTCGGCGCGCAGTTCATCCGCGCCGCGTCGGTCCTGCAGCTCCTGCTCGGCAACGTCGGGCGCCCCGGCGGCGGCATCATGGCCCTCCGCGGACACGCGAGCATCCAGGGGTCCACCGACATCCCGACGCTGTTCAACCTGCTGCCCGGGTACCTGCCGATGCCCTCGGCGGGCAAGCATGACAGTTTCGCCGACTACATCGGCGCGATCACGTCGAAGGCCGAGAAGGGTTTCTGGGCCAACGCCGAGGACTACATGGTGAGTCTTCTCAAGGCGTGGTTCGGCGACGCCGCGACCGCCGAGAACGACTGGTGTTACGACTACCTGCCCCGGCTCACCGGGCCCGCCGGGACCTTCCAGACGACGGTCGACATGCTCGCCGACAAGGTCGACGGTTACTTCGTCCTCGGCCAGAACCCAGCGGTCGGATCGGCCAACGGGCGCCAGGCGCGGATGGCGATGTCGCACCTCAAATGGCTCGTCGTCCGCGACCTCAACATGATCGAGACGGCCACCTGGTGGAAGGAGGGCCCGGAGATCGAGTCCGGCGAGCTGCGCACCGAGGACATCGCCACCGAGGTGTTCTTCCTGCCCGCGGCCACGCATGTGGAGAAGGCCGGCTCGTTCACGCAGACCCAGCGCATGGTGCAGTGGCGCCACCAGGCGGTCGAGCCACCAGGTCAGTGCCAGAGCGAGATGGACTTCTTCTACGAACTCGGGCGGCGGATCCGCGAACGCCTCGCCGGGTCGACCGACGAACGCGATCGCCCACTGCTCGACGTCACCTGGGACTATCCCCTCGACGACCACGGCAACCCCGACCCCGAGGCGGTGCTGTCGGAGATCAACGGCTACCACGTGACCGGCGAAGACGCCGGCACGAACCTCACGTCCTACACCCAGATGAAGCGCGACGGCTCGACTGCGGGCGGCTGCTGGATCTACACCGGGGTCTACACCGGCGCGGACACCGTCGGGCCGTCGAACCTGGCCGCACGCCGGGTCCCGCAGGGCGGTGGCGGGGTCACCCAGCACGAGTGGGGCTGGGTGTGGCCGGCGGATCGTCGAATCCTCTACAACCGTGCGTCGGCCGACCCCGACGGCCGGCCGTGGAGCGAACGCAAGCGGTACATGGAATGGGACGCCGACGCCGGGCGGTGGGTCGGTCCCGACGTGCCCGACTTCCCGGTCGACCTGGCTCCCGATGCCCGTCCCGACCCGTCGGTCGGCGGCGTCGAAGCCCTCTGCGGCGACGACCCGTTCGTCATGCAGGCCGACGGGAAGGGCTGGCTCTACGCCCCGCGCGGGCTGGTCGACGGCCCGTTGCCGACGCACTACGAACCGCAGGAATCCCCGGTGGTCAACGCGCTGTACCCCCAGCAGCAGTCGCCATCGCGAGTCCTGTTCCCCCGCACGGACAATCTCGACGCACCCAGCGGCGAGAGCCCCGGTTCCGAGGTGTACCCGTTCGTGTTCACGACGTACCGACTCACCGAGCACCACACCGCGGGTGGCATGAGCCGATGGACGCCGTACCTGTCGGAACTGCAGCCGGAGATGTTCTGCGAGATCTCACCCGAACTCGCCGAAGAGCGGGGCCTCACCAACGAGGGCTGGGCGACGATCGTGTCGCCGCGCGCCGCGATCGAGGCGCGGGTGCTGGTGACCGACCGCATGATGCCGCTGACCATCAACGGCCGGCAGGTGCATCAGGTGGGTCTCCCCTATCACTGGGGCGTGGGTTCCGACGCCGTGGTCAGCGGCGACGCCGCCAACGACCTGATCGGGGTCACACTGGATCCGAACGTGCAGATCCAGGAGTCCAAGGTGGGCTCGTGCGACGTCATCGCCGGGCGCCGGCCGCAAGGCCGGGCACTGCTCGACCTGGTGCGTGCCTACCAGGAGCGGGCCGGGGTCACCGTCGAGACCGACAACCAGCATATCACCGGGAAGGCGGAGGAGTAGATGGGACAGCTGTCCGGGCCATCCGATCCCAGCGCCGACGCGCACTGGAGCACCCACGAGAAGCGCAAGGGGTTCTTCACCGACACCTCGATCTGCATCGGCTGCAAGGCCTGCGAGGTGGCGTGCAAGGAATGGAACGGCAACCCGCGCGACGGCGACCTCGCCCTCACCGGGATGTCGTACGACAACACCGTCGCCCTCGGCGCGAGCACCTGGCGCCACGTCGCCTTCATCGAGCAGAATTCCGACCGCATCGCCGAGGCGCGCGAGTCCGGGCGTGCGCTCGTCGGACTGGGCATGCCCGCGATGCCCGGCTCCTCGCCTGAAGATCGTTCGTCTCTGCCGACCAGGCCCTCTCCCCTGCCGGCTGAGCCGGCGAGGAGCGAAGCGACGAGCCGAGTCGAAGTCCCCGACACCCCCGAGTTCCGCTGGCTGATGTCGTCCGACGTCTGCAAGCACTGCACGCACGCCGGGTGCCTCGACGTCTGTCCGACCGGCGCGCTGTTCCGCACCGAGTTCGGCACCGTCGTGATCCAGGACGACGTCTGCAACGGCTGCGGGACGTGCGTGGCCGGGTGCCCGTTCGGCGTCGTCGAGCGCCGGGCCGATGGCACCGCCGCGCCGACGACCCGCTCCGGCGAACGCAAGGGCGAGCAGCCCGAAGTGCCCAAACGCGGTGTCGCGCAGAAGTGCACGCTCTGCTACGACCGGTTGCTCGACGACGAGACACCGGCTTGCGCGAAGACCTGCCCGACCACGTCGATCAAGTTCGGCGACCACGACGACCTCGTCGACGACGCGCACGCCCGCGTCCGCGCGCTGCACGAGCAGGGCATGACCGAGGCGCGGCTCTACGGCGCCAACCCGAACGACGGTGTCGGCGGCACCGGATCGGTGTTCCTGCTGCTCGACGAGCCCGAGGTCTACGGGCTGCCGCCGGACCCGCGGGTGTGCACCGCGGACCTGCCGGCCATGTACAAGCGAGCCGGGATCGCGGCGGCCGGAATGCTGGCCGCCGCCGCACTCTCGTTCCTGCGGGGCGGCCGATGACCTCGTCGGAGTTCGACTCCTTCCGTCCGCCGGAGCCGGCCCGGCGGCGCGGCCGGGGTTTCGGCCGTGGCGGAAAACGAAGGCCGGGTATAGGTTTCGGTCAGGGCGACGGCAACCGCGAGATGTCGATGGTGCCCGATGCCGAATTCACCTCGTATTACGGGCATCCCGTCGTCAAGCCACCACCCTGGGACGAGAAGGTGGCCGCCTACCTGTTTCTCGGCGGTGTCGCCGGCGGCTCCGGCGTCCTGGCCGCCGGGGCCCAGCTCACCGGGCGGGACGCGTTGCGCCGCAACGCCCGCCTCGGTGGTCTGGGTGCCGTGGGTCTGGGCGGGATCGCGCTCGTCGCCGACCTCGGACGGCCGGACCGGTTCTACAACATGTTGCGCACGTTCAAGGTGACGTCGCCGATGAGCGTCGGTTCCTGGATCCTGTCGGCGTTCAGCGGCGCACTCGGCGTCGCGGCGGTCGCCGAGGTCGACCGGATGACCGGTGCGCGGCTGCCGCTCGGGCCGCTTCGTGCGGTGTTGCGCGCCGTCGAGGCCCCCGCCGGGTTGGCCGCCGGTCTGGCTGGTCCGCCGCTCGCGGTGTACACCGCGGTGCTGCTCTCCGATACCGCCGTGCCGACCTGGAACGCCATGCACCGGGACCTGCCGTTCGTGTTCGTCAGTTCCGCGAGCCTGGCGTCGAGCGGGCTGGCGCTGGTCACCACGCCGGTCGGTCAGGCCGGGCCGGCACGGACGCTCGCGGCGCTGGGCGTGGTCGGCGACCTCGTGGCGATGCGACTCACGGAGCGACGGATGGACCCGGTCGCCGCCGAACCGCTCCACCACGGCAAGGCCGGCACCCTGCTGCGCTGGAGCGAGCGACTGGCCGTCGCCGGCGGAGTGGGCGCGTTGCTCAGCGGTCGCTCCCGCCCCCTGGCGGTCGCTTCGGGAGTCGCACTGCTCGCCGCGTCGGCCTGCACGCGATTCGGCGTCTTCGACGCCGGCATCGAGTCGGCCAAGAACCCCCGCTACACGATCGAACCGCAGAAGCGCCGCCTCGCGGCTCGTCGTGCCGCCGGAATCACCGACGACTCGATCACCACCGGGCCGCCCGCGCCCTGAGCGCTGCCCCCTGAGGAGCGCCGCCCCCTGCTGCTCCCTGAGCGCCAGCGCCGCACTCCGCTCCCGAGCGCAAGCGCCACCCCCTCCGCTCTCTATCCGAAAAAGGCGGTCCCCATTGCTCCCTGAGGTGCGAGGAGCGCAAGCGACGAGCCACGAAGGGCCTGGTGAGACACGTTGCGTGACCCTAATGGGGGTGGATCGGCGTCCTGCAGGGGATGCTGGTTTGTGTGAGCCTTCCCGGCCGGTGACCACTCCGAGACCCTGAAACGGTGTCGGATTTCTACACGAAGACCGTGGCCCGGCCGGGTAAGGATCACCCGCTAGAACGCTTCTGGGATGTCGTGCCCCCTGAACCATGTGGGGTGAGCACTGATCCATTAGGCCGCGTCAAGGGTGATCACCCCAAGGTTCACACCGACGATCGATCGAGACGACCGAAGACGAGGTGAACGACCGACATGATCTGTGTGGGCAACGAGGCAACGA